>DATKCQ010000018.1:0-26003 GCA_035513135.1 Thermohalobaculum sp.
AGGTCGACGAAGCGGTCGAGCCCGCTCTCCAGCGGCGTCGCGTCGCGGCCGATGTCCGAGCCGAAGGCGCGGTAGGACTTCTCCTGCCTGAGCCAGTTCTGCGCCCGCGCGCCGCAGAGCTTCAGTCCAACCGGCTCGCCCGCCTCCATCAGCCGGTCGAACAGGTAGTTCTGCATCTCGATGGGGTGATGCAGCTCCCAGCCGAGCTCGCCCGTGTAGGCGACGCGGATCGCCATGACCGGGCACATCCCGAGGTCGATGTTGCGCATCGAGAGCCAGGGAAACCGCCGGTTCGAGAGCGCCGTCTCCGGCTCGGCGTCCACCACCAGCGGGCGCAGCACCTCACGCGAGCGCGGCCCGGCGATGGCGAGCACGCCCCACTGGGTCGAGACGTCGTGCACCTCGATCCAGCCGAACTCGCCGCGCTTCCTCTCCGCCTCCTTGACGAGATAATCCGAGTCGTAGAGCTGCGCCGCGCCCGAGGTGACGCAGTAGTATTCGTCCTCGGCGAGGCGCACGATGGTGAACTCGGTGCGCACCGTGCCGGCGTCGGTCAGCCCGTAGGTCAGGTTGATGCGGCCCACGCGCGGCAGCCGGTTGCAGGTCAGCCAGTCGAGGAACCGCGTCGCGCCGGGCCCGCGCACCATGTGCTTGGTGAAGGCGGTGGCGTCGAAGAGGCCCGCGCCCTCGCGCACGGCCTTCGCCTCCGCGACCGCGTACTCCCACCAGCCGCCGCGCCGGAACGAGCGCGCGGCGTGGTCGTCGAAGCCCTCGGGCGCGTAGTAGTTCGGCCGCTCCCAGCCGTTCACCTGGCCGAACTGGGCGCCGCGCATCCTGACCCGGTCGTAGCACGGCGCGGTGCGCAGCGGCCGGCAGGCCGGGCGCTCCTCGTCGGGGTGGTGCAGGATGTAGACGTGAGCGTAGGCCTCCTCGTTCTTTCGCGCCGCGTATTCGCGGTTCATCCAGCGCCCGAAGCGGCGCGGGTCGAGCGACCACATGTCGATCTCGGCCTCGCCCTCGACCATCACCTGCGCCAGGTAGTGGCCGGTGCCGCCGGCCGCCGTGATGCCGAAGCTGAATCCCTCGGCGAGCCAGAAGTTCTCGACGCCGGGCGCCGGGCCGAGCAGCGGGTTGCCGTCGGGCGTATACGAGATCGGCCCGTTGAAGTCGTCCTTGATCCCCAGCGGCTCGCTCGAGGGGATGCGGTGGATCATCGACATGTACTCCTCCTCGATGCGCTCGAGATCGAGGGGAAAGAGGTCGGCGCGGAAGCTGTCCGGCACGCCGAACACGAAGCGCGCCGGGGCACCCCGCTCGTAGGGGCCGAGGATCCAGCCGCCGCGCTCCTCGCGCACGTACCATTTGGCGTCGGCGTCGCGCAGCACCGGGTGCTCGGGATGCGACTTGCGCCATTCCCTGAGCGCCGGGTCGGGCTCGGTGACGATATACTGGTGCTCGACCGGGATCGCCGGGATGCTCAGCCCGATCATCGCCGCGCTGCGCAGGGCGTGGTTGCCGGTGGCGGTGACCACGTGCTCGCAGCGGATCTCGAAGGTCTCCTCGGTCGGCACCAGGTTGCCGCCGCGGTCGGCCATCTTGCGGCCCCGGACCAGCCACTCGTCACCCACCCGCTGATAGGCATCCACCTGCGCCCGGCGCACGATCTCGACGCCACGCTGGCGGGCGCCGCGGGCCATGGCCTGGGTCACGTCGGCGGGGTTTATGTAGCCGTCGTCGGGGTGGTAGATCGCGCCCTTCAGATCATCCGTGCGCAGCAGCGGCCAGCGCGCCTTGATGTCGTCGGGGGTCAGCCACTCGACCGGAATGCCCACGGTCTCGGCGGTCGAGGCGTAGAGCATGTACTCGTCCATGCGCTCCCTAGTCTGCGCCATGCGCAGATTGCCGACCACCGAGAACCCGGCGTTCAGCCCGGTCTCGGCCTCGAGCGCCTTGTAGAGCCTGACCGAATGGTCGTGGATGTGGCTGACCGCGAAGCCCATGTTGAAGAGCGGCAGCAGCCCCGCGGCGTGCCAGGTCGAGCCCGAGGTCAGCTCGTCGCGCTCGAGCAGCACCACGTCGCTCCAGCCCGCCTTCGCCAGGTGATAGGCGATCGAGCAGCCGATCGCGCCGCCGCCTACGACAACCGCCCGCGCGTGCGTTCTCATGGTGCGTCCCCGCTCTTGGCCGTGTGCTCCACGAATCTACGCGCAATCTCGCGGCAAGCCGAGCGCCCTGCTGCGGGTCGAGCGACCTTGCCCCGCCCCGATGCGACATCGCCGGGCGGCGCGGCAGTTGCCGGGGCCGCGCCAGCGTCCCATCTACCCGCAAAAGGGAGGATCGACCATGACCGCATCGCTATCACGGCGCCTGGCGCTTGGAGTGCTTGCCCTCGGCGGCGCGGCGGCGGGACTCGCCCGCACGGCCGCGGCGCTCGTGGCCACCCCGCCGCAGACCGCGGGGCCGTTCTACCCGCCGCCGGCCGACCGGCCCGGCGACGACGACTGGGACCTCGTCAAGGTGGCCGGCAAGGTGCGCGAGGCCGGCGGCGAGGTGATGCACCTCGCGGGCCGGGTGCTCGACGCGGGCGGCGAGCCGGTCGCCGGCGCACTGATCGAGATCTGGCAGTGCGACGCGAACGGGCGCTACCTGCACCACCGCGACCGGGGCGGGGCCGCGCGCGACCCCCACTTCCAGGGCTTCGGCGCGACGCGCACGGACGCCGGGGGCCGCTACCGCTTCCGCACCATCCGCCCCGTGCCCTATCCGGGCCGCACGCCGCATATCCATGCCCGCGTGATCCGCCCCGACGGCAGCGAGCTGATCACCCAGATCTACCTCGACGGCCACCCGCTCAACCAGCGCGACTTCCTGTTCCGCCGGCTGGGCCGGGCGGCGCAGGCGGCCGCCTCGATCGGCCCCGCGCCCCGCGCCGACGGCGACCTAGAAGCCGCCTTCGACTTCGTTGTCTGAGGTCGTTGCCTGAGATAGGCGCCCGCTGACCGGAACACATCCCGCCGCAAGCCGCGACGGCGAGGCGCCCCGTAGCCGATAGCGGGAGACCCCTGCCCAAGCCAAGGGGAGGGACTCCCGGCCGACGCGTTCGGGGCCGGCGCGCGGGTCGTGTCAGCCGCCGGCCGCCGCCCGCACGCGTTGCAGCAGCGTGGCCGAGACATAGCCGTCGGGCGTCATGCCGGCATTGGCCTGGAAGCGGCGGATCGCCTCGCGGGTGTTCGGCCCGATGATGCCGTCCACCCCCTCGGTGGGATAGCCGAGCGCGGTCAGGCGGCGCTGCAGCTCCTCGGTCTCGCCGCGCGAGAGCGGCCGGTCGCTGCGCGGCCAGTCGAGCGCCGGGCTCAGCCCGAAGCGCATCGCCGGGTCGAGCTCGGCGGCCAGCAGCGCCACCGCCAGCGCGTAGGAGGTGGCGTTGTTGTAGCGCTTGATCACCCGGAAGTTCGGGTAGGCGGCGAAGGCCGGCCCCGCCGCCCCGGCAGGCAGCAGCAGCGTCACCGAGTCGGCGGGCGCCAGCGCCGCGCGCTTGCCGCGCACGCCCAGCGCCTCCCACTCGGCCGCCGTGCGCCGCGTCGAATCGTCGGCGAGCCGGTAGTCGAAGCCCGCGGGCAGCGCCACCTCGATCACCGCCGGGGCGCCCTTCTCCCAGCCGAAGCGGGCGAGGTAGTTCGCCGTCGAGGCCAGCGCGTCCGCCGGGTTCGCGGCCCAGACGTCGCGCCGCCCGTCGCCGGTGTGGTCGACCGCATACGCCTCGAAGCTCGTCGGGATGAACTGCGTGTGGCCCATGGCGCCCGCCCAGGAGCCGACCATGCGGCCCGGGCTGACATCGCCGCTCTGGATGATGCGCAGCGCGGCGATGAGCTGCTCCTCGGCAAAGTCGCGCCGGCGCCCGTCATGGGCGAGCGTCGCCAGGCTCTCGATCACTGGGAGCGAGCCGAGATTCTCGCCATAGGCGCTCTCGAGCCCCCAGATCGCGGCGACCACGCCCGCATCCACGCCGTGGCGCGCCTCGATCTGGCGCAGGAGCGCGGCATGCTCGGCCGCGCGCGCGCGCCCCTGCGCGATGCGCTCGGGCGAGACGGCGCGGTCGAGATACTCCCAGATCGGACGGACGAACTCGGGCTGGTGGCGGTCGAGCTCGAGCACCCGGGGATTGACCGCGACCCCGGCGAAGGCGTCGTCGAACACGCCGGGCGAGATGCCGGCCGCAAGCGCCCGGGCGCGAAAATCCTGGCGCCACGCCGCGAACCCGGCCTGCGCCGGCGCGCCGTCGGCCCGCTCGTGCGGCTGGGGTACCGCCCCGGGCTGGTTCCCGGCATCGGCGCAGCCGGCCGGGGCGAGAAGAGACACCGCGAGCGCCGCCCGCGCGATCCAGGCCGTGCTTCGCTCCATGCTGCCACCTCCAGGTTGCCGTATGCGCGCGCATCCTAGTCGCCACCGCCGGCGCCGTCGAGCCGGGCGTGCCGGGTTTCCGGCCCGCCGCCGGCGACTAGGATGCGCGTGCGCGCCGCAGCCAGCGGCTCGGCCGCCACCGCCATGTGGTGCGCGTTGGCGTGCAGCATGCGGGTGCCGTCGAGCATGATGCCGACATGGCCCTTCCAGAACATCAGGTCGCCCCGCATCGCCGGCGTGCCGGGCGCCAGCGTGCGCCCGAGCTCGGCCTCCTGCATGTCCGAATCGCGCGGGCAGTCCCGCCCGGCCGCCTGCAGCGCCAGCTGCAGCAGGCCCGAGCAGTCGAGCCCGGTCGGCGCCCGGCCGCCCCACAGATAGGGCACGCCGGTGAACCGCGCGGCCTCGGCCACCCAGTCGGGCGCCAGGTGCGCCCGCGGCACCAGGTGCTGCACGGGGATGTGCCCGCCCGCCTCCAGCACCGCGAACCCCGCCTCGACGCCGGCCACCGCGACCTGCGCCCCGTAGGTCAGCCAGCCGAGCGGCCGGGCCTTCAGCGACGACCCCGGGTAGACATGCGTGAAGAGCGCCGCCACCCGGTGCGACGCCGGCGCGCCCGCGGGCGCCAGCGCGGCGCGCGGCAGGTAGCCGACATAGCCATCCGCCTCGGCCTGGCCCCAGGCCCACTCGCCATCGTGCTCGTAGGCGGCGAAGCCCTCGCCGTAGAGGAGCTGGCTCTCCATCGGCGCCTCGGCCTGCGCTCGCCGGGTCAGCGGCGCCACCGGCAGGGAGACGACGAGCCGGGTCGGCTCGGCATAGCGCGCGGCCGCGACCTCGCCCCTGAGATGCGCGGCGGCCAGGTCGGCGCGGGCCGGGACGCGGCGCGGGTCGGGGTTCGGGCCAGGGTTCAGGCCCGGATCGAGGCCCGGGTTCGGGTCCGGAGTCATCGGCTCCCTCCGTAGCGTGTCTCGAGCAGCGCGAGGACGGCGCGCGCGGCCTGGCACTCGCCGCCCCTGGGCCGTCCGGGCCGGGCCTTGGGGGTCCAGCCGTAGATGTCGAAATGCACCCAGGCGCGCGCGCCGGCGAAGCGCTTGAGGAACAGCGCCGCGGTGATCGCCCCGGCGAACCCGCCGCGCGGTGCGTTGTCGAGATCGGCGATCTCGGGCTCGATGTCGGCCTCGTAGGCCGGCCACAGCGGCAGCCGCCAGAGCGGGTCGGCGACCCGGGCCGAGGCGGCCATCAGCTCGCCCGCCAGCGCCTCGTCGTCGGTGAAGAAGGCGGGCAGGTCGGGCCCGAGCGCCACCCGCGCCGCCCCGGTGAGCGTCGCCATGTCGACGACCAGCGCCGGGTCCTCCTCGCCCGCCAGCGCCAGCGCGTCGGCGAGAACCAGGCGGCCCTCGGCGTCGGTGTTGCCGATCTCGACGCTGAGGCCCTGGCGCGAGCGCAGGATGTCGCCCGGCCGCATCGACCAGGCGGCGACCGAGTTCTCCACGGCCGGGATCAGCAGGCGCAGCCGCAGCGGCAGCCCGAGCCCCATCACCATGTGGGCGAGGCCCATGACGCAGGCCGCCCCGCCCATGTCCTTCTTCATCAGCTCCATCGAGCTGCCCGGCTTGAGGTTGAGCCCGCCGGTGTCGAAGCACACCCCCTTGCCGACCAGCGTGACCTTCGGGTGGCCCGGATCCCCCCAGCGCAGATCGAGCAGCCGCGGCGCCTGCGGGCCGGCGCGGCCGACCGCGTGGATCAGCGGCAGGTTGGCCTCAATCAGCGCCTCGCCGGCGGTGACGGCTACCTCGGCCCCGTGCCGCAGCGCCAGATCGCGCGCCGCCTGCTCGAGCGCCGCGGGCCCGAGCTCGTTCGCCGGCGCGTTGATCAGGTCGCGGGCGAGACAGACGCCCTCGGCGATGCGCTCGAGCCGCCCGGCATCCACCCCAGCCGGCGTCTCCAGCACGGCCTCCCCGCGCGCCTCGCCGGCCTTGTCGGTGCCCTTGTAGCGGTCGAAGCGGTAGCGCCCGAGCCGCCAGGCGAGCGCCGCCTCCTCCGCCGCCTCGCGGTCGAGCGGGCCCTCGAGCCGGTAGCGCCCCGGCGGCGCGGCGCGGGCGAAAGCGCCGAGGTGAAACCGCTCGCGGCGCCGCTCGCCCGCCGCGCCGTGGCCGACCAGCACCCGCGCCAGCGACCCGTCCGCCCCGGGGATCGCCAGCCAGCTGCCGGTCCGGCCGCGAAAGCCGTTCGCGCGCACCCAGGCCGCCGGCATCCCCGGCATCCCGGCGAGCGCCGCCTCGATGTCCTCGGGTCCGACCAGCCGAATCGGCACCGGCTCGCCGCGCGCCGCTTGCGGCCCGGCTTGCGGCCTGCCTTCGCTCATCCGGAGGGTCCTCCGCTTGCCCGTGGTGCTTGCCGGGCACGAGCCTATCTGGCTGGCGCCGCGATACAAGCCCGGGCTTCGGCCTCAGGCACGGCGCAGGGCGGCGAGGTGGCGGCGCAGCGCGTCGGCCGCCTCGAAGCCCAGGCGCCGCGCGCCGCCCGCTTCGGCGAGCGCCTCCGGCCCCCGGCCGGCGCACGCCGCGCGGTGCATCGCGCCCGCCGTCGCCGAGAGCCGGGCGAGGCCGAGGTTGCCGGCCATGCCGACCAGGTCGTGGCCGAGCCGGGCGAGGCCGTCGAGATCGCCCGCGCGCTCGAGCTCGGCGAGCCGGCGCAGCCGGTCGGTGAGCTCGATCAGCCCGTCGGCCAGCAGCTCGGCCAGCACCGGGGCGCCGAGATGGCTCTCGAGCCGGGCCAGGTGGCCGGTGTCGAGCACCGGCCGGGTGGCATCGGCGGGGCGGCGCTGGAACATCTCGGTCTCACCTCGCGGACGGGCGGCGGACGGGCGCGGGCCGCAGCATGGCACCCAGTGGTTAAGCGAGTCCTGCGCCGGCTACTTGCGCCGAAGGTGCTCGTCGAGGCGCGGCATGATCTCGACGAAGTTGCAGGGGCGGTGGCGGTAGTCGAGCTGGAACGCCAGGATCGCGTCCCAGGCGTCCCTGCAGGCGCCGGGCGAGCCGGGCAGGGCAAAGAGGTAGGTGCCCCCCGCCACCCCGCCGCAGGCCCGGCTCTGCACGGCCGAGGTGCCGATCTTGCCCATCGAGACCTGGGTGAAGACGATGGCGAAGGCCTCGATCTCCTTCTCGTAGACGTCGCGGTGCGCCTCCACGGTGACGTCGCGCCCGGTCAGCCCGGTGCCCCCGGTGGAGAGGATCACGTCGATGCCCGGATCGGCGATCCATTCCCTGAGCTGCGCGGCGATGCCGGCGCGCTCGTCGCGCACGATGGCGCGCGCGGCGAGGCGATGGCCCGCCGCGGTCAGCCGCTCGGCCAGCGTGTCGCCCGAGCGGTCGTCCCCGGCGTGCCGGGTGTCCGAGACGGTCAGCACGGCGATGTTGACGGGCACGAAGGCGCGGCTCGCGTCGATGCGGCGCATGGCTCAGACCTCGAACCGGTTGGGGCGGGGGCCGAGATTGTGCACCAGCGTGCGCCCGATGCGGCCCCACTGCCCCCAGGAATCGTGGATGTGCCCGCACAGGCACAGCACCGGCTGCACCCGCTCGATGGCGGCGCGCACCGCGCTCGAGCCGACCGAGACGCCCGCCGAGGTGCGGTCCGCCACGCCCTCGGGCGGCGCGTGCGAGACCAGGATGTCGGCCTCCTCCATGCCCGCGAGCAGCGCCTCGGCCTCGGCCTCGCTCAAATCGCACGACCAGGCGCCGAAGGGCGTGGTCGGCACGCCGTAGCCGAGGCCGAAGACGCGCAGGCCGGCGCGCTCGGCCCCGGCGCCGTGCAGCACGGTGGCGCCGGTGGCGGCGCGCAGCTCCCCGGCGCTCTCGGCGTTGCCGGGCACGTAGACGGCCTTCGCCCCGATGGGCGCGAGCAGCGCCATGGCGTCGGCGAGCCCCTGGCGCATGACGCAGAAGTCGCCCGCGCCGATCACCAGGTCGGCGTCCCCCGCCGCGGCGACGATCTCGGCGGCGCAGCGGCGCGAGCCGTGCATGTCGGAGAAGGCGAGAATGCGGGCCATGGTCCCCTCAGACATCCGGCGCCTCGCCGTCGAGCGCGGCGCGCAGGCTCAGAAGATCGCGCCAGGCCAGCCGCTTGTCGGCGGGTGCGCGCAGCAGGTAGGCCGGGTGGAAACTCGGCAGCAGCGGCAGCGCGCTGGCCTCGTGGCGCACCCAGCGCCCGCGCAGCCGCTTGATGCCGGTGGCCGTGCCGAGCAGCGCCTTGGCCGAGGTGCCGCCCAGGGCGAGGATGAAGTCCGGGCCGGCCAGCTCGACATGGCGCAGCACGAAGGGCAGGAAGCTCAGCACCTCCGCCTCGCTCGGGGTGCGGTTGCCCGGCGGGCGCCAGGGCAGGATGTTGGTGATGTAGACCGCGTCCTCGGGGGCGGGCGCCGTGCGCGCCAGCCCGATCGCCGCCAGCATGCGGTCGAGAAGCTGGCCGGCGCGGCCGACGAACGGCTTGCCGGTGCGGTCCTCCTCACCGCCGGGCGCCTCGCCGATCACCATCACCCGGGCGCCCGGCAGCCCGTCGGCGAACACCAGGTTGCGCGCGCCGAGCCGCAGCTCCGAGCCCTCGAAGCGGCGCATCGCCTCGGCCAGCTCGTCGAGCGTCGCCGCCGCGCGGGCGAGCGCCAGCGCGCTCTGCCACGCCTCGGCCGGTGGCCGGGCGGGAACGGCCGGCGGCGCGGCCGGATCGGCGCCGCGGCGCGGCGGGGTTTCTTCGAAACGGTCGCGCGGCGCCTCGCCGATCGCCTCGTCGGCGCCGAGCTCGAGCTGGAAGGCCAGCGCCTCGAGCAGCGCCTGCTGCGTCTGCGTCGCCTGCGTCATGCACGCAGACTAGAGCGATTTCGAGCAAAGTGGAATCACTTTGCGGCTCGGAAATCGCGGTGACTCAACGTGCTAGGGCCATTGCGGTGGTTCGGGAACCACCGCAACGGCTCTAGCCGGCCCCGCCGCCGCCGTCACCTGTCCTCGCTGCCCGATCCGCCGCCCGATCCGCCGCCCGAGCCGCCGCCCGAGCCGGGGCCCGCGTGTCGCGTTCGCGTTGACGCTTGTCGAAGGCGCGCGCTACGCTCGGGCAAAGGCGGCAATCCGCCGGGGCGCACGCACCCCCGGCGCAGGGGAGGAGCGGGTCATGGCCGAGGTCGGGCAAGAGGCGGTCGAGGAAGCGGCGGTCGAAGGCGAGGCGGTCGAGCGCGAGTCGATGGACTACGACGTGGTGATCGTCGGCGCCGGCCCGGCGGGGCTTTGCGCGGCGATCCGGCTCAAGCAGCTCGGCGGCGACGATGTCTCGGTCGTCGTGCTCGAGAAGGGCTCGGAGGTCGGCGCGCACATCCTCTCGGGCGCGGTGCTCGACACCGCGGGCCTCGACGCGCTGATCCCACAGTGGCGCGACAAGGGCGCGCCGATCGACACCGCCGTCAGCGAGGACCGCTTCTACGTGCTCGGCGAGCACGGCCAGCTGCGCCTGCCGAACTTCCTGATGCCGCCGCTGATGAACAACCACGGCACCTACATCGTCTCGATGGGCAATGTCTGCCGCTGGCTGGCCGAGCAGGCCGAGGCGCTGGGCGTCGAGGTCTTCCCCGGCATGGCCTGCTCCGAGCTGGTGCACGGCGAGGCCGGCGAGGTGAAGGGCGTGGTCGCCGGCGAGTTCGGCCGCAACCCCGACGGCACCCCCGGCCCGAACTACGAGCCGGGCATGGAGCTGCACGGCAAGTACGTGTTCCTGGCCGAAGGCGTGCGCGGCTCGCTGTCGAAGCAGCTGATCGCCCGCCACCGCCTCGACGCCGACGCCGACGTGCAGAAATACGGCCTCGGCATGAAGGAGCTGTGGGAGGTCAAGCCCGAGAACCACCGCCCGGGCCGGGTGGTCCACACCATGGGCTGGCCGCTCGGGCGCAACGCCGGGGGCGGCTCGTTCATCTACCATTTCGGCGAGAACCTGGTCTATGTGGGCTTCGTGGTGCACCTGAACTACGCCAACCCGCACCTCTACCCCTACATGGAGTTCCAGCGCTTCAAGCACCACCCGCTGGTCGCCGAGCTGCTGACGGGCGGCGAGCGCATCGCCTACGGCGCGCGGGCGATCACCGAGGGCGGCTGGCAGTCGATGCCGAAGCTGGTGGTGCCCGGCGCGGCGCTGCTCGGCGATTCGGCGGGCATGCTCAACGTGCCGCGCATCAAGGGCAACCACAACGCCATGCTCTCGGGCATCGCCGCGGCGGAGGCGGCCTGGGAAGCAATCCAGGCCGGCCGCGGCTCGGACGAGCTGAGCGCCTACGAGGAGGCGGTGCGCTCGGGCCCGATCGCCGCCGACCTCAAGCCGGTGCGCAACGTCAAGCCGCTCTGGTCGCGCTGGGGGATGCTCGCCTCGCTGGTGCTTGGCGGCTTCGACATGTGGTGCGCGAGCCTCATGAGGTTCAACCCGCTCGGCACGCTCCGCCACGGCAAGTCGGACCCGGCCGCGACCGGGCTGGCGCGCGACCACCCGGCGATCGAGTATCCCAGGCCCGACGGGGTGCTGAGCTTCGACCGGCTGACCAACGTCGCCTACTCGTTCACCAACCACGCGGAGCACCAGCCCTGCCACCTGCGGCTGAAGGACCCCGAGATCCCGATCCAGGAGAACCTGCCGAACTACGCCGAGCCGGCGCAACGCTACTGCCCCGTCGGGGTCTACGAGGTGGTGCGCGACGACGACGGCCGGAACCCGCGCTTCCAGATCAACTTCCAGAACTGCGTGCACTGCAAGACCTGCGACATCAAGGACCCGAGCGAGAACATCACCTGGGTCACGCCGCAGGGCGGCGACGGGCCGAACTATCCGAACATGTGAAGCGCCCGCGGGCGCGGCCGGGCCCAGAGCGATTTCGAGCAAAGTGGACACACTTTGCGGCTCGGAAATCGCGGTGACTCAACGTGCTGGAGAAAATTTTCGCCCGGGCCAGCCGCGCCCCTCTTGAACGGCGGCCACCCCGTTTCCTATCTGATCGGGCGGAACGCCGCCGAGGGTTCCGCAGGTGAAATGGCTGATCCGGCTGGTGAAGCAGATCAGCGGCGGCCCGCCGTTCGGGGGCCGACGCCAGTCGTTTCCAGGGGAGCGCAGGCTCCCGCCCGGTCGCGCAGTGCCGCGGCCAGGCCGCATCCGCCTCTTTCGCCTCCCTTGCGGCGTTCCCGGGCCGCGCCTTGCGGCGAGCGCCGGAGGCCCGCCCGTGCGAGCTTGGATGAGTCGCAACCATGGGAGGTGAAGATGTTGCTCTACCCCACCAGTGCGTTCGCACGCGATCCGTTCTTCCGTGATCCGTTCGCGGCGCTGCGCCGTCTGCACGACGAGATCGACCGCGGCTTCGCGCCCCTGACCACGGGGTCCGCGCCGGGCCATGCGCCCGCCGGCTTCCCGGCGGTGAACATGTGGCAGGGCGAGCACTCGATCGCGCTGACCGCCGAGCTGCCCGGCTTCAAGGCCGAGGACATCGACATCTCGGTCAAGGACGACACGCTGACCATCTCCGGCCAGCGCTCGTCCCCCGAGGTCGGCGAGAAGGCCGTGTGGCATCTGCGCGAGCGGCCCTTCGGCAGGTTCGCGCGCTCCATCGGGCTGCCGTTCCGCGTCGATGCCGAGAAGGTGAATGCGCGCTTCGTGAACGGCGTGCTCGAGATCGAGCTGAGCCGCCCCGAGGAGGACCGTCCGCGCCGGATCGAGGTCAAGTCGGCCTGACCGGACACGAGGAAAGGAGGTGCGATCATGACCCAGGACATGGTGCACAGGACCCAGGGCGACGGTGAGGTCGCCATGGCCGGGCAGACCACCCGCGGCCGCCCCGTCTACCGTCCGTGGACCGACATCTGCGAGACGGAGAACGGCGTGGTGATCGCGGTCGACATGCCGGGCGTCGGCACGGACGACGTGGACATCACGCTCGAGAAGCGGGTGCTCACCATCCGCGGCCGCCGCCAGGCGCGGCAGCCCGAGGGCTACCGCCTCGCCTATGCCGAGTACCGGGAGGGCGACTACGAGCGCGTCTTCTCGCTCTCCGACGAGATCGACGAGGCAGGCATCAAGGCCGCCGTGGTGAGCGGCGTGCTGATGCTCGAGCTGCCCAAGGTCGAGCCCGCGAAGCCCAAGCGCATCGAGGTCAAGGCCGCCTGAGGCGGCGGCGACCAGGCGCATGCGCGAACGCGTGGCGGAGGCCGCGGCAGAAGCGGCCTTCGCCGGCAGACAAGGAGGTGAGACGATGCAGGTCAAGGATCTGATCCCGTGGGCGCGCGGCGGCAAGGCGCCCGATGCGAAGGACGGCGGCACGAACCCGCTCGTGCAGTTGCAAGACGAGATGAACCGCGTCTTCGAGAGCTTCTGGAGCCGCTTCGACCGGCAGGCGCCGTCGGTCGGCAGCACGCCCTACCCGATGGCCGGCTCCGGCGGCATCGGCTTTCCCGGTGTCGGATTTCCCTGGAACGGCACGACGCCACGGGCCGATGTGGTGGAGACCGGCGACGGCGTCGAGGTCACAATCGAGCTGCCCGGCCTCGAGCAGAAGGACGTCGAGGTCACGCTGACCGACGACCTGCTGACGGTGAAGGGCGAGAAGAAGGTCGCGCGCGAGGACTCGCGCAAGGGCTGGTACCTCGCCGAGCGGGCCTACGGCGCCTTCCACCGGGCGATCCCGCTGCCGCCGGGCGTCGACAGCGAGAAGGCCGAGGCCGTGTTCAGGAACGGCGTGCTGACCGTGAAGCTGCCGCAGTCGGCGGAGGCCAGGGCCAAGGTGCGCCGCATCGACGTGAAGGCCGCCTGAGCGGCCCTCGCGGGCCCGCCAATCCGGCGCTCCTTCCCCCGGCGCCCCTTCCAACAACGGGAGGGGCGCCTTTTTGCCCCCGCCGCACCCCGCCCGACCGGTGCGCAGGCGCTCAGTGGTCCGTGTGGCTCCCGGCGAAGGCCGCCTTCTGCTCGGGCGTCGCCTCGGCCTGGTACCTGGCGCGCCAATCGTCATAGGGCATGTCGTAGACGATCTCGCGCGCCGCCTCCTTGCTGAGCTCGACCCCCTGCTCGGCGGCGGCCTCCTGGTACCAGTTGCTCAGGCAGTTGCGGCAGAAGCCGGCGAGGTTCATCAGGTCGATGTTCTGCACGTCGGTGCGCTGGCGCAGGTGGTCGCGCAGGCGGCGATAGATGGCGGCCTCGACCTCGGTTGTGTCCAGCTCGGGGGTGTCCAGCTCGGGCATCGGCTCCTCCTCATCGGGTTTCCCGACCGATATGGGGCGCGCGCGGTCCGCTGCAACCGGCGGCCATGTCGTCGAGCGCCGCGCGGATCATCGGGGCGAGGCGCGCCGCCCACTCGGCCTGCCCCTCGGGGCTCTCGATCAGGTCGTTGCGGATCTCGATCAGCGCGTGCGGGATGCCCCGGCTGGTGCCGTGCGTCCACATGCAGTCGCCCACCAGCTCGCCGGTATAGGGCTCGTTGTCGCCGACCACCAGGTCCGGCTCGGCGCGCAGCCGGCCGAGCAGCGGGCGCACCAGCCGCGGGTCGCGGTCCCACAGCACGCCCACATGCCAGGGGCGCCAGGGGCGGCCGCGGAACTGCGGCGTGAAGGAATGGATCGAGACCAGCACCGGCGCCTGCCCCGCCGCCGCCAGCTCGTCGAGCGCGGCGCGGATCGCGCCGTGGTAGGGCCGGTGATAGGCGGCCTTGCGCCGCTCGATCTCGGCGGCGTCCACATGGCGGTTGCCCGGCACCAGGGTGCCGTCGTACACGCGCATCACCAGCGTCGGGTCGTCCTCGCCGCGGTTCGGATCGATCACCAGGCGCGACCAGGTCGAGAGCACGGCGCCGGCGCCGAGCCGCGCCGCCAGCCCCAGCGTGACGCCGCGCGCGCCCACGTCGTAGGCGATGTGGCGGGCCATCTCCGCGGCCGGCAGCCCGAGATCGCCGATCTCGGGCGGCACGGCGTTGCGCGCGTGGTCGCACACCAGCACCAGCCGGGTCAGCGCCGGATTGCCGCTGCCCGGAGAGATGCGTTCGACTGGCTGAAACCTGCTCATGGTCCGATTCGGGGCGTGAGGGGCGCGAATCCGCCGGCGGGCGTGACCTAAGCGCAGTTCGCCGCGCCCGACAAGCTCGCAACAATATGACCCCCGGCACGCTTGCAACTCTCGCGATCGGCGGCAATGATCGCGCCCGCCCGGCATCCCTGGGCGAGGCAGGGTAGTTGCCATGCACCGCAAGCGGAACGTGAAGATCGTCGCCACCGTCGGCCCGGCCTCGGCGTCGCGCGAGATGCTGAGGCAGCTGTTCGAGGCCGGGGTGGACGTGTTCCGCCTCAACATGAGCCACGGCAGCCACGCGGACATCGCCGAGCGCCACCGCCAGATCCGCGGGATCGAGCAGGAGGCCGGGCGCCCGATCGGCATCCTCGCCGACCTGCAGGGGCCGAAGCTCAGGGTGGGAAGCTTTGCCCAAGGCCGCGAGACGCTCGGCGCCGGCCAGAAGTTCCGCTTCGACCTCGACGACACGCCGGGCGACGGGTCGCGCGTGCAGCTGCCGCATCCGGAGATCTTCCGGGCGCTGACGCCGGGCGCGACGCTGCTGGTCGACGACGGCAAGATCCGCGCCACGGTGACGGCGAGCGACGCCCGCGGCGCCGATACCGAGGTGCAGGTCGGCGGCGAGATCTCGGACAACAAGGGCGTCAACGTCCCCGACGTGGTGCTGCCGCTGGCGCCGCTGACCGAGAAGGACCGGCGCGATCTGGAGTTCGTGCTGGAGCTCGGCGTCGACTGGCTGGCGCTCAGCTTCGTGCAGCGCCCCGAGGACATCACCGAGGCGCGCGCGCTGATCGGCGACCGGCCGGTCGCGGTGATGGTCAAGGTCGAGAAGCCCGCCTGCGTGCAGCGCTTCGACGAGATCGCGGCCCTGGTCGACGGCGTCATGGTGGCGCGCGGCGATCTGGGGGTCGAGCTGCCGCTGGCCGAGATCCCGGCGATCCAGAAGCGCCTGATCCGCGCCTGCCGGGCGGCGGGCAAGCCGGTGATCGTCGCCACCCAGATGCTCGAGAGCATGATCGTCGCGCCGGTGCCGACCCGGGCCGAGGTGTCCGACGTCGCCACCGCCATCTACGAGGGGGCGGACGCGGTGATGCTGTCGGCCGAATCGGCGACCGGCGAGTACCCGGTCGAGGCGGTCACCGTGATGGACACCATCGCGCGCACCATCGAGCGCGAGGAGAGCTATCGCGAGGGGCTGCACGGCGGCCCGCCGCTCGAGCGGCGCACCGTGGCCGACGCGATCACCGCGGCGGCGCGCCAGGTGGCCGAGGCAACGCGGATCAGCGCCATCTGCTGCTTCACCCATTCGGGCACCACGGCGCTGCTGGCCTCGCGCGAGCGGCCCGGCGTGCCGATCCTGGCGCTGACCCCGGTGCCCGGGACGGCACGGCGGCTGAGCCTGGCCTGGGGGCTGCACTGCGTGGTCGGCCAGCCGGTCGACCGCTTCAAGCACGCGGTGCTCGAGGCGGTGCGCACCGCCCGCGCCGACGGCTTCGCCAGCGACGGCGACAACATCATCGTCACGGCGGGCGTGCCGTTCAACGTGCCGGGCACCACCAACATCCTGCGCGTCGCGCCGATGGACGAGCGGCTGATCTACGACGCCGGCACCGAGTAGGTGTCGAACGGGTGCCGAGTAGTTGTCCGGGCAGGACGCGGACACGAGGGAGAAGAGCGCATGACCGAGCCGAGCCGCAACCGCCTCCAGCTCTGGGTCTCGCTGCCGCACCCGCCCGAGGCGGTCTGGGCGGCGATCGGCGACTTCGCCGGCATCGCCCGGTGGCACCCCGAGATCGTCTCGGCCGAGCTGGTCGAGATCGACGGCGACACCCACCGTCACCTGCGCCTCGCCGACGGGGCGCTGGTGCTCGAGCGGCTGAGCGAGACCGGAGACCTGCACTACAGCTACGAGATCGTCGAGGGCACGCTGCCGCTCAGCGACCACCGGGCGACGCTGAGCTGCGTTGCCGAGGACGACGGCTGCCACGTCTTCTGGTCGGCGGTGTTCGAGCCGGGCGACCCGGCGGTCGACGACATCGTCGAGGGCTTCTACCGGATCGGGCTCGAGGCGCTGCGCGCCCGCTTCGGCGGCCGGGGGCGCGCCGCCGCCCGGCGGGCGGGTGCCACGCGGCGATAATGGCCCGCGGCGGCGCGCCGCGCGCGTGGACGCGCGCCAGCGCTGGGAAGACGTGCGCTCCCGCCCGGGGAGCCGAGTGTCCGGGCGGGAGCAAGGGGCCGAAAGGCACGCGTGGAGGGGTCGCAAGTTGCCAGCCCGGGTTGCCTGGGGTTCGCAGGCGGTGGAGCGCGACCTAGTTCACGAGCCGGTAGTGCTGGTTGGTCAGCAGCAGCGGATCGTCGCCGTTGCACAGGCCGAACGCGTTGTTGCTGCTGAGCTTGATATTGCCGCCCGCCTGCACGGCGAGGCCCTTCACACCCGCGTCGCTGGCGCCGAGATCGACGTTCTTGGCCGAGACCAACTGCACGCCGTTGAAGGTGATCGAGGACGAGATGAACAGGTTCTGGGTGCTGAAGATCTGCACCCCGCCACCATCGGCGCAGTCGTCGGCGCGGCCGAGCTTGACGCTCGACGAGAAGTGGATGTTGGCGCCGTCGTTGCTCGTGGTGGCGCGCGAGGCCAGGATCACGTCCTCGAGCGTCGCGCCCGAGGGGATCTTGATCTGGCTCTCGGCGATCACCAGCGTCTCGCGGATATACGAGTTGGCGGGGATCTGGACCTGCTTGTTGGCGGGGCAGATCACATGGTAGATGCGCTTCGTCTCGTGATCTCCGAAGTTGAAGTTGCAATCGACCTCGATGACCGGCTTCGACTGGTCGATCCAGATCGGCTGGATCGGCGAGGTCGGGTCGAGATACATGTCCATGATCTCCGGAACGCGGTCGACCATGCGCGGGTCTAGGCTGCCCTCGCGCAGCGCGTCCTCGAGGCCGGGGTTGCTGGTCAGCCCGTCCGTCGGAATCGTCAGCAGCGAAAGGTCGGGCATGGAGACGCTGGTGCCGAGCTCGAAGAAGCTGCCGTTCTGCAGATACACGCCTTGCTGGCCGTGGATGCAGAACTCGTTGTAGTATTGGTTGTTGCTCGACGTATCGACGTAGCCGCGCGCCACCAGCCCGTCGGTGTAGCACTGCGGGGTGAACTTCTGGGCGATGGCGTGGGCCTCGAGCTCCCAGGCCTTGAAGCCGACGATACGCAGGAAGCTGGCGACCACCGCGTTGCCACGCGCGTGGTCCATGCGGACGCGGACGTGCACCGCGTCGGGGATCGGCACGTCGCGTATGAACGTGCGATTCTCCGCATCCCAGATGCCGATGTCGACATCCTCGGCCAACAGCACGTCGCCGTAGACCTCCGGCGGCATGTTCTTCCCGGCGTATTCGACGGCCGAGGCGACCGCCGAGTCGGCGCGAGGCAGATCGATCACCGCGGCCAGCGCCGCGGCGTCGGCCGTCGCCTGCAACATCGTGTCATTGCGGAACGCATCGGTGCCGTCCACCGAGACGCCGGCTATGCTGAGCAGGATCATGAACCAGAAGAGGCCCCACAGAGTCCCCCCGCCCTGCTCGTCGGACAGGAAAGCGCACACACGCAGCTTGAACATCACACCACCCTCACAAAACTTACGCAACGGGGTTAACCTCGGCGTGAACTGCGGCAAAAACTTGCTCAAAATTAAGTTGCTATTTTAAATCATTGTCGTGTATTAGGCCAAAAGTTCTCACATTATAAGTGCTTATAGTATCGATTTCAAGTAAAAACTGTCAGAAATCTGAACTTAATATTTTATACAATACGCCTCTAAATTGCAAGCAATACTGTTGTGTACTACCAAGACGTGTAATTCCACAAGTCAACGCGCAGACGCAGGGCAGTGCCGACCAGGAATTTCAAGGTGATTCGCCCGGCCGCCGCACTCGGCGGGCCGGGCGGGCACGCGCCGCCCGCCCGTGCGATCCGGCTCAGAGCACCAGCCGGTAGTAGGGCACCGTGAACAGGTTCGGCGCGCCGCCCGAGCACAGCCCCATGATGTTGTTCGCGGTCATGGTGATGTCGCCGCCCGCCTGGGCCGAGATGCCGTTGATCCCCTTGTTGCGGGCGGTCAGCTCGATATAGCCCTTGGCGACCATCTGCACGCCGTTGATCGAGGTCGACGCCGCCGTCTTGATGCTGGCGTTCGACAGCAGCGTCACGCCGCCGCCCTCGGCGCAGCCGTCCGGGGCGCCGAGGTTCACATTGGCGGCCATGGTGATGTTCTCGTTGTTGACGTCGCCGTTGCCGCCCGAGCGCGAGCCGAGCACCACGTCGGCCAGCGAAATATCGGCGGGCAGGTGGATGATGCAGTCGGCGATGATCACCACATTGGTGAGCGTCGACTTCGCGGAGAACTTGACCTGCTGGCTCGGCTCGCAGCCGACGTGGTAGATGCGCCCCTCCTCGGCGTTCGACAGATTGAAGGACGCGTCGACCTCGAGCACCGGCAGGTCGGGATTGATGTAGTTGGGCAGGACCGCAGCCTGCGCCATCACCTGGCTCTGTCCGAGCATCGCAAGCATGATCTCGTCGATGTGGTTGACCATGCGCGGGTCGAGGTAGTTCTCGCGCAGCGCATCGGGCAGGCCGGGGTTGCTGGTCATCCCGTTATTGGGGATCACCAGCATGTCGAGATCGGGCATGCTGACCGTGGTGCCGAGCTCGAAGTAGTTGCCGTTCTGCATGTCCACGCCCTGCTCGCCGTGCACGCAGATCTCCTTGACGAAGTCGTTGTTCGACGAGATGTCGACGATCTGGCGCGAGATCAGGCCGTCACGAAGGCAGGGCGGGATGAAACGCTGCGCGATCGACTGCGCCTGCACGTCCCAACTGTCGAAGCCGATGATGCGCAGGAAGTTGACCGGCACGGCGTTGTCGTTCGCGGTGGCGCGCCGCACCAGGACGTGCACCGCGTCGGGCAGCGCCGCGTTGGCGATGAAGGTGCGCGTGGCGTGGTCCCAGGTGCCGATCGTGACGTCGCCGGGGTTGAGCACCGAGCCGTAATGGCCGGTGACCATGTTGCTCGTGGCATAGGTGACCGCAGTGTCGACCACCTGGGTCTCGTTGGGCAGGTCGATGGCGGCGGCGAGCGCCGCCGCATCCGCCGTGGCCTGCAGCATGGTCTTGTTGCGCAGCCCGTCGGTGCTGTCCACGGCCAGGCCGGCCGCAGCCAGCAGCACCATGAACCAGAACAGGCCCATGATCGTTCCGCCGCCCCGCTCGTCCGCCATGAAGCGGGAGAGACCTGCGTTACGCATGGCCCAACCTCCCTTGTTGGTCTGCCTGAATGTGAGGGGATCTCACTGAGTCGAACGCGGAGTCGTACGCGACAACAGCACGATCTAATGCTAACACAGGATCAATGCCTCGACAAATGAACCGTCTCTATGTAAAATTTTTCTACCGTGACGGGAATTTTTTACTAATTTATTCTTGCGAATGGCGAGGAACGCCGGCCGGCGGCGGGGCCGGCACGGTCGGGGCTGCGCGGAAAGGGGGTGTGGCGCCGGCCGGGCGTGCCACCCGGCCGGGCGGGCTTCACAGGACGAGGCGATAATACCAGGCGGTGAACAGGCCGGGCACGCCGCCCTGGCACAGCCCGAACATGTTGTTCGAGGTCATGTCGATGTTGCCGCCGGCCTGGGCCGAGATGCCGTTGATGCCCTCGGTCTCGGCGCCGAGCGCGATCTCGCCGGTGGCGACCATCTGCACGCCGTCGATCTTGGTGCTCGACGAGGTGCCGATGGTGGCGTTCGAGAAGAGCTGCACGCCGCCGCCCGGCGCGCAGTTGTCCGGCACGCCGAGCTGCACGCCGGCGGCCGTGGCGATGTTGGCGTCGCCGCGGTTGAGCGTGCCGTTGTCGGTCTTGCCGCCCGAGCGCGAGGCGATGAAGGAGTTCATGATCGTGGCATGCGCGCCGATGGTGATCTGGCAGTCGGCGATCAGCGCCACGTGCTGGATCACGCTGTTGGCCGGGATCACCAGGTTCTGGTTGGGCTTGCAGCCGACATAGTAGATCCGGTGCGGCTCCATACGGTCGAAGTTGAAGTTCGGCTGGGTTTCGATGACGTCCATCTCCAGGTCGATATAGGACGGCGTCACCGCCGGATCGCGGTCGAGCACGCCCTGGATGATATCGTCGATGTGGTCGACCATGCGCGCGTCGAGGCCCTGCTCGCGCAGCGCCTCGTGAAGACCTGGGTTGGTGTCGAAGCCGCTCGCCGGGATCTGGAGCGTGTCGAGGTCGTACATGCTGACGATGACGCCGGGGTCGAAGGTGTTGTTGCTCTGGATGTCCACGCCCTGCTGGCCGTGGATGCAGATCTCGTTGGTGAAGTAGTTGTTCGACGACATGTCGACCATCTTGCGCGAGATCAGCCCCTCGCGCAGGCATTCGGGGATGTATCTTTGCGCGATCGCCTGCGCACGCACGTTCCAGGCCTGAAGCCCGATGATGCGCAGGAACTGCACCGGCACCGGGTTGGCGTTGGGGTCGCCGCGCCAGACCGTGACCATCACCGCGTCGGGCGTGGCCGAGGCGGTGTCGAGGCTCATGGTCGCCTTGTCCCACTTGCCGACATGCACGTCGGACGGGTCCAGCACGATGCCATGCAGCCCGGTCTTCATGTTGTCTTCGGCATAGGCGGTGGCGGTATTGACCGCAGTGACCTGGTTGGGCAGGTCGATCGCCGCCGCCAGCGAGGCCGCGTCCGCCGTGGCCTGCAGCATGGTGCGGTTGCGCAGGCCATCGGTGGTGTCGACGGCGAGGCCGGCCACCGCCACCAGCAGCATGAACCAGAACAGCCCCATGATGGTGCCGCCGCCCGCCTCGTCGCGGGCCAGTGCGGTCAGTTGCGTGATGCGCATCTCGCTGCCTCCCCCGGTCCAGCGTCCCGGTCCTGCATGGCCTCAGATCGGCTCGCGCCGCATGGTGACGAGCGCCGTGAGATACTTGTCGAGGATCGGCTCGAAGAAGCCGAACACCGAGGCGTCGGCGACCTGGGTCTGGATCATGATCTGCACGTCGAGATCCTTCGGATCCGAGGTCCCGACGAAATAGGCGCTGCTGTAGAGGAAGAGCTCCTGCTCGACCACCTCGGCGGCCTGGTCCTCGGTGATGTCGCCGACGGCGACCCGGCGCGCCACGTCGCGCGAGACGTTCCACATCTCGGTATGGTGCAAATAGAGGATGGTGGCGTCGATCGCCGCCACCAGGATGACGGCGAAGACCGGGACCCAGAGCACGAACTCGATCGTCGCCGAGCCGTGCTCGTCATCCAGAAAACCCCGGACCAGGCCCCGGGACGAGTTCCGCGCCGGGTTCCGGGCCGGGTTCCGGGCCGAACGCCTCGCTCCCGGACATGCGTATCCATTCTGCGACAGCACAGCCTTGCTCCCGAATCGTTCCATCCCACACCCTCAGCATAACGAAACTTGGCAAGAATGCGACGTGGACTTGCACAAAAAAGGTCGGATTGATGGATGTTTATTCAGATGTTCCCTGAATCTTCCTTTTCGATTCAACTGAAACGTAGAATCCCATTGACGATTACTCTACCTGTAGGTGTGCGCCCCGGCGCCTGCGGGCAAGCCGCGCGGCGGCGCGGCGGTGCTTGCCTTCCCCGGTCGCGGCGTCTATAAGCCGCGCTCGCCACACGGGACGTCCGGCCAAGAAGGGCTGCCGCTTCGTCCCCGAACCGATCCCCAGCGATCCGCCGCGATCCGCTGCCATGCGAGGAGTCGAAAATGCCCAAGATGAAGACCAAGTCGGGCGCCAAGAAGCGCTTCAAGGTCACCGCCACCGGGCGGATCACGTGCGCGCAGGCCGGCAAGCGCCACGGCATGATCAAGCGGACGAAGAAGTTCATCCGCAACGCCCGCGGCATGTCGGTGCTGTCGCCGGCGGACGAGAGGATCGTCCGCCAGTTCCTGCCCTACAGCCGCTGAGCGGAGGCACGCATGTCCCGAGTCAAGGGCGGCCCCGCCGCCCACGCCCGCCACCGCAAGGTCCTCAGCAAGGCCAAGGGGTATTACGGCGCCCGCTCGCGCACCTTCCGCACCGCCAAGCAGGCGGTGGAGAAGGCGATGCAGTACCAGACCCGCGACCGCAAGACGCGCAAGCGCACCTTCCGCGCCCTGTGGATCCAGCGCATCAACGCCGCGGTGCGCGAGCATGACGGCGCGCTGACCTATTCGCGCTTCATCAACGGCCTCTCCAGGGCCGGCATCGACGTCGACCGCAAGGTGCTGGCCGATCTCGCGGTGCGCGAGCCGCAGGCCTTCGCCGCCATCGTCGA
Source organism: Thermohalobaculum sp. (assembly GCA_035513135.1). Lineage (GTDB taxonomy): Bacteria > Pseudomonadota > Alphaproteobacteria > Rhodobacterales > Rhodobacteraceae > Thermohalobaculum. The sequence goes on from DATKCQ010000018.1 coordinate 22,810, forward strand.
GAAGGCCAGGGCGGCGCTCGGCTGAGCGCCGCTTGCCCGGCCGCCGCGGCCTTGCAAGGGCCGGGCGGCACCGCTATATGGACGCCTCCGGCGCCGGCAGCCTCACCGGGCCTCACCGGGCCTCACCGGGCGGTGCGCGGCAGACAGCAAGGAACGGAGCCATGAAGGTCAGGAACTCGCTGCGATCGCTCAAGGCGCGCCACCGCGACTGTCGCCTGGTGCGCCGCAAGGGCCGCATGTACGTGATCAACAAGACCCAGCGCCGCTACAAGGCCCGCCAGGGCTGAGCAGGGCCGGGCGGACCGCACGCGCACCGGCCGCGCCCGCGGGCGCGGCCGCGCGCATGTCCGGGCGCCTGCTATCGACTGATCGTGCGCCGGTAGAGATGCCAGGTGGCGTGGCCGAGGATCGGGAACACGAAGATCAGCCCGGCGAACACCGGCAGCGAGCCGAGCGCCAGCATCACCGCGACGATCATGCCCCACATCGCCATCGGCCCCGGGTTCTTCTGCACCGCCCGGACCGAGGCGAGCACGGCGACCAGCGCGTTCTTCTCGCCGTCCATCAGCATCGGCAGCGAGAACACGCTCACCGCCAGCGCCACCACGGCGAAGCCCAGGCCCACCAGGTTGCCGACGACGATCATCGCCCAGCCCGGCCCGGTGGTCAGCACCGCCATGATGAACGCGCCGACGGTGCGGGGCGGCTCGGGGCCGAGCGTGATCCAGTAGATCGCCCAGGCCGCGACCAGCCAGGTGGTGAACAGCGCGAGCAGCGCGCCGCCGACCCGCAGGATCGGCCCGATCTGCGGCGAGCGCAGCACCTCGAAGGCGTCGGCCAGCGTCGGCGTCTCGCCCCGCTCGATGCGCCGGCTGATCTCGTAGACGCCGAGCGCCGCGATCGGCCCGACGAAGGCGAAGCCGACCGCCAGCGGGAACAGCAACGGGATCATGTTGTAGCCGAACACCAGCCGCGACAGGGCGATGCCGAGCACCGGGTAGATCAGCACCAGGAAGATGTAGTGGCTGGGGCGCGTCCAGAAGTCGTCGAGGCCGTGCTTCAGCGCCTCGCGCAGGTCGTCGGTGCTGATCCGGCGGATCTCGATCGAATCGACCCGGCGGAGCTGTTCGGACGCGCTGGTGTCTGTCGGCATCGCTCGCCTCCCGGGCGTTGGGTCCGCCGCGCCGGGGTTCCCGGCGCGACCCGACCGAAAGCCATCAGGCAAGCCCAGTATACCCCCGATGGCGCGCCACTGTCACATCACGCTTGCTGCTCGGACCGTGCGCGGCGCCAGCCCATTCCGGCACGCGCGCGCGATGTCAGGTGCCGGGCAGCTTGTAGGACGGGGCCGCCGCCGCTGCTTTCTCGCACATCTTCCTGAACTCCGCGCCGGTCCAGGCCCGCTGCGTCGAGGCGTGCGCGATACCGCCCGCCGCGGCAGCGGTCAGACCGGCCGACACCGCGGACTCCTGGTCGGGGGCCTCGAGGATGATCAGGAAATCGTTCTCGCCGCTGGTGACGTAGAACTCCTTGAGCGTGGCGCCGCAGGCCTCGAGGACCTTCGCCACCACCTCCCGCCGATCGTGCGGCTTCGCCACGAAGCCCTTGATCGCTTCGCGGGAGTATTGCCCCTGGACGATGAACGTGGGCATGGATTCCTCCCCTGGTCGATTGGTGCAGTGTGCCGATCATAGCACACGGACCGAGTCGCACAGCGGGCAAAGCATCGCCGCGGGCCACGCTCTCAGGTCTTGTCGTCGGGGTGGCCCACGGCGCAGAGGAATCCGCCGACGAACTCGATGTCCGGGGCGTGCGGGTCGCCGGGCGGGCACTTGGCCTCGACAGCCGCGCGGTAATCTTCGGCGCTGTCCTCGGGCGCGTAGCCCAGATGCGCCGCCTTCTCGTTCGAGAAGAAGCGCTCGCGGTTCGCCGAGATGCCGTAGACCGCGGTCCAGCCGAGGCGCTCGGCGAGCAGGCAGCGGCTGACGAGCTGCACGAGATCGCGGTAGCTCAGCCAGGTGGCGAGGTGGCGCCGGTCGGCCGGCTCGGAGAAGCACGAGTTGATGCGCAGGAGCGCCGACTCGATGCCGAACTTCATGAAATAGAGCTTGGCGAGGTCCTCGACGAAGCACTTCGACAGGCCGTAGAGCGTGTCGGGGCGGTGCCCGGTGTGGGTGTCGGCACCCTCCTCGCGGCGCACGTAGCCGACCGCGTGGATCGAGCTGGCATAGACGATGCGCGGCACGCCGTGGCGGCGCGCGGCCTCGTAGACGTTGTAGCCGCCGATGATCGAGGAGTTCAGGATCTCGGCCCAGGGCTTCTCCATCGGCGCGGCGCCGAAATGCACGATGGCGTCGCACTCCTCGACCAGGCGCATGACCGCGTCGAAGTCGGAGAGCTCGGCCTGCACCAGCTCCTCGTGCGGCCTGGCCGCGCCGAGGTCGGCCCGGTCGGTGAGGCGCAGCGTGGTGGCGAGCGGCACCAGCCCCTCGCGCAGCACGGAGCCGAGCGCGCCGGCGGCACCGGTGATCAGCAGGCGGTTGAAGCGGGGCATGGGCGTTCTCCCTCGTGGTTGGCGGATCCGGGTGCATCATGCAGAGGCGCGGCGGGCGAGGGAAGCCTCGTTCAGGCCAGGCGCGCGGGGCGGAAGGGGGCGAGGAGCGGCGCCCCGGTGCCGTCCAGAACCTCGCCCGCGACCAGCTCGGCCACGCCGGGGGCGAGCGTCACGCCCGAGTGCATCACCGCGGCGTAGACGCCGGGCCGCCCGGGCACCGGACCGATCAGCGGGTGCTCGTCGGCGGGCATCGGGCGGCGGCCGATGACGATGCGCGCGAGCGCCAGGCCGGGCTCGGCGATCATGTCGCGTACCTGATCGAGCAGCGCGGCGGCGATGGCGCCCGAGGCGCGGTCGATCTCCGAGCCGCCCGCCTCGGCGCCGGCGAGGATGCGGCCGCCATCCGCCGGGCGCAGCATCAGCTCGGGCGCGGTGAGGACGTGGGCGATGCGGGCGCGGGCCGGGGCGGTCAGGATCATCAGGCCGGGGACCGGGGTGACGGGCAGGCCGATCAGCGCGGCGCTGCCCGCGCCGGCGGCGACGACCACATGGTCGGCCGCGACCGTCTCGCCGCCGGCGAGGCGCGCGGCGCCGGGCTCCAGCGCCGCGACGGTGGCGTGCAGCGGCCGGGCGCCGGCGG
>DATKCQ010000019.1:0-40278 GCA_035513135.1 Thermohalobaculum sp.
CCGGGGGCGCGAGGTCGAGGGTCACGGATGGGGGGCGCGGCGGGGGGCGCGGCTTGACCCGTGCCGGGGCGGGCGGCGGATCCGTCTCGGGCGGTGGCGCGAGCTCCCCGCCGGCGCGCGGACGCGGGGCGGGCCCGGGCGTGCCGGGTGGCTCGGGTGGATCGGGCGCGCCGCGCAGATCGGGGGCACCACGCAAGTCGGGGGGCAGCGGCACCGTGTCGCGGTTGGCGGCGCGCCACAGGGCGCGGTCCGCCGGGGTGAGGGGATCTCGGCGCCGCCCGCTCACTCGCCCGTGGCTGCGAGCAGCCAGTTGGGATCGTCAACCCCCATGCGGCGCGCGAAGGTCCAGATGTCGGTCTGCCGGCGCACGTCGTTGGGGTCGCCCTCGACGATGCGGCCCTCGGGGTCGCGCACCGCGGTGATCATCTCGCCGACGAAGCGCACGGTGATCTCGGCCTCGCGCGTCTCCGAGTGGAAGCTGGCGGCCTCGAGGCGGATGTCGCGCACGCCGATGAAGCGGGCGTCGACCTTGAGGCCCTTCGCCTCGCGCTCGGCGATCGAGGCCTCGAAGGCCTCGAGGACGTCGGGGGCGAGCAGGTCGGCCAGCGTCGCGCGGTCGCCCGCCTCGTAGGCCATCAGGATCATCTCGTAGGCGCCGCGAGCGCCCTCGACGAAGGTGGCGAGCGAGAAGTCGGGCTCGGCCTCGCGCATGCGGGCGAGGGGACCGAGCGCGTGCTCGGGGACCGGGCGGGACAGGCCGGTGGCCTCCTCGGCCGGCTCGACATTGCCGACCGGGCCGGGGCCGGGGCCGTCCGCGCCACGCTCGCGGCGCAGGTAGTCGGGCGGGGCCTCGTAGCCGGTGCGCGTGCCGATCACCGATTTCAGGCGGAACAGCACGAAGGCGGCGATCGCGAAGAGTATGAGTAGCTCGATCATCTGTGTGCTCATCGCCGTCGCCCTTCCCCGGTGCTGGCTGGTCCCTGGCCGGCCGGTCCCTGGCCGGGTGGTCCCCGGCCGGGTGGCGCGGACCGGCCGGCGCGGTGCCGCGCCTGGCCGGCGGTCCGCCGGCGGGCATGGGCCGCTGGCATCGTTCCACCCTTGGCCCTATGTAAGGGTCCGGCCGCCCCGAGTCCATGCGCCGGGCGCAATTGTCATTGGGCGGTCCGCCCGGATTGCCTGGCGGCTCGCGCACGAATCCGCCAGAGTCCCCGGACTCCCCGGAGGTCCCATGCCGATCTTCCTCGCCCTGGTCCTGGTGCCGCTGATCGAGATCGCGCTGTTCGTCAAGGTCGGCGGCGCGCTGGGGCTGTGGCCGACGCTGGCCATCGTGCTGCTGACCGCGCTGGCGGGCGCCATGCTGCTGCGCGCGCAGGGGCTGGCGACGGTCGGCGAGATCCGCGCCAGGATCGACCGGGGCGAGGACCCGAGCGCGCCCCTGGCGCACGGGGCGCTGATCCTCGCCGCCGGGCTGCTGCTGCTGACGCCGGGATTCTTCACCGACACGGTGGGGCTGGCGCTGCTGATCCCGGCGGTGCGCGCGGCGGCGATCCGCTACCTGGCGCGGCGCGTCGTCACCGTGGTCGCCCGGGGCAAGCCCGGGGCCACAAGGGAAGGGGCGGCGGACACCGTGGAGGGCGAGTACGAGGTGGTCGAGCCGGAGCGCGACGGCGGCGAGGACGCAGCGCCCGGGCACGGCTCCGGGGGGCAGCGCCGGTGAGGCACGCGGATTGCCCTCGCGGCAGCGATCTGCTAGGCGCCTTGCCGAGCCTTCCCCGCCCCTGACAGGAGCCCGTTCATGGCGGATACCCAAGACCCGGGCGGCGCGGCGCCGCAAACGCCGCAATCGCCGCCCACGCCGCAGCAGATGCCGCAGGTGAAGATCCTGGCGCATTTCGTGCGCGACCTCTCGTTCGAGAATGTCGGGGTGATCCAGGGCACGCCGATCCAGGGCCAGCCGGACATCGCGGTGCAGGTGCATCTCGACGGCAGCGGCATCGGCGAGGGCAACTACCAGCTCAACATGAAGATCACGGCCAAGGCGATTTCGGGCGAGCGGACCCGCTTCCTGGTCGAGCTGGACTATGGCGGCGTGTTCTCGATCGAGAACGCCGCCGAGACGCACATCCACCCGCTGCTGTTCATCGAGTGCCCGCGGCTCCTGTGGCCGTTCGCCCGGCGCGTGGTGGCGGACGTGACGCGCGACGGCGGCTATCCCGCGCTGATGCTCGACACCATCGACTTCGCCACGCTGTATCGCCAGAAGATCGAGGAAATGCAGCGCCAGAGCCAGGCCGAACGCGCCGCGGGCGCCGGCCAGGGGCCGAGCCAGCCGGGCGGCGACGGGGCGGGCGCCGGGGCGGGCGCCGGGCCAAGCGACGGGGCGGCGGGCGCCGGGCGCGGCACACCGGACGCCGCGGGGCCCAAGCCCAACTGAGCCGCCCCGCCCGCCGCCGCCATGCCGGCAGGCGGGGGAGCGGACTGGCGGAGGGTCGCCCATGCGGCTTGTCCTTGCACTGATCGCGGCGCTGGCGCTGGTCGCCGAGGCACTCGTCCCCCGGGCGCACGGGCAGACGGTCGATCTCGAGCTGGTGCTGCTGGCCGATGCCAGCCGCTCGATCGACGACGCGGAGATCCGCTTCCAGCGCCAGGGCCACGCGCGGGCGATCACCGACCCGGCGGTGCTCGATGCCATCGCCCATGCCGGGACGGGACGCATCGCCATCGCCTATGTCGAGTGGGGCGACCGGTCCAGCCAGGACCTGGTGGCGGGCTGGTCGGTGATCGACGGGCGCGCCGCGGCCGAGGCCTTCGCCGAGGCGCTGCTGGCGGCGCCGCGCCGGGCCCGCGGCGCGAACGCCATCGGCGCGGCGCTGCTGGGCGCCAAGCGGCTGATCGAGCAAAACCGGTTCGAGGGCATGCGCCGGGTGATCGACTTCTCCGCCGACAGTGCCAACAACTTCAACGGGCCGCCGATCGCCGCGGCCCGCGACGAGGTGCTGGCGGCGGGCATCGTGATCAACGGGCTGGCGGTGCTGTGCCACGACTGCCCGACGGGCCGCCCGGTCGGCTATGACCTGGAGCGGGCGTTCGCCAAGACGATCATCGGCGGGCCGGGCAGCTTCGTGCTTACCGCGGACGGGCCGGAGAGCTTCGCCGCCGCCGTGCGGCGCAAGCTGATCCTGGAGATCGCCGGCGCGGCCCCGGTGGTGGCGGCGGCCGAGTGATACCGGCTTTCCCTGATCCCGGCTCATGCCGCCGGGACCGCGCTGCCCCGGGCTTGCCCCGGGACCTGCCATCGTCGGCCGCCGGGACCAGGCCCCGGCCCGGGGGCCGGGGCAGCGGGGTGTCCGGCGATGGGTTGCGCTCGAGGCGAGCGGGTATGCGGCGGCCGCGGCGCGAGCCTCAGCCCGGCTGCGCCGCGGGCCAGTTGTGGGTCTCGTCGGTGGCGTCGCGGCACCAGCGGTAGAAGGCGTCGTAGAGGCCCATGCCGGCCTCGAGCTGGGCGAGGTCGTCGCGGTACATGCGCGAGAGCCCGAGCGAGGCGGCGAGCAGGCCGGCCGCATGGGGTGCCAGGTCGAGCCGCGCGGTGTCGGCGCCGCGCACGATCCCGGCCAGATGGCGCAGCGCGGGCGTGTCGAGGCCGAACTCGTCGAGCATGGTGTCGAACGAGCAGCGCTCGTCCCGGTGGCTCCAGAAGACGCCCTCGACGTCGAAGGGCGTGGCGCCGAAGCGGGCGGCGACGCCGGCGACCTCCGGGGGCGGGACGTAGAGGAACACGGCCTCGGGGTCGACGAAGCGGCGGATCAGCCAAGGACAGGCGATCCGGTCGATCTTCGGCCGCTGGCGGGTGACCCAGACCGTGCGGCCGCGCCCGTCACGGGACGGGATGGCGGCGTCGCGGACCAGCGGCTGGCCGGCGGCCACCCAGGCCTCGTGGCCGCCCTCGAGCGCCTCGGCGCTCAGCCCGAGGTGGCGCAGCCAGGCAGCCGCGCCGTGGCTGAGCTTGAGCCCCGACTGGCAGGTGACGACAACGTGGCGCCCAGCATAGGCCGGGGCCCAGTCCTCGACCGCGGCCCAGGGGCGGCGGCGGGCGGCGGGGATCAGGCGGGGGTCGGCGGCGAAGTCCTCGTCGGTGCGGACATCGACGGTGGCGGGGGCGTCCGGCAGGCCGACGCGGCGCGCGAGTTGCGGGACGGTGATCTCGTTCGGTGGCGGCATGATGCGTCCTCCCAAGGGGGTGGGCATGAAGGACGCGAGGTTTAGGCTGTCGCCTCACGGGGCACTCGCAGGCCCCATGGCAGGCAGATATGCGGCCGGCGCCGGCGGTTGTCAATCGAACGGTTCGCGGCGCCACAGGCTTTCGTCGCCGAGCTCGGCGACGAAGGCCTCGTGGGCCGCCTGCTCCTCGGGGGTCAGGCGGGGGGGCAGCGGGCGCGGGCGCGGCGGGGCGCGCCACTCCCCGGCGCCGGCACTGCGACGGCTGCCGGAGCCCGTGCCGTCGAGGGCGAGGCCGCGCTGGCGGCCGCCCATCAGCTCGAGATAAACCTCGGCCAAAAGCTCGCAATCGAGCAGCGCGCCGTGCTTCTCGCGGCCCGCGTTGTCGATGGCGAAGCGGCGGCACAGCGCGTCGAGCGAGGCCGGCGCGCCGGGGAAGCGGGCGCGCGCCGTCTCCAGCGTGTCGAGGGCGCGCGAATGCGCCAGCGGCGCCGCGCCGATGCGGGCGAGCTCGGCGTTGAGCATCCTCAGATCGAACGCGGCGTTGTGGATCACCAGGCGGGCGTCGCCGATGAACGCGAGGAAGGCCGGGGCGATCGCCGCGAAGACCGGCTTGTCGGCGAGGAAGGCATCCGTGTGGCCGTGCACGGCGGTGGCCTCGCGCGGGACCGGGCGCTCGGGGTTGATGAACTGGTGGTAGATGCGGCCGGTGGGCAGCAGGTTGACCAGCTCGATGGCGCCGATCTCGACGATGCGGTGGCCATCGGCGGGGTCGAGGCCGGTGGTCTCGGTGTCGAGCACGATCTCGCGCATGGGGCTCAGGCCTCCCGGTCCCGGATGGCGCCGGTCAGCTCGGCGAGGATGCGGCGGACCTGGGCGCGGGTGGCGGCTTTCGGGCCGCCGGTGTCGATGACCAGGTCGGCGCGGGCGCGCTTCTCGGCATCGGGCAGCTGGCGGGCGAGGATGGCGTCGAGCGCCGCTCCGGTCATGCCGGGGCGGGCGAGCACGCGGGCGCGCTGCTCGGCGGCCGGGGCGGAGACCACGATGACCCGGTCGAGCCGGGCCTCGGCGCCGGTCTCGAAGAGCAGCGGGATGTCGCACACCGCAAGGGCCGCGCCGGACGCGCGGGCGCGCGCGAGGAAGGCGCGCCGGTCGGCCTCGACGAGCGGGTGGATGGCGGCCTCGACGCGCTCGAGCAGCGCCGGGTCGGCGAGGATCGCCGCACGCAGGCGGGCGCGGTCGACGCCCCCGGCGCCGACCGCCTCGGGGAGTAGGGCGCGGATGGCCTCGGCGCCGGTGCCGCCCGGCCCGTAGAGGCGGTGCACCGCCTCGTCGGCGCTCCAGACCGGCACGCCGAGCTCGGCGAACATGGCGAGCGCGGTGGACTTGCCCATGCCGATCGAGCCGGTGAGGCCGGCGGTGATCATCGCTCCTCCTCGAGGACGGCGCCGCGCAGCGCGGGGTCGACCGCCGGGTCGTGCCCGAACCAGGCGCGAAAGCCCGGCCGCGCCTGGTGCAGCAGCATGCCGATTCCGTCGACGACGCCGAGGCCGCGGGCGCGCGCGTCGGCCAGCAGCTTCGTGATCAGCGGCGTGTAGACGAGGTCGGCGACCACCGTGCCCGGCGCGGCGGTGTCGAGCCCGAGCGCGAGCGGCGGCTGGCCCCGCATGCCGAGGCTGGTGGCATTGACGATGAGGGCGGCGTCGGCCACGGCGGCGTCGCGCGCGGCCCAGTCCAGCGGCGTGAGCCGGTCGCCGAAATGCGCGGCCAGCGCGTCCGCATTGGGGCGCGAGCGGTTGGCGAGGCGGATCGCGGGCAGGCCGGCGCCGAGCAGCGCGTGCACCACGGCGCGGGCGGCACCGCCGGCGCCGAGCACCAGCGCGAGGCCGGCGTCCGGCCGCCAGGCGGGGGCGGCCTCGCGCAGGCTCTCGAGGAAGCCGAAGGCGTCGGTGTTGTCGGCGCGGACGCGGCCGTCGGGGCCGAACACCAGGGTGTTGGCGGCGCCGATGGCGCGGGCGGCCTGGCTGGCCTCGTCGGCCAGCTCGAGCGCCGCGAGCTTGTGCGGGATGGTGACGTTGAGGCCGCGAAAGCCCGCCTTGGGCAGGGCGCGGAGCACCTCGGCCGCGTCGCCGGGGCGCACGGCGAGGCGAACATAGGCGCCGGGCACGGCGTGGCGCGCGAACCAGTGGGCGAAGATCAGCGGCGAGCGCGAATGCGCCACCGGCCAGCCCATGACGCCGGCAAGCAGGGGGCGCGGATCGTCAGGCTCGGGGCTGGTCATGCGGGCAGGACCTTCATTCGGGCAGCAGCTCGCGGGCGCGCAGATAGCCGAGCAGCTCGAGCAGCGGCAGGCCGAGCACCGAGAAGAAATCGCCCTCGACACGGGCGAAAAGCTGGGCGCCGAGACCCTCGAGCTGATAGCAGCCGACCGAGGCGAAGGCCAGATCGCCGAGCCGGTCGAGATAGTGCTCGAGGAAGGCATCGCTGAACGGCCGCATGGTCAGCCGGGCGGTGCCGACATGGCGCCAGACCGGGGTGCCGTCCTGGGCGACGACCGCCGCCGAGAGGAGCCGGTGGCTGCGCCCGCGCAGGGCGCGGAGCTGCTCGCGCGCCGCGTCGCGGCTGGCGGGCTTGGCGTGCAGGCGCGCGTCCGCGACCAGCACCTGGTCGGCGCCGAGCACGAGCCGGCCCGGGTGGCGCTGGCTGCCGCGCAGCGCCTTGAGCTCGGCGAGCTTGTCGGCGATGTCGCGCGGCGGCGCGGCCTCGGCGAGCAGGGCGGCGCGCACCGCCTCCTCGTCGATGCGGGCGGGGGCAACCTCGATCTCCACCCCGGCGGCGCGCAGCATGGCGGCGCGGGTGGGCGAGGCGCTGGCGAGGACGAGCGGGGTCATCGGATGCTGTCCGGCAGGTCGCGGCGCGCCGCATCGCGCGCGGCCGCCGGGGTGCCGCGGCTGCGCAGCTCGGCGAGGATCTCGGCCGCGGTCTCCTCGATCGAGCGCCGGGTGACGTCGATCACCGGGATGCGATGGCGTTGGAAGAACAGGCGCGCCTCGGCGACCTCGCGGCGGATGCGCTCGAGGTCGGCATAGTCGGCGCCCGGGGCGTGGCCGAGGCTGTCGAGCCGGTGGCTGCGCACCTGGGCGAGCCGCGACGGGCTGGCGGTGAGGCCGATCACCGGCGTGCCGGCGGCCAGCGCCGCCATGAGCTCGGGCGGTGGCTCGCGGTTGGGCACCAGCGGCACGTTGGCCGCCTTGACGCCGCGATAGGCCAGGTAGATGCAGGTCGGCGTCTTCGAGGTGCGGCTGACCCCGGTCAGCACCACGTCGGCCCGGCGCAGACGCTCGGCGAGCGCCCCGTCGTCATGGGCGATGGCGAAGTCGAGCGCGGCGATACGCTCGAAATAGTCGCTGCCCATCTGGTGCTGCAGCCCGGGACGGTGCCTTGGCGGCCGGCCGAAATGGCGGGCGAGATCATCGATCAGCGGGGTCAACACGCTGTTGTGGCTGACCCCGAGCTCGCGGCAGGCCGCGTCGATCAGCCGCCGCATCGCGGGATCGACCACCGTGTACCAGACCGGGCCGGGCTGCGCGCGCAACTCCGCCAGTGCGACCTCCAGGTCGCGCGCCGTGCGCACGAACACCGTGAGATGAAGGCGCACCTCGGTCTCCGGCCGAAACGGCGCCAGCGCGGCGCGGGCCAGCGCGTGCAGCGTCTCGCCGGTCGCGTCGGAGACGAGGTGCAGATGGAAATCGCCTGCGGAGGCCATGGCTGCACCTCCCGTGCTCGGTGTTCGATCCGCCGCGCCGGGTCGCGTGCCGCCCTTGCGCAGCCGGTGCTGCGCGACAATGCCGCGAAAGCCGCGGGCGGGAAAGACCCTGCGGGCACGCCGCTTGAAGCGAGCTCCGCTGTGCACGACTCTGCGGACCAGCGCCACAGTGGCCTGGGGATAACCGTGGGCACCGCGCGCGCCGCTCGCAGGCTGGGGATGGTATGGCTACTCCATCCACACATGTGCAGGATCGAAAGTTTCAAAAAGAGGCTGTGGATAAGTGGCCCGGCCTCCCTTGCGGAGATCCATGCGCTCTCCGCCTCTGCCCTGCGCACCCACGATTAACATTCATTAACATATTGGATAATAGTCCCTTTTTTCGGGGTTGCCGGCACGGATTGCAAGCCTCGCCTCGAGAGGGCGTTGGCGCGGTCGATCCTGATGCTGGATAACCCTGTGAATTCTTTTGGCAATGCGGTAATCCCCGGGACTCACCGCCCTACTACCTCAACAACCTCTTTATCCATTACTATTTTGAAGAAGGAGATCCGCGACCTTGGCGAAGGGCGAGGCGAAGAAGCTGCTGCGCGTGCTGCACGGCGAGGCGCTGGACGTACCGCCCGTATGGCTGATGCGTCAGGCGGGGCGATACCTTCCCGAGTACCGAGCGCTGCGGGCGCGGGCGGGGGGGTTTCTCGATCTGTGTTTCACTCCCGAGCTGGCCGAGGAGGTGACGCTGCAGCCGATCCGGCGTTTCGGCTTCGATGCGGCGATCCTGTTCGCCGACATCCTTCTGGTGCCGCACGCCCTGGGCCAGGAGCTGAGCTTTGTCGAGGGTGAAGGGCCGCGGCTGACGCCGCCCATTGCCGACCGGCGGGCGTTCGGGCGACTGCGGCCCGCCGGCGAGATCGAGGAGCGGCTGGCCCCGGTGTTCGAGACGGTTCGGCGGCTGCGGCTGTCGCTGCCGGGGGATGTGGCGCTGATCGGGTTCGCCGGGGCGCCGTGGACGGTGGCGAGCTACATGGTTGCGGGGCAAGGCGTGGCGGATCAGGGACCGGCACGGCTTCTGATGTACCGCGACGGCGAGGCCTTCGGCCAGCTCGTCGATTTGCTGACGGCCGCGACGGTGCGCTATCTCGGGGGTCAGATCGCGGCAGGGGCCGAGGCGGTGATGCTGTTCGACAGCTGGGCGGGATCACTGCCGGCGCCGATGCTGGAGCGTCATGTGATCGAGCCGGCGCGGCAAATTGTCGCAGCCTTGCGCGAGACGTGGCCGGATGTCCCGGTGATCGGGTTTCCGCGGGGCGCGGGCGCCATGTATCCGCGCTTTGCCCAAGCGACTGGTGTGGCGGCCATCGGGCTGGATAGTGCGGTGCCGCTCGAGTGGGCGCGCCGGGTGATGCTGGACGGGCGGGCTTCAGGCGTGGCGCTGCAGGGCAATCTCGATCCGATGCTGCTGGTCGCTGGCGGATCGCTTCTGGGGGAGACGGCGCGGCGCATGGTCGAGTCGATGCGCGGCGCGCCCTACGTGTTCAACCTCGGGCACGGCATCACGCCGGAGGTCGAGCCGGCGCATGTCGAAGCGCTGCTGCGTGCGGTGCGGGGCTAATGGCAGCGATGCAGGATGCGCTGGTGGCGTTGTATCCGTGGACCAAGGCGTTGCACGTGATCTCGGTGATCGCGTGGATGGCGGCCCTGCTGTATCTGCCGCGGCTGTTCGTCTACCACGCCGAGCATGTCGGCGGGCAGATGGCGGCGGGCGAGCCCGCGACGAGCTTCAAGGTGATGGAACGCCGGCTGCTGAAGCTGATCGCGAACCCGGCGTCGGTGGCGACCTGGGTGTTCGGGCTGATGCTGGTGGCTACCCCGGGGGTGATCGACTGGAGCGCGGGCTGGGTGCATGCAAAGGCGGCGCTGGTGATCGCGATGACGGCCTACCATCACCTGCTGGTGCGCTGGTGCAAGGCGTTCGCGGAGGATCGCAACCGGCGGTCCGGGCGGTTCTACCGAATCGCCAACGAGGTGCCGACGCTTCTGATGATCGCCATCGTGGTCATGGTGATCGTGCGGCCCTTCTGAGGGCGCCGGCGGGATGGTCGAAGATTCGTGACGGCGGGAAATTGACACCGCACCGGTTATGCCCCTATTTAGCAGGCGGGCACGGCATGCTTGCAGCAGCGGCGCGTCGTCGCCAGGGACTCATATCCACGGGGCGTCTCCGCCCCCTATCCCCTCCCCCGAGCTGGCGGCCCCGCGATGCATGCCGCGTTGACCCCGGCTATCCTGGATCTGGACATGACCGTGCAGAAACTCTCCGAACTCAAGTCGAAGTCACCGACCGACCTCCTGAGCATGGCCGAGGAGTTGGAGGTCGAGGGCGCGTCCTCGATGCGCAAGCAGGACATGCTGTTCGCCATTCTCAAGGAACTGGCGGACCGCGATGTCGAGATCGTCGGCACCGGGGTTCTCGAGGTGCTGCAGGACGGATTTGGCTTCCTGCGCTCGCCGGAAGCGAATTACCTGCCGGGGCCGGACGACATCTATGTCAGCCCCAACCAGATCCGGCGCTTCGCGCTCAGGACCGGCGACACCATCGAGGGACCGATCCGGGCACCGAAGGCCGGCGAGCGCTACTTCGCGCTGCTCAAGGTCAACACGATCAACTTCGAAGAGCCCGAGAAGGCACGCCACAAGGTGCACTTCGACAACCTGACGCCGCTCTATCCCGATGAGCGGTTCAAGATGGAGATCGAGGACCCGACGATCAAGGACAAGACGGCGCGGGTGATCGACCTCGTGGCACCGATCGGCAAGGGTCAGCGCTGCCTGATCGTGGCACAGCCGCGCACCGGCAAGACCGTCATCCTGCAGAACGTGGCGCATTCGATCGAGCGCAACCATCCGGAATGTTACGTGATCGTATTGCTGATCGACGAGCGGCCGGAGGAGGTGACCGACATGCAGCGCTCGGTCAAGGGCGAGGTGATATCATCGACCTTCGACGAGCCGGCGACGCGCCACGTGGCGGTCTCGGAGATCGTCATCGAGAAGGCCAAGCGCCTGGTCGAGCACGGCCGCGACGTGGTGATCCTGCTCGATTCGATCACCCGGCTCGGGCGCGCCTACAACACCGTGGTGCCGTCCTCGGGCAAGGTGCTCACCGGCGGCGTGGATGCCAACGCGCTGCAGCGGCCGAAGCGGTTCTTCGGGGCGGCGCGCAACATCGAGGAGGGCGGCTCGCTCACCATCATCGCCACGGCGCTGATCGATACCGGCAGTCGCATGGATGAGGTGATCTTCGAGGAGTTCAAGGGGACAGGCAACTCGGAGATCGTGCTCGACCGCAAGGTTGCGGACAAGCGCGTGTTCCCCGCGATCGATATCCTGAAGTCCGGCACGCGCAAGGAGGAGCTGCTGGTGCCGCCGCGCGACCTCGCGAAGATGTTCGTGCTGCGCCGGATCCTCAACCCGATGGGCACCACGGATGCGATCGAGTTCCTACTCGCCAAGCTGAAGCAGACGAAAACCAATGCCGAGTTCTTCGAATCGATGAATGCCTGACCAGATGCGCGCGGCTCAGAGTCTGCCCTGGCATGTTCGCATTGCATGATGGGCTGAAACGCGAAGCCATTCGGCCAGGCGCGGGCGGTGGAGCCAGTCTGCGCGAGCGCGGCACGATGCCCGACCGGGCCGAAGCGATTGTCGCAGGGTTTGCTCAATTTGCACAATAGGTTAACAGATCGACGGGCGTTGTCAGCACGGTGCCAGCGGCAGTTGTTTCACGTGAAACGACGCGAGTGCCACGGCACCCGATCGTGCCACGGCGAACGGACGAGACCGAGATGCAGGAGTGTCCAGCGGAGTGGGGCGAGCCGGGCATGACGCCTGCGCAGTTTTGTTCCGCCTTCGGTGTTTCACGTGAAACAGCCGGGCGTCTCGCGCTCTATGTCAACCTTCTTAAGCGATGGAATGCGCGCATCAACCTCGTGGCACCGGCCTCGCTGAACGACGTCTGGTCGCGCCACATCGCCGATTCCGCCCAGCTCGTCGCGCTCGCTCCGGCGGGCGCCCGCAGCTGGATCGATCTCGGCTCCGGCGGCGGTTTGCCAGGTCTGCCCGTCGCGGCGCTGGCGGCCGAAGTTGCACCTGGGCTGCGCCTGACCTTGATCGAGTCGGACCGGCGCAAGGCCGCCTTCCTGGCAACGGCGGCGCGCGAGATGTGCCTCGACGTCACGGTTCTCGCGCGTCGCATCGAAGCGCTGCCCGCGCGTCCCTACGACGTCGTGTCCGCCCGCGCACTTGCGCCGCTCGATCGTCTCTGCGCGCTGGCCCACCGGTTCAAGGGACCCCGGACGGTCTTCCTGTTTCCCAAAGGCGCACGGCTCGATTTGGAATTGACCGCGGCAGCGACCCGTTGGCATATTCATGCGGAACGGATCGCCAGCCGGACCAACCCGGAAGCGGCCGTTCTGAGGATAGTGGAGCTCGAACCCCACACATGAACCCGGATCGGCCGCCCCGCCCCGCCGCGCGCGTCATGGCGCTGACCAACCAGAAAGGCGGGGTTGGCAAGACGACCACGGCGATCAATCTCGCCGCGGCCCTGGCGGAGGCGGACCAGCGCGTCCTGCTGATCGACCTCGATCCGCAAGGCAACGCCTCGACCGGCCTCGGCATCGGCGCCGAGCGACGCGGCGTCTCGGTCTATCACGTCCTGACCGAAGGCCGGCCGATGGCCGATGCGGCCATCCGGTGCGGGGAACATGACCTTTTTCTGATCCCCGCCTCTCCCGATCTCTCCGGCATCGACGCCGAACTGGCCGGTTCGGACGACCGCGCGCAGCGCCTGCGCAGGGCGATCAGAGAGCACCGGGAATCCAAGGCAACAGATTGCTATGACTACATAATCATTGACTGCCCGCCGTCGCTCAACCTGCTTACGGTGAATGCCATGGTCGCCGCCGACGCGGTGCTGGTGCCGCTCCAGTGCGAATTCTTCGCGCTCGAGGGACTGACCCAGCTCCTCGGCACCATCAAGCGGGTGCAGGGACGTCTCAACCCGGGGCTACGCGTCGAGGGCATCGTGCTGACCATGTATGACCGGCGCAACAACCTGTCGGCGCAGGTGGCCGAGGATGTCCGAGTGAATCTCGGCGACGCCGTGTTCAGCACCATCATCCCCCGCAATGTCCGCCTCTCCGAGGCGCCGAGCCATGCCCTCCCCGGGCTGGTCTACGATCCGAACTGCGCCGGAAGCATCGCCTACCGGGCGCTGGCCAGCGAGATCCTGCGACGCGAGCGCGCGCGCATGGCGGCGTGAGGGCGCCGGAGCGGCGCACGACAACGAAACGAGGAGGCAGGCATGGGCAGACCACCGGAACGGCGCGGCCTCGGGCGCGGCCTCTCGGCGCTGCTGGGCGACATCGACAAAACCGTCGCGCAACCCGGGGAGCGGCGGATATCGGGGGCCGCCGGGGGGGGCGTGGCGGAGGCGGAAATCGACCTGGCCGGTCGACCGCCGGCGGCGCTGCCGATCGAGCGCATCCGCTCGAACCCCGACCAGCCGCGGCGCGACTTCGCCGAGCGTGAGCTCAACGAGCTCGCCGACTCGATCCGCCAGCGCGGGATCATCCAGCCGGTGGTGGTGCGCCCCGACCCGCGCCATCCGGGCGACTATCAGCTCGTCGCCGGCGAGCGCCGCTGGCGCGCCGCCCAGCGGGCGCGGCTGCACGAGATCCCGGTGGTCGTGCGCGAGCTCGACGACCGCACCGTGCTGGAGGTCGCGATCATCGAGAACGTGCAGCGCACCGATCTCAACCCGATCGAGGAGGCAACCGGCTACGCCCAGCTGATCGAGCGGTTCTCCTACACCCAAGAGGCGCTCGCCGAGATCGTCGGCAAGAGCCGCAGCCACGTGGCGAACACGCTGCGGCTGCTCGGCCTGCCCGAGGAGGTGCAGGGCTATCTCCGCGCCGGCCGGCTCAGCGCCGGCCATGCCCGGGCCCTGATCGGCGCCCCGGACCCGGTGGCCCTGGCCGAGCAGGCGGTGCGCAAGGGCCTGACGGTGCGCCAGGTCGAGGAGCTGGCGCGCCGCGCCGTGCCCAACCGCGGCCGCCAGCGCAGGCACGCCGGCGCGCCGCACAAGGACGCCGACACCAGGCTGCTCGAGGGCGACCTTTCGGCTGCGATCGGCCTTGGCGTGTCCATCCGGCACACCGGCGACGGCGGCGGCGAGGTGCGGATCCGCTATCGCTCGCTCGACGATCTGGACCGGCTTTGCCAACGGCTTTCCGGACAATAGTGTAGCGATATCAATATCTTAGAGTAAGGCAGACCACGCCGCGCCGCGCCCACCCGCGCCCGCTCCGGCAACCGCGCTAGCATGTTGAATTGCTGCGATTTCCGAGTCGCGAATTGTGTCCACTACGCTTGAAATCGCTAGCTGCGTCCGGCCATCATCGCCAGCCGGATCAGGCAGCGCTCGACCAGGGCCCGGTCCGGCCGGTCACCGGGCGATCGCAGGCGCCGGTCCGTCTGGAACAGCAGGCGCAGCGCCGCCTCGAGCCGCGCCGGGTCCCAGCGCCGCGCCTGGGCCGTCAGCGCCTCGCGCCGCGGTCCGAAAGCCTGCGGCCCGAGCCGGCCGAGCGCCGCGCCGATGCCCTCGGGCGCCACCCTGAGCCCGAGCAGCAGCCGGAAATGCCGCGCGGCGGCAATCAGCATCGCCACCGGTCCGGCGCCCGACGCCGTCAGCCGGCTCATCAGCGGGCCGACCGCTTCGGCGCGGCCCTCCGCCACCGCGGCCACCAGGCGATCGAGCTCGCTGTCGCCGGAAGCCGGCAAAAGAGGCGCAAGCTCCGCCACGCCGAGCGGCCCGGCGCGGCCGATGGCGTAGACCGCGATCGTCTCGATCAGCTGCATGAGCGCGCCGCGGTCCATCGCCTGCGCCGCGGCGCCGAGGGCCGCCAGCGCGTCCCCCCCCAGGGCGCCTTCCAGGCCGGCATGCGCCAGCAGCCCGTCGAGCTCGGCGGCGTCCGGCGGCGCCGGGTAGAAGGCGAGCGCGGCCAGCGCCGTGTCCGTCTCGAACAGCCGGCGCAGCGCGGCGCGGGCCGCGAGGCCGCCGGCGGTCACCAGCAGGAAGGCGTCGTCGGGCTCGATCCGGGGCAGCATCCCCGCCAGCGGCCGCGACAGGGCGTCGCCGGCCCCCTCGATCAGCACCACCCGGCGGCCGGGAAAGAAGCCGCGCGCGCGCAGCGCCGCGTCGATCCCGGCCGGATCGCGCAGCGCCGCGCCCGCCTCGATCCGGGTCAGCCGCAGATCGTCGCCCCCGGTCAGCGCCTGCACCAGCTCCTGCCGTCTCAGCGCCACCAGCGTGCCGTCGGGGCCATAGATCAGCGCGCCCTTGAGGCGCGCATCGGGCCGCGCGCAGAAGGCCGCCGCCCGGGCCCCGGCGAGCTTCACGACCCGGCCGCGGCCGCGATGGTCTCCGCCCGGGCCAGCAGGCGGCGGGCGATGCGCTCGCCGAGATCGCGCGCGAGCCGGCGCTCGACATCGCGGCTGACCTCGCGGGTGGCGAAGAGCGAGGCGGTCGAGTTGTAGCCCGACTGCGACACCGTGCGCTCGCCGAGCAGCGGCTCGGCCGTGCCGGCGCGATAGAGCGCCCAGTCGGCCACGGCGGTCAGGCGGATGCGGGTGATCGCGTCGTCCTGGGTGATGGCCAGGCTGTCGCGCTCGAGCCGGGTCCCGACCTCGAGCCGGAACTCCGGCGCGCCGCCCTCGCCGAGCTGCTCGGCCAGGCTGCGGTTGAGATGGTAGGAGAAGCGGTCGCGCACCTCGGGCAGCGCCACCCGCCCGAGCAGCGTCCGCGATGGCCCGCCCTCGGCCAGCATCGGCCGCAAGCATCCGGCGGCCAACCAGCCAAGCCCGCCAAGCGCAAGCCCGCAAAGCAGCCGGCGCCGCGGGCACCGTGGCGCGTCCGACCGCGGCATATTGGACCGCGACTGGTCAGGCCGATACATCTTCACATCTTCAGACCGATACATCTTCAGACCGATACACCTTCAGACCACGACATTGACGATCCTGCCCGGCACCACGATCACCTTGCGCGGCGCCCGGCCGCCAAGGTGGCGCGCCACCTCGGGGCTCGCCAGCGCCGCGCCCTCGACGGTCGCCCGGTCGGCCTCGCGCGCCACCTCGATCTCGGCGCGCTTGCGGCCGTTGACCTGGACGGGGAGCACGATGGTCTCGTCGCGCACCAGCGCGGCGTCGAAGTCCGGCCAGGGCGTCTCGACCAGCGGCGTGGCGTGGCCGAGCGCCGCCCAGATCTCCTCGGCGAAGTGCGGCGTCATCGGGGCCATCAGCCGGGCCAGCGCCTCGAACGCCTCGCGGCGGGCGAAGCCGAGCCCGGGCCCCTGCCCGGCCTTCTGCACGGCGTTGGCGAGCTCGTGGATGCGCGCCACCGCCTTGTTGAAGGCGAAACTCTCGATCTCGGCGGTGACGCCCTGGACGGTCTTGTGCGTGGCGCGCCTGAGCGCCTCCGCCTCGGGCCCGAAATCGCCCGGTGCGGCGCCGGCCGGCGCCAGCTCGGCCTCGGCGAGCATGCGCCACAGCCGCTGCAGGAAACGCCAGGCCCCCTCGACGCCCGCCGTGGTCCACTCCACGTCGCGCTCGGGGGGGCTGTCGGACAGCATGAACCAGCGCGCCACGTCGGCGCCGTACTGCTCGATGATGTCCTCGGGGTCGACCGTGTTCTTGCGCGACTTCGACATCTTGGTGACCGGGCCGAGCGCCACCGGCGCGCCGCTCTCGCGCAGCCTGAGCGTGCCATCGGCCGCCTTCTCCACCTCGTCCGGCGCGTGCCACAGCCGGCGGCCGTCGGCTTCCGTGTAGTAGCACTCGTGCACCACCATGCCCTGCGTGAACAGCGCCTCGAAGGGCTCGACGCAGGTCGCCGGCAGGTGGCCGGTGCGGTGCATGGCGCGCGCGAAGAAGCGCGAATAGAGCAGGTGCAGGATGGCGTGCTCGATGCCGCCGATGTACTGGTCGACGTTCATCCAGTACTCGACGTCCCCGCCGGAGGTCGGCGTCTCGGCGCGCGGCGCGGTGAAGCGTGCGTAGTACCACGAAGAATCGACGAAGGTGTCCATCGTGTCGGTCTCGCGCCGGGCCTCGCCGCCGCATTGCGGGCAGGCCACCCGGCGCCAGCTCGCGTGCCGGTCGAGCGGGTTGCCGGGGCGGTCGAAGGCGACGTCCCGGGGCAACGTCACCGGCAGGTCCGCGCGCGCCACCGGCACCGCGCCGCAGGCCTCGCAGTGGATCACCGGGATCGGGCAGCCCCAGTAGCGCTGGCGGCTGATGCCCCAGTCGCGCAGCCGGTAGTTCACGCGCCGCTCGCCGCGGCCCGCCGCCTCGACGCGGCCAGCGATCTCCTGCTTCGCCGCCTCGATGGTCAGGCCGTCGATGAAGCGCGAGTTGATCATGCGCCCCGATCCGAGATAGGCCTCGGCGCCGATCTCGAAGCTCGCCGGGTCGGCCTGTGCCGGCGCCACCACCGGGATCACCTCGAGGCCGTAGCGGCGGGCGAAGTCGAGGTCGCGCTGGTCGTGGGCGGGGCAGCCGAAGATCGCCCCGGTGCCGTAGTCCATCAGGATGAAGTTGGCGACATAGACGGGCAGGCGCCAGTCCGGGTCGAACGGGTGGACCACCTCGAGCCCGGTGGCGAAGCCCTTCTTCTCGGCGAGCGCCAGGGCCTCCTCCGACGTGCCCATGCGCCGGCACTCGGCGTTGAACGCGGCGAGGCCCTCGAGCTTGCCCTCCAGCGCCTTCGCCAGCGGGTGATCGGGCGAGACCGCCGCGAAGGTGGCGCCGAACAGCGTGTCGTGGCGGGTCGTGTAGACCTCGAGCTCGGGCCAGTCCACGAGGTCGTTCGGCGCCACCTCGAAGCGGAACTGCAGGCCCTCCGAGCGCCCGATCCAGTTGCGCTGCATCAGCCGCACCTTATCGGGCCACTTTTCCAGCCCGTCGATGGCGGCGAGCAGCTCCTCGGCCATGTCCGAAATGCGGAAGAACCACTGCGTGAGCTCGCGCCGCTCGACCGGCGCGCCCGAGCGCCAGCCGCGCCCGTCGATCACCTGCTCGTTGGCCAGCACGGTGCGGTCCACCGGGTCCCAGTTCACCACCGAGCTGCGCCGGGTCACCAGCCCGGCCTCGAGCATGTCGAGAAACATCGCCTGCTGCTGGCCGTAATATTCGGGGTCGCAGGTGGCGAGCTCACGCTCCCAGTCGAGGCTCAGGCCCATCGACCTGAGCTGGCCGCGCATGGCGTCGATGTTCTGGTAGGTCCATTCGCGCGGATGCACGCCGCGCTCCATCGCCGCGTTCTCGGCCGGCATGCCGAAGGCGTCCCAGCCCATCGGGTGCAGCACGTTGAAGCCGCGCGCCCGCTTGTAGCGGGCCACCAGGTCGCCCATGGCGTAGTTGCGCACGTGCCCCATGTGGATGCGCCCCGAGGGGTAGGGAAACATCTCGAGCACGTAGTATTTGGGGCGGCGCGCGTCGCGCCGGGCGGCGAAGGCGGCGCGCGCCTCCCACAGGCGCTGCCATTTCGGCTCGACGGCACGATGGTTGTAGCGGGCGCCCGGCGTGTTCACGGACGTGTTCACGGACGTGTTTGCGGACGTGTTTGCGGACGTGTTTGCGGGCGTGTTCACAGCCATGGGCCGGTCAGGATCCTCGTCTCGCCGCGCCCGCGGCGCCGCAGCCTCTCGGGCAGGCGCATCTGAAGCACGGGCCGGGCGGAAATTCAATCGGCAGGCCGCGCGCGCCCGGCGCGGCGCTCAGCTTCTGGTCCGCCCCTCGCGCTCGGCGATGCGGATCTCGCGCGCCCGGACCAGGATGGCGTCCTCGAGCTGGCGCGCGGTGTCGGGGCTGACCGGGGCGGGCACCCAGACGCCGTCCTCGTTGCGCACCTCGCGGTAGGTCGCAACCTTGAGCGCGCCGGCCGACAGCGCCGAGCTGGTGATGAAGGCGGTGACCTTGAAGCGCTCGCCGGGCGCCGTCGGGCTGGCGCTCCAGTCGGTGGCGATGACCCCGGTGAACGGGTCGGTCGAGGCCAGCGGCAGGAACGACAGCGTGTCGAGCGACGCCTGCCACAGATACTTGTTGACCGGCAGCCGGCCCCCCTCGTCCTCGCCGAAGCCGAACAGCCCGCGGTCGCGGCCTATCGTGCCGATCGCCAGTCCGCCCTCGCCGAACACCGACACGTCGTAGTCCGGGGTGTATTGGCGCTTCGGGCCCGGGCGCGGAATGTTTTCCTCCTTGGCGGCGTAGTTGCCGTCGCAGCCCGCCAGGATCGCCGCCGCCGCGGCGAGCGCCAGCCAGCGCGCCGGGCGGGCGCCCGCGACCCGAAAAGCCCGCTGATGAAGGGTGCCGACCGTGTCTCCGACAAGCGCTGTCCTGGCCATCTCTGTCCCGCTCCGTTCCCGTCCGCCCCCGTCCGCCCCGTCCGCGCCGCCACCGGAGGCACCGGTGCGGCAGGGGATTGGCCCGTCTCTAGCACAGGCAGGCGGGGGTGCCTAGCCGGGCCTTCCCGTGGCCCCGCGCCCCATACCGCGGCCTTCCCGTCGCCTTCCCGTCGCCCCTTTGCGGCCATGTTGCAAAACTGCACCGTTCTCGCAGGAGCGCTCGCGCCGCATCCCGCCAAACGTTGACGACCGACCCGCCTTGCAGGACAAGGGGCGCAGCAAGGTTCAAGTGCCTTGTCCGGCTGTGCGTTCCCTGGCCCGCTTGCTGGCCGTCGGCCGGTTCATCGAAAGACACGTGCACAAACCTCATGAGGGACAAAATGAAGAAGGTTCTCCTCGGTACCAGCGCGATCGCGCTTGCCGGCGCCTTCGCCGCCCCGGCCTCCGCAACCGAATGGACGGTCAGGGTCGGCGGCTACATGGAACAGTACGCGGCCTATCAGAAGCCGAATGTGGATCTCGTCACGGGCAATGATTTCTTCTCGACCGGCCTCTTCGCTCCCGTACCCGGGCCAGACGGCGTCTTCGACAGCCTGACCAGGCACCCCCGGCCCGACCTCAGTGGCGTCGACTCCAAGCAGGACGCCGAGATCCACTTCCTGCCGTCGATCACGCTCGACAACGGCCTGCTGATCGGCGCCGTGATCGAGCTCGAGGGCAACACCTCGGGCGACCAGATCGACGAGTCCTACATGCGCATCAAGGGCTCGTTCGGCGAGTTCAACCTCGGCTCGGAGAACTCGGCCGGCTACAAGATGATGTACGCCGCGCCGGACGTGACCTTCGTGGGCGTCAACTCGGGCTCGATGAGCAACTGGATCCCGTTCTCGGGCCCCGGCGCCGGCGCCGACATCTTCCGCGGCACGCTGGGCTCGAGCTTCATCGAGACCCTGCGCAACAACGACATCCACCGCTTCACCTACTACACGCCGCGCTTCGCCGGCTTCCAGGTGGGCGTGTCGTATGCCCGCGACAACACCCAGGATTCGAACGCGGCGCTCGACTGCAACACCAACGCCTGCGACTTCTTCGACGTCGGCGCCAACTACGTGAACTCGTTCGGCGCCTTCAACGTCGCGCTGGCCGGCCGCTACGGCATCGTCGACACGCCGGGCGGCGGCGGCAGCCCGGAGGTCTGGGCCGCCGGTGCGAACCTCGGCTTCGGCGGCTTCACCGTCGGCGGCTCCTATGCCTACTCGGACAAGGATCACGGCGTCCAGCACGGCAGGTTCTGGGATGCCGGCATCTCCTACGAGACCGGGCCGTGGGGCTTCTCGGTCACCCACTCGCGCGGCAAGAACGTCGACAACGACTGCACCGCGCTGGCGAGGGCGGCCGCGAGGAACACGGCCAACGGCTTCGACGCGGGCGCCCCGATCGATCCTGCGATCGACTTCGGCGGCACCTGCCTCGGTGGGCTCAACGACAAGGAAGAGCTGCGCCAGTACCTGGCCGGCATCAGCTACGCGCTGGCCAAGGGCGTGGCGCTCAACGTCTTCGGCGGCTATGTCGAGTTCGAGGGCGCCGAGATCGAGGACATCTTCGCCGGCGAAGGCGAGAAATTCAGGACCGACATGGACGGCTGGGTGGTCGGCACCGGCATCAAGATCAGCTTCTGATCCGCGGCCGCACGGCAGAGCAATCGGCAGGGGGGGTTCGCCCCCCCTGTTTCGTTTGCTATAGAGCACTGGGCCCGGCGCCGGGTCGCCGGCCGGGTTCCCTCGGCCAGGTCCGGTTGGCCAGGTCCGGTTGGCTTGTTCCCTTGGCTTGTTCCCTTGATTTGTTCCCTTGGCGAAGGCTCCGATGGCGAAGGCTCCGACGGCGACGGCTCCGACGGGGGGGGCGACCCCGGGAAAGAACATCGTCTGGCTCGCGTCCTATCCGAAGTCGGGCAACACCTGGCTGCGCATCTTTCTCGCCAACTACCTGCTCAACCGCACCACGCCGATGCCGATCAACCAGGTGCACCGCATCGGCATGGGCGACGCGATCGAGAAGGCCTACCGGCTCGTGGCCCGCGGCCCGTTCAACGAGCGCGACCCGCATCAGGTTCTGGCGCTCCGGCCGGGCGTGCTGGCGCGCATCGTCGCCAATGGCGCGCAGGTGAACTTCGTCAAGACCCACAACGTCCGGGGCAAGGCGTTCGGGATCGAGCTGATCCCGCCGCCGCTGACCCGCTCGGCCATCTACATCCTGCGCAACCCGCTCGACATGGTGCTGTCCTACGCACGGCACTACGGCCAGACCCCGGAGTTCGCCGCCGCCGCCATCGGCCGGCCGGACAACGCGGTGGCCGGCGGCTTCGGCGCCGTCACCCAGTTCCTCGGCAACTGGTCCGAGCATGTGCGCGGCTGGACGCGGTGCCGCGACTTCCCCGTGCTGGTGCTGCGCTACGAGGACCTGCAGGCCGACCCGCAGGCCGGCTTCGCCCGGACGCTCGCGCATATCGGCGTGCCGCTGGACGCCGAGCGCCTCGAGCGCGCCGTGCGCTTCTCGAGTTTCGAGGAGGTGAGCCGGCAGGAGGCGGAAGGCGGCTTCGTCGAGCGCTCGGCGCATGGCGGGCGGTTCTTCCACGCCGGCCGCACCGGCCAGTGGCGCGAGTCGCTGCCGGCGCAGGCCGCCGAGCGCATCCGCCGCGAGCACGCCCGGGTGATGCGCGAGTTCGGCTATCTCGACGAGGAGTGAGCCCCGCATGGCGCGCAATCCCAGAGCCAGCGTCCCCCCGCCCGCCGCCCGCCCCGGCGCCGCGGCGCCGAGCCTGCAGCGCATCGTCTGGCTGGCCTCGTTCCCCAAATCGGGCAACACCTGGGTGCGCACCTTCCTGGCCAACTATTTCCAGCCGCCGGGGCAGACCCTCGACATCAACAGCCTGCGCCGGTTCACCACCGCCGACGTGCGCCGCGACTTCTTCGACCGCGCCGCCGGGGGCAGCTACCGCGGCCGCACCATCGAGGACTGGCTGGCGGTGCGCCCCGGCGCGCTGCGCCTGATCGCCGCCTCGAAGCCCGGGCACCACTTCGTCAAGACGCATTGCCAGATCGCGCGCATCGGCGGGCAGGACCTGATCCCGCCCGAGGTCACCGCGGCGGCGGTCTACATGATCCGCAACCCGTTCGACATCGCGCCCTCCTACGCCCGGCATCTCAATGTCGACATCGACGCGGCCATCGGCCGCATGACCGACCCGGCGGCGATCCAGGGCGGCCCGCAGTACATCCTCGAGATCGTCGGCCGCTGGGACCGCCACGTCATCGGCTGGACCGGCGCGCCCGGCCTGCCGCGCCACGTCATGCGCTACGAGGACATCGCCGCCGACCCCGCGGGCGCCTTCCGCGCGCTGTTCCGCTTTCTGCGCCTCGGTGTCGACGTGGACCGGCTCAAGCGCGCGCTGGACGCCGCCTCGTTCGACACGCTGCGCCGGCAGGAGGAGGAGCGGGGCTTCATCGAGCGCCCGCCCGGCATGGAGCGCTTCTTCCACCGCGGCCGCCCCGGCGGCTGGCGCGACGAGCTGACCCCGGCCCAGGTGGCGCGCCTGCGCGCCGAGTTCCTGCCGACCCTCGAGAAATGGTACCCGGAGCTCGTCGAGGAGACGCGCTCCCTCGCCGGGAGGGAGGGGGCATGAGCGGGCTCGAGGACATCCGCGCGCGCATCGCCGCGGCGGCACGGGCGGCCGGCCGCGACGCGGGCGAGGTGGCGCTGGTCGCGGTCTCCAAGCTCCAGCCGCCCGAGCGCATCGAAGCGGTGCTGGGCGCGGGCCACCGCGTGTTCGGCGAGAACCGGGTGCAGGAGGCGGAAGGCCGCTGGCCGGCGCTGCGCGCGCGGTTCCCCGGGGTCGAGCTGCACCTGGTCGGCCCGCTGCAGACCAACAAGGTGAAGAAGGCGGTCGAGCTGTTCGACGTGATCCAGACCGTCGACCGGCCCAAGCTGGCGCGCAAGCTGGCGCAGGTCTTCGCCGAGACCGGCCGGACGCTGCCCTGCTACGTCCAGGTCAACACCGGCGAGGAGCCGCAGAAGGCCGGCGTCACGCCGGCCGAGGCGGACGCCTTCATCGAGTCCTGCCGCGCCGGGCACGGGCTTCCGGTGGTCGGGCTGATGTGCATCCCGCCGCTCGACGAGGAGCCGGCGCCGCACTTCGCGCTGCTGGGCAAGATCGCCGAGCGCAACGGGCTCGCCGGCCTCTCGATGGGCATGAGCGACGACTTCGAGACGGCGATCCGGCTGGGCGCCACGGCGGTGCGAATCGGCTCGGCGCTGTTCGGCCCGCGTCCGGCAGGCGAAGGCCAGGGCTGACCGCGCCGCGGCGCATGACGGCGCGGCCGATGAAGCGGCCGACGAACGGGGCGGCGGCCAGCACCGTGCCGTCGGCAAGGCTCGGGCTCGGGCTCAGGCTCAGACGCGCGGGGGTTTCGCGTTGCGCCTCAGTTGCCCGGCACCAGCTTGCCCGGGTTGAGGATGCCGCGCGGGTCGAGCGTGCGCTTGATCTCGCCCATCACCGCCCAGGCCTCCCCGTGCTCGGCCTGCATGAACTTGCGCTTGCCGAGGCCGATGCCGTGCTCGCCAGTCACCGTGCCGCCGAGCCTCAGCGCCCGCTCGGAGATGCGCGCGCCGATGCGCTGGGCCTCGGCCAGCTCGGCCGGGTCGTCGGGGTCGATCAGCACCGAGAGGTGGAAGTTGCCGTCGCCCACATGCCCGACCAGCGGCGCCATCAGCGGGCTCTCGGCCAGGTCGGCGTCGGTCTCGAGGATCGCCTCGGCGAGGCGCGAGATCGGCACGCAGGCGTCCGTCACGTAGCCCCGCGCGCCGGGCCTGAGCGACTGTTGGGCGTAGTAGACGCTGTGCCGCGCCGCCCACAACCGGGTGCGCTCCTCGGGGTCGCGGGTCCAGGCGAAGCCGAGGCCCCCATGCTCACGGGCGATCTCGCCCACCGTCTCGGCCTGCTCGGCCACCGCCGATTCGGAGCCGTGGAACTCGAGGAACAGGGTGGGCTGCTCGGGCAGGTCGTAGCCGAAATGCGCGTTGAAGCCGCGTATGGTCAGCCCGTCGAGCAGCTCGATGCGCGCCACCGGCACGCCCATCTGGATGGTCTCGATCACCGCGTTCACCGCGTCCTCGAGCTTCTCGAAGCCGCAGGTCGCCGCCGAGACCGCCTCGGGGATGCCGTAGAGCCTGAGCGTGAGCTCGGTGATGATCCCCAGCGTGCCCTCCGAGCCGACCATGAGCCGCGTCAGGTCGTAGCCGGCCGAGGATTTTCGCGCCCGCCCGCCGGTGCGGATCACCCGTCCGTCGGCGAGCACCACCTCGAGCCCCATCACCGCCTCGCGCATCGTGCCGTAGCGCACCGCGCAGGTGCCGGAGGCGCGCGTCGCCGCCATGCCGCCGATCGAGGCGTCGGCGCCGGGGTCCACCGGGAAGAACAGCCCGGTGTCGCGCAGGTGCTCGTTCAGCGCCTTGCGGGTGATGCCGGGCTGCACCACCACGTCCATGTCCGCCTGGTTGACCGCCAGCACCGCGTTCATGTCGCGAAAGTCGAGGCTGATGCCGCCCTGCACCGGGATCACGTGGCCCTCGAGCGAGGTCCCGGTCCCCCAGGGCACGATCGGGCAGCCGTGCTCGAAGCAGGTGCGCGCCACCAGCGCCACCTCCTCGGTGGAGCGGGGCCAGATCACCGCGTCCGGCAGGTGCGGCCGGTGCCAGGCCTCGTCGTGCCCGTGCTGCTCGCGCACGGCCGCCGCGCGGCTCAGCCGCTCGCCGAACTGCGGCCCCAGGGCCTCTATGGCGTTCTCGATGCTCATTGCCGGCCTCGTGCGTGTTCCCTGCCGGGATAAGCTGATCTAGTCTTCTCGGCAACACCAGGCGGGGAAGCGATGCGCAAGACCGACGAGTTCGAACCGAAGCCCATCCGCACCACGACCCGCCGGGTGCCGCCCGAGTGGATCGACTACAACGGCCACATGAACGTGGCCTACTACACGCTGGCGTTCGACAAGGCGATGGACGAGCTGCTCGAGCGGCTCGGCGTCGGCGAGAGCTTCGTGCGCGAGGCCAACATGGGCCCGATGGCGCTGGCCACCCAGATCCACTACCTCGCCGAGCTGGTCGAGGGTGCGGAGTTCGCCTGCGATGTCCAGCTCCTCGATGCCGACGCCAAGCGGGTGCATTGCTTCCTCACCATGATCCGGCTCGCCGACGCTGCCGAGGCCGCCACCTACGAGACGCTGACCATGAACGTGGACCTGGCCCGGCGCCGCTCGGCGCCCTATCCGGACTGGGCGCAGCAGCGCATCGGCCGGCTCCTGGCAGCGCACGCCCGGCTGCCGCGCCCCAGTCTCGCCGGCGCTCGCATCGGCATCCGGCGCAAGGGCGCCTGACGTGCCGGGCCAGCGCCGCAGCCGGCCGCTGAGGCGGCTGCGCGCTGGCGCCTGGCAGCTCAGGCACCGCCTGCGCCGGCGGGACGTGCGCAGCCAGCTGACGCTGTGGCCGATCGCGCTCGTCATCGGCATCGTCACCGGCTACGCCATCATCGGGTTCCGCGTCGGCATCCTCTGGCTCGAGGCGCTGTTCTACGGGGCGAGCGACCAGGCCATCCACTCGGTCGCCGCCGACCTGCCCTGGTACGTGGTGCTGACCGTGCCGATCATGGGCGGCCTCGCGGTGGGGCTGATCCTCACCTGGCTTACCCCGGACGCGCGCCCCCGCGCGGTCGACGCGGTGATCGAGGCCGCCGCCATCGGCGCCGGGCGGGTGGACCGCAAGGTGGGGGTCGCCTCCGGGCTCGCCGCGCTGATCACGCTGTCGACCGGGGGCAGCACCGGCCGCGAGGGCCCCGCCGTGCACATCGGCGCGACCATCGCCTCGTGGGTCTCCGACCGCCTCAACGCGCCCCCCATCACCGCGCGCGACATCCTGGGCTGCGCCGCGGGCGCTGCCGTCTCCGCCTCGTTCAACGCGCCGCTTGCGGGCGCGCTGTTCGCCCTCGAGGTGGTGCTCAGGCACTACGCGCTGCACGCCTTCGGGCCAATCGTGATCGCCTCGGTGGCGGCGGCGGTGGTCAGCCGCATCCATCTGGGCGACGTCACCGAGTACATGCTGCCGGCGCACAGCCTGGCCTTCTACTGGGAGGTGCCGGCCTTCATGCTGCTCGGCATCCTCTCGGGCGTGATCGGCGCCGCGGTGATCCGCGGCATCTTCCTCGCCGAGGGCGTGGC
This sequence comes from Thermohalobaculum sp., assembly GCA_035513135.1. Classification (GTDB taxonomy): domain Bacteria; phylum Pseudomonadota; class Alphaproteobacteria; order Rhodobacterales; family Rhodobacteraceae; genus Thermohalobaculum. Next base: position 26,712 of record DATKCQ010000019.1, read on the forward strand.
CGACCGGGTGCAGGCGGCGCTGAGCATCCCCGACTGGCTGCGCCCGGCGGTGGCGGGCGCGCTGCTCGGCCTCATCGCCATGCGCTATCCGCACATCATCGGGGTGGGTTACGAGACCACCTCGCTGGCGCTGACCACCCAGTTCGCCTTCTTCACCGCCGTCATGTTCGCCGTGGTGAAGGCGGCGGCCGTGGCCATCACCATGGCCGGGCGCATGGGGGGCGGCATCTTCTCGCCCTCGCTGATGCTGGGCGCGCTGGTCGGCTCGGCGTTCGGCGAGGTGGCGATCCAGATATTTCCCACGGTCTCGGGCAGCCAGGGCCTCTATGCGCTGGCCGGCATGGGGGCGGTGGCGGGCGCCATTCTCGGCGCGCCGATCTCCTCGATCCTGATCGTGTTCGAGCTGACCGGCGACTGGCAGGCCGGCATCGCGGTGATGATCTCGGTCTCGCTGGCCTCGGTGGTGTCGGGGCGGCTGGTGCACCGCTCGTTTTTCCTCACCCAGCTCGAGCGGCGCGGCCTGCACCTCTCGGACGGGCCGCAGGGCTATATCGCCCAGACCATGCCGGTGGTCCACCTGATGCGCTACCGCGGCGCCGAGGACGGCGCCCCGGACTCCGCCTGCTGGGCACTGGTCGAGCAAGGCGTCTTCCTCGGCCGTGACGACACGCTCGAGCGCGCCTTGCAGATGTTCGGGCGTTTGCGCGGCAGCTTCCTGCCGGTGCTCGACGCGCCCGCCCCCGAAGGCGGGGAGCCCGAGCTGCTCGGCGCCCTGTTCCGCGTCGACGCGCTCACCGCCTACGCCGCCGCGCTCGAGGAGGAGTTGCGCGAGGAGCACGGCTGAGGTGCTGGGCCCCGGGGGTGACGGGGGGGTGACGGGGGCATGGCGCAGGAAATGCTACCCTTTGGCAAGCAAGTTGTGGCAGAATCGTCCGACCGCACCGCTCCGGGCCCGCGCCGCGACGCGCGCCGGGCGGGACGCGCGAACGCGAACAGGTGCTGCCACAGAGAAAAGATGTACCGTGTCGATCCCGACTTTCGCCGTCAGCTCGAGGGTTACTCGCTGACGACAGCCGAGATCTACTACCGCATGCCCGATGCGCAGGATCTGCTGCAGAGCTTCATCTGGCAGGATTACGACGTGGCGCCGCGGTTTCCCAACCTGCGCCGCTTCCTCGACTTCTGGACGCGCGAGCTCGACGGGCCGATCCACTCGGTGCGGCTGGCCCACGCGCGGCTGATCCGGCCGGCCGAGCTGCGCTACGTCGGCAGCGAGTTCGTCCTGCACTGAGCCGCGAATCGGGCCGGCCCGGACCGGTCTGGCGTCGCCGGGCCGCGCCCGCTATGCTGCGAGGCTCGGCCCGCGTCACGCAGGCGTGATTGGCGGGTGTGCCATGTTGCTTCTATGTGCAGGCCATGCCCGGTGCCGTGCGAACCATGATCGTCTCCCTGCTGCCGGCCGTCGTGGCCCTCGTGGCCCTCGTGGCCCTCGTGGCCCCTCTGGCACTCGGCCAGCCAGCGCGGGCGGACGCTCCGCTGGTGGTGGTCGAGCTCTACACCAGCCAGGGCTGCAACGCCTGTCCGCCTGCGGACACGCTGCTCGCCGAGCTCGCGGGGCGCGACGACGTGGTCGCGCTGTCACTGCATGTGAACTACTGGGACTATCTGGGCTGGCGCGACACCTTCGCCAGGCACGAGTTCACCGAGCGCCAGTACGCCTATCGCGACGCCTGGGGCAAGACCGTGGTCTACACGCCGCAACTGGTGGTGCAGGGCGCGGGCGACGTGCCGGCCACGGAGCCGCGGGTGGTGATGGCGGCGATCGGGCGGGCGCGCAGCGCCGAGGCGCCCATCGAGGTCTCGGTGGTGCCCCAGGGCGGCATGCTGAAGTGCCGCATCGTGCCGCGCGACGCGCAGGTCACCGGCACCGTCTGGATCGCCAAGTACAGGCTCAGCGCCACGGTCGAGATCGCGCGCGGCGAGAATGCCGGGCGCACCCTGACCTACCGCAACGTGGTCACCAGCCTGATGCGCATGGGCACCTGGTCGGGCCCCGAGGCCGAGGAGGTCGATCTGCCGCACCCCGACCCGGGCGAGGGGGTCGCGGTGTGGATTCAGGACGGCCCGGCAGGCCCGATCCTCGCCGCCGCCAAGGTCGAGAACCCGGCGAGGTGACGGCTCAGCCGCCCGCCATCCGGCGGGTCAGGACCCGGAACCGCAGGGCGAGCAGCACCGTGGCGAGCGCGCAGGCGGCGACGATGGTGAGGATCAGCGCCCGCTCGTCATAGGCGAGGACGTTCACCAGCACCCAGCCGAGCGGCAGCATCAGCACCAGGAAGGCGCCGATGTAGCAGGCCACCGCGACCCAGGCGTCGCCCAGCGCGCGCACCGCCTGGCCCAGCACCACCTGCGCGCCGTCCGGCACGAAGATCAGCGCGGCCAGCGCGAACAGGCCGGCGGCGCGCGCCGCCACCACCGGGTCGTCGGTGTAGACCGCGACGATCGCGTCGCGGCCGAGGAAGACGGCGAGCCCGATCAGTCCCATCACCGCCGCCACCGTGCCGAGCCCGGTCCAGCCGGCGAAGGCCGCCTCGTCGGGACGGCCGCGGCCGATCTCGATGCCGACGCGCACGCCGGTGGCGATGGCGAGGCCCAGGCCCACCATGAACACCATCGCCGTGAGGTTGTGCGACAGCGAGTAGGCGGCCAGCGGCAGCGTGCCGATCTGCCCCGCGAACATGGTCATGGCGGCGAAGCCGATGGTCTCGAAGCCGGTCGAAAGCCCCGCCGAGAGGCCGAGCTTGCGCATCATCGCACCGGCGCGCCAGCCGCCCGGCCCCCAGAGCGAGCCCCACGGTCCGCTCACCCCGGCGCCGCGCGCGTCCGGCTGGGCCAGGATGTAGGCAACCAGCCCCGCCGCCATGCCAAAGCGCATGAGGGTGGTGGCCAGCGCCGCGCCCGGCGCGCCCATCTCGGGCAGCCCCCAGTGGCCCCAGATCAGCAGCCAGTTCAGGCCGATGTTGCCGATGTTGGCGAACACCATGGCGACCAGCGCCGCCTTGGGCCGCCGGGTCGATTCCAGATAGAATGCGCAGGCCGCGTAGAGCACCTGCGCCATCAGCCCCGGCGCCAGCACGCGGCTGACCGCGCCGCCCCGTGCCGCCATCTCGTCCGACTGGCCGAACAGCGTGAGCAGCGCCCCGCCCTGCCAGCAGACCAGCGCCGCGAGGCCCGAGGTGACCAGCGCCCAGGAGACCGCGCGGCGCCAGGCGTGGCCGCATTCTGGCCAGTCGCCCGCCCCGAAGGCGCGGCTGATCACCGGCACCGATCCCGAGGTCAGCCCGATGGTGAAGACCAGCAGCGGCACGAAGATCGAGACGCCCAGATTCAGCGCCCCGATCGCCTCGGGGCTGTAGCGCCCCAGCATGGCGATGTCGGCGAACGCCATCACCAGGATGCCGGCGCGCGACAGCATCACCGGCCAGGCGAGGCGCAAGAGGTCGCTCACATGGCGCCTGAGCCGCGCGCCGAACGGCTCGGTGACGGTGTGGCTCGGCGCGTCGTGCATGGGAAGCGGCTCCGGGTGGGTCTGCCCGCCCCCTCTACCTGCCCGCGGCACGCGCGCCAAGCTTGCGTGCCCGCTCGCGCTGCCAGACATAGAGCCCGGCCACCACGACCAGCGCTGCCCCGGCGACGGTGGCCGCGTCGGGCAGCTCGGCGAAGACCAGGTAGCCGAACAGCGTGGCCCAGACCAGCGAGGTGTAGTTGAAGGGCGCCAGCACCGCGGCCTGCGCCTGGCCGAAGCCGTAGACCAGCGCGAGATGGCCAAACCCGGCGATCACCCCCATCAGCGCCATCAGCCCGCCCTGCACCAGCGTCGGCTGGGTCCAGAAGAACGGCACCGCCAGCGTCGCGATCAGCGTGCCCACCCCGGCGGTGTAGAGCATCGTGGTCCAGATCCGGTCGTTGGCCGAGAGCATCCGCGTGGTGATCTGGTAAAGCGCCAGGCAGACCGCGCCCCCGAGCGGCAGCAGTCCCGCCGGCTGGAACACCTCGAGGCCGGGCCGGATGATGATCAGCGCGCCGACCAGCCCCACCGCCACGCCGACCCAGCGCCGCACCCCGACCATCTCGCCCAGCACCGGGGCGGCCAGCGCGGTGATGAACAGCGGCGCGGTCTGCATCAGTGCCGCGGCCTCGGCGAACTTCATCAGGCTCAGCGCCGAGAAGAACAGCAGCGTCGCGGTGAACAGCAGCCCCGAGCGCACCAGTTGCAGCCCCGGGTTCTGGGTGCGCGCCATCAGCTTCAGCCGCGGCGCCAGGATCACCACGATGAACGCCGTCTGGCTCGCGTAGCGCGCCCAGACCACCTGCACCGGATGCAGCTCGTGCATCAGGTGCTTGGCCGCCGTGTCCATCACGGCGAACGACAGGAAGGCGAAGAGCACCGCGAGGATGCCGCGCGACTCCGGGGTCATCGCGGCGCCGAAGGCGCGCAGGCGCAGCGCCATCAGGCGGGCCGCGGCAGCGCGACCCCGATCATGCAGTCGCGGCTCACCAGCCCCGCGAGCCGCTCGCGCGGCCAGCCCTCGGTGCCCTCGGGCCGGCGCGGCAGCACCATGTAGCGCATGTCGGCGGTGGAGTCGTGCACGCGGACCTCGAGGTCCCCGGGCAGCTCGAGCCCGAACTCGGCCAGCACGGCGCGCGGCTCGCGCACCATGCGCGCGCGGTAGGCGCGGGTCTTGTACCAGTCGGGCGGCAGGCCGAGCAGGTTGCGCGGGTAGCACGAGCACAGGGTGCAGACCACGACGTTGTGCACCGCGTCGGTGTTCTCGACCACCACCAGCTTCAGCCCGTCGGGCTCGATGCCCATCTCCTCGATGGCCGCGGTGCCGTCGGCGATCAGCCGTTCGCGAAACGAGGGATCGTCCCAGGCGCGGGCCACCACGCGGGCGCCCTGCGCCGGGCTGCGCGCGTCCATCCGCTCGATCTGGGCGTTGATCTCGGCGGCCGTGGCGATGCCCTTCTCGACGAGGAGCTCGCGCACGGCGATCTCCATGCGCTGCCAGTAGGTGAGCGGGGTGTCGTTGTCCGGCCGGTAGGGGTGGCCCGAGGGGCTCATCCCTTCATGGTGGAAATGCTCGTGATGGTCATGCGGCATCGGCCGGCTCCAGCCAGTGCTCGAACATCTCGGCGTCCACGGTGTCGGTGGGCCGCTCGGCCGCGTCGCCCCACAGCTCGGCCATGTTAAAGCGCACCCGGTAGAGCGCGCGCGGCGGCAGGCCGTCGCGGCGGTAGGCGAGCTCCTCGGGGTTGGGAAAGTCGCCGCAGATGCGCTCGATGCGGCCCACATGCCCGCGCAGATACCAGGGCGTGCGCATGTGCCCCGGTGCCGCGCCGCGCCGGACCCGCACCGCGTCGCCCGGCGCGAAGCGCCCGCCCAGCGTCGGCCAGGGCGGCGGGAAATCCGGCGGCGTGAGCTCGGGGATGGTCACTCGCCCCTCCCCTGCGCCTCGCCATAGGTGGTGCCGCGGGCGGCGACCTCCTCCATGCGGGCGTTCAGCTCCTCGACGCTGAAGGCGCCGGCCTCGATCAGGTTCTGGGTGATCGCGGCGATCCAGCGCTCGTAGTAGGTCATGCTTTCGAAGGCGTCCTCGCCCATGTCCTCGAGCGCGCGCCGCAGCCCGTCGACGGTGAAGTAGCCCTTCGCCGAGGCGATGCGCATGAGCGCGTCGACCCGCTTCTCCCACAGCGCATGATCGTGCTCGGCGCGCGCGACGGCCCCCGCCTCGCGGCCGCCCATGTCGTGCCAGCGCCGGCCTTCATCGGTGACGTTGGTCATGGCGTGAAGGCTAGCGCGGCCGCCGCGCCCCGCCAAGCCGATTCGCCGCCGCCGCGCGACTTCATCAGCTACCGGATGGCCACCACATGTGACACACTGCGATCTTCTACAACACCCGCAGCGATGCGGAAGGGAGGACGACCCATGCGACTTCGCAACATCCTGGCGGCGGCCGCCGCCGCTACGCTCGTGCCCTTGGCCGCACAGGCGGCCGACATGGCCGTGGCCGACCTGGTCGGCCCCGACGGCCAGGCAATGGGCGACGTGACGCTGACCGAGGAGCCGAACGGCATCCTCGTCCAGGTGCGCGCCGCCGGCCTGACGGCGGGCGCGCACGGCTTCCACATCCACGAGACCGGCGCCTGCGCCCCCGACTTCGGCGCCGCCGGAGACCACTACAACCCGGCCGGGTCGGGCCACGGCTTCCTGCACGAGGGCGGCCTGCACGCCGGCGACCTGCCCAACATCCACGCCGACGCCACCGGCGGCGCCAACGCCGATTTCTTCACCGATGCGGTGACGCTGGCCGAGGGGGCGGACAACACGCTGTTCGACGCGGACGGCTCGGCGATCATCATCCACGAGAACCCCGACAGCTACGGCGCGGACGCCGGCGCCGGGGGCCGCGTCGCCTGCGGCGTCATCGAGCGGCGCTAGAGAACTCGCTCTAGGCCCGGGGGAATGCCGCCAGAAGGTTGTTCGCCGGCATTTCGACAACCCGGGCGGGGCCGAACCCGGCCTCGCCCGCCAGCATGGCCACCTCGTCGAGGTCGCGCACGCCCCAGTCCCGGTTCTCGGCGCGCAACGCCGCGTCGAAAGCGGCGTTGGAGGGGGCGGTGTGCTGCCCGGCCCGCCGGAACGGCCCGTAGAAGACCAGCGCGCCGCCGGAGTCGCCGCCCTGTGCCAGCGCCCGCGCGGCGCCGGCGACAATGCCCTCGGCCACCGGCCAGGGCGCGATGTGGATCACGTTCACCGCGATGACCGCGGCGAGCGGGCCGAGTGCCCGCACCTGCGCCGTCCCGGCCCAGTCGCCGCCCGCGTCGAGGTGGAGCGGCGCGGCGAGGTTGGGCGGCGCCAGCACGCGCGCCCAGGCGGCGATGCTGGCGTGGTGCTCGGGGTGGATGTCGGAGGGCACCCAGGTCAGACCGGGGAACGCCGCGGCCCAGTGGGCGACGTGCTGACCGGTGCCCGAGCCGATCTCGAGCAGCGCGCCCCCGCGCCCCTCGAGCAGTGGACGCAGCGCGTCGGTGATCGGCTCGAAGTTGCGCGAAAAGCTCGGCGAGAACAACCGCCCGTCCGGAGCCGCCGCGGCGGTCTCGGGGGTGTACTTCACGGTGAAGGGGGGGGCCGTCACTTCTGGGGCGCCACCACCATGGTCATCTGGCGGTTCTCCATGCGCGGCATCGATTCGACCTTGCCCAAGCCCTCGACGTCGTCGGCGATGCGCTCGAGCAGCTCGCGGCCCAGCTCCTGGTGCGCCATCTCGCGCCCGCGGAAGCGCAGGGTGACCTTGACCTTGTCGCCCTCGTTGAGGAACTTGGTCACCGAGCGCATCTTCACATCGTAGTCGTGGGTGTCGATGTTGGGACGGAACTTGACCTCCTTGATCTCGATCACGCGCTGCTTCTTCTTGGCCTCGGCGGCCTTTTTCTGCATCTCGTACTTGTACTTGCCGAGGTCCATGATCTTGCAGACGGGCGGGCTGGCGCCGGGCGAGATCTCGACCAGGTCGAGCCCGGCCGCCTCGGCCATCTCGACGCCCCGCTCGGGCGTCACGACGCCGACATTCTCGCCATCCTGATCGATGAGACGGATCTCCGGCACGCGGATCTGCCGGTTGACGCGGGGACCCGTGTCCCGCGTCGGGGGTGCGTTGTGCGGACGTCTGGCTATGGATCGGCCTCCTTCTGCAGTGGCTCGTCTCGCGCCTCAAGCGGGTGGCGAGACGACAAAACGCGCCGCACTGCCCGGCCCTCGGCGGCGTGGGCGGCGCGAACGCTGTCTGGAGTATAGCTGCGCCAGACGCAAGGGGAAAGGCCGCGCGCGGGCGCGCGCTACTCGAGCAGGAAGCGTTGCGGCAGCACCATCACGGTCGGCCGCGAGGGCAGGCTGTCGCGCGAGACGCGGATCGTGCGCTCGCCGTGCATGGTGACCTCGAAATCGCCCTTCATGCCGTCGAGGAAACGTGCCAGCGAGTACTCGCCGAAGATGTGCATGGGCAGCACGAGGCGCGCCTTCAGGCGCTGGAGCACCCGGATCATCGTGGCGATGTCCACCGTGTACGAGCCGTCCACCGGCGCCATGACGATGTCGAGCACGCCGAGCAACGCATAGTGCGGCTCGTCGAGCTCGTGGTGCAGGTGCCCCAGATGCCCGATGCACAGGTCGGCCACCTCGAAGACGAAGATCGAGTTGCCGTCCTTCTCGGGCGCGGCCCAGCCGCGGATGTCGGTGGTGACGTTGCGGATCACCACGTCGTCGAGCTCGACCAGGTGCTCGGCCGGGCCGCCCGCAGGGTTCCAGCCGCGCAGCACGTGGGGGATCGCGGGGTCCGGGTAGTTCGTGTAATGCGTCTCGTGCGCCTTGTTCATGGTCACCGCGTCGGGCAGCCGGCCGGGGCCGCCGGCGCCGTAGAAGTCGGTGGCGATGACCACGCCGCCCGGCGTCTCGATGCGGAAGGTCGAGTGGCCGACGAAGGTGATGACGACCTCCTCGGCGCCCTGCGCCAGCGGCCCGAGCGCGGCGTAGCGCACGCCGGGGACGCCCTCGACGAAGGCATAGCAGTTCGAGGCGCGCGCAAGGCCGGGCAGGGCGAGGGCGGCGGCAACGATGGCCAGGCCCAAATTCGCGCCGAGACGTCGGATCATCGCGCGCCTCCCCTTGGCAAGCGCCGGGCTGATGCCCTGCATGCCAGTTAGGCCAGCCGCGCGCCAGGTCAAAATACGCGGCGGCGCTTACGCCTCGCGGCGCAGGTCCGGCGGCGTCGCCTCCTCGGCCAGCGCCGCCACCGCCGCCTCGAGGCTCATCACCTTCTGCCCCTGCTCGCCCAACCGGCGCACCGAGGCGGTGCCCGCCTCGACCTCCTGGCGGCCGACGGCGAGGATCACCGGCACATGCGCCGCCGAGTGCTCGCGCACCTTGTAGTTGATCTTCTCGTTGCGCTTGTCGGCCTCGGCCCGCAGCCCCGCCGCCTTGAGGTGTTCCACCACCCGGTCGGCGTAAGCATCGGCGTCCGAGACGATCGTCGCCACCACCGCCTGCCTTGGCGCCAGCCACAAGGGGAAGCGCCCGGCATACTGCTCGATGAGGATGCCGAGGAAGCGCTCGAACGAGCCGAGGATCGCCCGGTGCAGCATCACCGGGCGCCTGCGCTCGCCGTGCGCGTCCACGTATTCGGCGTCGAGCCGCTCGGGCAGGTTGAAGTCCGCCTGGAAGGTGCCGCACTGCCACTCGCGGCCGATCGCGTCGGTCAGCTTGAAGTCGAGCTTCGGCCCGTAGAAGGCGCCCTCGCCGGGGTCCACCACGTAGTCGGTGGTGACTTTTCGCACGGCCGATTCGAGCGCCGCCTCGGCCTTGTCCCAGATGGCGTCCGAGCCGACCCGCACCTCGGGCCGGGTCGAGAGCTTGATGGCGAAGCGCTCGAAGCCGAGGTCGCGGTAGATCGAGGCCAGCAGGTCGATGAAGTCCTTGGTCTCGCCCTCGATCTGGTCCTCGGTGCAGAAGATGTGCGCGTCGTCCTGGGTGAAGCCGCGCACGCGCATCAGCCCGTGCATCGAGCCCGACGGCTCGTGCCGGTGGCACGACCCGAACTCGGCGAGCCGGAGCGGCAGGTCGCGGTAGCTCCGGATCCCCTGGTTGTAGATCTGCACGTGGCCCGGGCAGTTCATCGGCTTCAAGGCATTGATCCGCTTGGTGTCGCCGCCCTCGTCCACCTCGACGATGAACATGTGCTCGCGGTATTTCTCCCAGTGCCCCGAGGCCTCCCACAGCTTGCGGTCGATGACCTGCGGCGTCTTGACCTCGCGGTAGCCCGCGGCATCGAGGCGGCGCTGCATGTAGGCCTGCAGCGCGCGCCAGATCATCCAGCCATCGGGGTGCCAGAAGATCATGCCCGGCGCCTCCTCCTGGGTGTGGAAGAGGTCCATCTCGCGCCCCAGTCGCCGGTGGTCGCGCCTCGACGCCTCCTCGAGCTGGTGCAGGTAGGCCTTGAGCTCGTCGCGGCTGCGGAACGCCACCCCGTAGATGCGCTGGAGCATCGGGTTGCGCGAATCGCCGCGCCAGTAGGCGCCGGCCACCTTCATCAACCTGAAGGCGTCGGCCGGCACCTGGCCGGTGTGCTGGAGATGCGGCCCGCGGCACAGATCCTGCCAGGGACCGTGCCAGTACATGCGCACCGGCTCGCCCTCGGGGATCGCCTCGACCAGCTCGACCTTGTAGGGCTCGTTCGTCTGCCGGTAGTGGCGGATCGCCTGCTCGCGCGGCCAGACCTCGGTGCGCACGCGATCGCGCGCCGCGATGATCTCGCGCATGCGCTTCTCGATGGCGGGGAAGTCGGCCTCGGTGAACGGCTCGTCGCGGTCGAAGTCGTAGTACCAGCCGTGCTCGACCACCGGGCCGATGGTGACGCGCGTGCCGGGGAACAGCTCCTGCACCGCGCGCGCCATGATGTGCGCCAGGTCGTGTCGGTAGAGCTCGCAGCTCGCCGCCGCGTCGTCGCCGGGCTTGAGGATGCGCAGCTCGGCGTCGCGCTCGATCGGCCAGGCGAGGTCGTGCAGCCGCCCTTCGACCCGGCAGGCGATCGCCTGCTTCGCCAGCGAGGGCGCGATGCTTTCGGCGATCTCGCGCCCGGTGACGCCCCTCGGGTAGGTCCGGCTGGCGCCGTCCGGCAGCGTGATCGTCACCTCGGCGCGCTGGTCGAGTGCCTGGTCTTCCACGGGCGGTGCCTTTCTCCTGCGAGGTCGCGCGCAAACTCCCCGGCACGCGCCTGCCTGTCAAGCACCCCCGACGGAGGCGGGTGCCGCGCCTCTCCCCCGACCCCTCTCCCAAGGGGAGAGGGGGGCGCGTGGCTGCGGCCGCGAGGCCTTCCCCCCCCCGCTGGAAGGGGGGGAGGCTTCGGCCGCGCCGCGTCAGATCAGCTTGGCGAAGGTCCGCCCGGCGACCCGCTCGTAGACCGCGAGGGTGGCGCGTTGCATCGCCGCCACCGTGTAGCGGCTGTGCACCCGGGCGCGCGCCGCCAGGCCCACATGCGCCCGCGCCGAGGGGTCGAGGCTCAGCGCCTTGTCGAGCTCGATGGTCAGCCGCGTCACGTCGCCCGGCGGGTAGAGCCAGCCCGATTCGCCGTGGCTCACCGTCTCGCGCGCCCCGCCGTGGTCGGCGGCGATCACCGGGCGGCCCATGGCCTGCGCCTCGACGATGGCGCGGCCGAAGGCCTCGGGCTCGCGCGATGGCGCCACCACCACGGAGGCGAGCTTCAGGGCCGCCGGCATGTCGGTGCAGCCCGCCACGATGTGCACGCAGCCGCCGAGGCCCAGCCGGTCGATCCGCCGCCGCAACGCCGCCTCGAATCCGGCATCGCCCTCGCCGACCAGCAGCACCAGGAAGTCGCCGCCGCGCACGGCACGGAGCGCGCGGGCGGCCTCGACCAGCTCCTCCGCGCCCTTGCGGCGGGTGAGCCGCCCGGGCAGCATGATCACCGGGCGCGGGTCGTCGAGCAGCCCCCACTGCTCCGCGAGCTTCACCGTGCGCTCGTTGCCCACCGCCTCCTCGGCGAACATGGCGATGTCGGCGCCCCTGGGGATCGTCACCACGTCCTCGGGCGCCACGCCGTGGCGCTCGATCACCAGCGCGCGCACGTAGTTGGAGACCGCGATCACCGGGCGGCCCTTGGCCATCACCGCGTTGTAGCGGCGCTTGAAGGGCAGCTCCTCGCGGTAGACGCCGTGCCAGGTGGTGACGAAGCGGGTGCCGGTGCTGCGGCAGGCCCAGTAGGCGCTCCAGGCCGGGGCGCGCGAGCGCGCATGCACGATGTCGATGCGCAGATCGCGGATCAGCCGCGCCAGCAGCCGCGCGTTCTGCCAAAGGTTCAGCGGGTTCTTGGAGGCGACGTTCATGGCGATCACCTCGCCGCCGGCCCGCGTGATGCGCGGCAGCAGCTGGCCCCCCGAGGTCGCCACCAGCGCCCGCCCGCCGGCGCGCACGATGGCCTCGGTGATCTCCAGCGTGCCGCGCTCGACCCCGCCCTGGTCCATGGCGGGCACGATCTGCAGGATCGTCAGCGGCCGGTGTTCTTCCCGCTCGGGACGGTCCCCGTTAAGCTCGCCCGCGGCGTCGTCAAGCGCGATGGAGGAGGGCACGAACATGAACGCCCCAAGCTACCTGAAACTCGGCCCGAACGAAAAGCTGGCCTTCTGCACAATAGCCTCTCGGGGCGAGGGCGCAAGCGCGCCGGGCGTGGTGTTCCTCGGCGGCTTGCGCTCGGACATGACCGGCACCAAGGCGCTCTGGCTCGAGGACTGGGCCCGGGCGCGCGGGCGCGGCTTCCTGCGCTTGGACTACCGCGGCCACGGCGCCAGCTCGGGCGAATTCGAGGACTTCGGCATCGGCGACTGGGTCGACGACGCGGCGGCCGCGGTCGCGCGGCTGACCGAGGGGCCGCAGATCCTGGTCGGCTCGTCGATGGGCGGCTGGATCGCGCTGCTGCTGGCCCGGCGGATGCCCGGGCGCGTGGCCGGCCTCGTCGGCATCGCCGCCGCGCCCGACTTCACCGAGGACGGCATGTGGGCGCGGTTCTCCGAGGCCGAGCGCCGCCAGCTCATGGAGGAGGGCCGGCTGGCGCAGCCGTCCGAATATTCCGACGAGCCGACCGTGATCACCCGGCACCTGATCGAGGACGGCCGGCGCCACCTGGTGCTGACCTCCGAGCTCGCCCTGCCCTTGCCCGTCCGGCTGCTGCAGGGCACGGCGGACGCCGACGTGCCCTATCTGTGGGCGCTCAGGCTGCTCGGCCACCTCGAGTCGCCCGACGCAAGGCTGACCCTGGTGAAGGGCGCCGACCACCGCTTCTCGGGTGCGCGCGAGCTCGGCATCATCGGCACCACGCTCGACGAGATCACCGGGGCGATCGCGGCGGGGTGAGACCCGGTCTCAGAACGGGATCGGGTCGCCCTTGTAGTCCTCGAACACGCCGGTGGTGGCGAGCGTGAGCGTCTCGAAGCGGGCGAGCAGTCCCTTGGCGCTCTCCTCCACCTCGACGGTGGCGCGCGGGCCGCCCATGTCGGTGCGCACCCAGCCGGGGTGGTAGGCGCCGACCGCCACGCCGCGGTCCTTGAGATCGACCGCCAGATTGCGCGCCAGGTTGGTCGCCGCCGCCTTCGAGGCCCGGTAGACGTAGGCGCCGCCCGGCGCCCGCTCGCTCGAGGCCATGATCGAGGAGACCACGGCGATCCGCGGCTCCGGCGCCTTCAGCAGCCGGGGCAGGAAGGCGCGGATGGTGAAGAACACCCCGGCCACGTTGGTCATCAGCACGGTGTGCCAGGCGTCGAAGGTGTATTCCGGGTCGTCGATGCCGCCCCGCGCGAGGTACTGCCCGGCATTGCAGATCAGGAGGTCGACGGGGCTGTCCTCGAGCGCGGCGGCGGCGGCCATCTCCTCGGGGTCGGTGACGTCGAAGTTGAGCACCGTGAGGTTGCGCCGCTTTCGCGCCAGGTCCTGGAGCGCCGCGGCCTC
>DATKCQ010000020.1:0-12125 GCA_035513135.1 Thermohalobaculum sp.
CAGCCGGCGGCCACCCGGGCGAGCGGCGCCCCAACGCCGGCGACCCGGGCAGCCGGCAGCGGCTCGAAGCGCCCGGCCCCGGCGAGCCCCTGCTCGCGGGCCAGCGCCAGCGCCGCGGCCGTGGTCAGCCCCGGCCGCGCCGCCACCTTGCAATGCTTCTCCAGCTTGGCCGCCAGGTTCACCGGGTCGCCGATCACCGTGAACTCGAGCCGGCTCTCGTCGCCGGTGACGCCGAACAGCACCGGCCCGGTGGCCACCGCGACGCCGATCCCGAGCTCCTCCAGCGCGCCCGCGCGGCGCTCGGCGTTCCATGCCCGCATGGCCCCGAGCACCTCCGCAAGCCCGTTCAGCGCGTCCGCCGCGTAGCTCTCCGAGGGGTAGGCCGCGCCGAAGGTCGCCATGATGCCGTCGCCCATGTACTTGTCGATCGAGCCGCCATGGCGCTGGATCACCGGCACCAAACGGCGCTGGTACTCGGCGAGCAGCGCCATGGTCTCGGCCGGCGGCTGGCGCGCCGCGAACCCGGTGAAGTTGCGCAGGTCCACCACCATCACCGCCGCCTCGCGGGTGACCGCGTCGCCGGGGCGAAAGCCGATGTCGGCGCTGCGGATCTCGCCCGCCACCTCGGGCGAGAAGAAGCGGCTGAGCTCGGAGGCCGCATGCGCCTCGGTCGCCGCCTGGATCAGCAGGCGCCGGGCGCGCACCACGGCGATGGCCAGGAGCGCCGTGACCGCGGCGATGGAGACCAGCTTGTCCACCTCCGCCCCGATCAGGATGGCGTCCGAGCTCATGTACTCGGCGAAGCTGCGGGTGATGCGCATCTCGCCCGCGGTCGCCAGCGCGTAGCCGACCAGCACCAGCCAGCCGAGGATCGCCGTGGCCCCGGCCAGCAGCACGTAGCCGGCCTCGAAGCGCAGCGTTCTCAGCGCGATCAGGATGAACACATAAAGCAGCGTCGGCGCCTTCAGGTAGATGGTGGCGGGCTCCTGGTACTGCAGGTGGAAGCTCCAGATGGTCAGCATCAGCAGCGCGATGTCGACGATCACCGAGAGGCCGAGGAAGCCCGCGTTCAGCCGGTCGCGCAGCGTCAGCCACAGCCTCAGCATGGTGAAGAGCGCGTAGACGCCCAGCGCCCACGGCACCGGCTCGAACGGCACCATCTCGGGGAACGCCTTGGGGGTGAGCGAATAGAACGCGCCGAAGAAGGCGATGGCGCCGAACTGCACGAAGCACACGAGGATCTCGCTCGAGCGCTGGTCGCGCGCGATGGCGCGGCGCACCCGATCGGGCAGGGTGCTGGGGGGGCGGCGTCCGAACACGAACTCGACGGCGCGGGTGAGCGCGGCAGGGGACGCGGCGGTGGGCGTGGCGGGGGTCAGCGCGCCCTGCTCGACTTCGGCCGGTTGCGGGGTCATGGCCGTCTCTCCTGATCCTGGCGGCGCAGGCCGGAGAGTGGCACAGGCGAGGGGCGCGGCGAACTAAAAACGCATCACGAATGCGCCAGTGTGCAGGCAGATTCCGGGTAAGGTTTCGGGGCGGGACCCGGCGCGCCGGGACCTACCCCGTGCCCGGCTCGCCCAGCGCCTCCCAGCCCGCGTCCGGGGCGAAGCGCGGGCCGTGCGCTTTCGCCAGCTCGTCGAGGCGCTCGACCACATGGGCGATGCCGCGCGCGCGGGCATAGGCCAGCGGGCCGCCGCGGAACGGGGCGAAGCCGGCGCCGAAGATCATCCCGGCATCCGCCGTGTCGGCGTCGGCGACCACGCCCTCGCGCAGGCAGGCGACGGTGGTGTTCAGCATGGGCAGGATCAGCCGGTCGGTGATCTGAGGGCCGGCGGGCGCCTTCGGGCGGTCCTTCTGCGCCTTGCCGTTGCGGTAGGCATAGAGCCCGGCGCCGGTCTTGCGGCCGAGCTCGCCCTTCTCGACCTTCTCCTCGAGCCAGCGCGGGATCGCCGGGGCGCTGCTGCCCTGCGCCTCGCCCAGCGTGCGCGCGACGGCGAGGCAGATGTCGAGACCCACCTGGTCGGCCAGCTCGATCGGGCCCATGGGCATGCCGAAGGCCTCGGCGGCCTCGTCGACGGCCTCCCTGGCCAGCCCCTCGTCGAGCAGGGTCAGCGCCTCGAGCAGGTAGGGCATCAGCACCCGGTTCACCAGGAAGCCCGGCGCGGCCGCGACCGGCGCGGGCAGCTTGGCGAGCGCGCCGGTGAAGGCCAGCGCCCGGTCGAACGCCGCGTCGGCGGTGGCGTCGTGGCGGGCGACCTCGACCAGCGGCATACGCGAAACCGGGTTGAAGAAATGCAGTGCGAGGAAATTCTGAGGCCGCTTCAGGGGTTCGGCCAGGCTCTTGAGAGAAAGGCTCGAGGTGTTGGTCGCCAGGATGGCGCCCGCCTTCAGGCGCGGCTCGAGGTCGAAGTAGATCCTGCGCTTGAGCTCGGGCTTCTCGGGCGCGGCCTCGATTACCAGGTCGGCCTGCGCCGCGCCGGCCCCGCGCGGGTCCCAGATCAGCCGGTCGCGGGCGGCGATGCGCTCGGGCGGGCGCGGGATCTGCCTCTCGTAGAGCTTGCAGGCCGCGGCGTAAGCCTTTCCCATCGCGCTCAAATCCGGATCGGTGAAGGTGACGCGAAAGCCCTTGAGCGCGCACCAGGCGGCGATCTCGCCGCCCATCACCCCGGCGCCGACCACGTGGACATGGGCGATGCCGTGCCCAGGGTCGTGACCAGTGCCGCGCGAGCGGGCGCGCAGGTGGCCGCGCAGCGCGAAGACGCGGAACAGCGCCTGCGCGGTGTCGCCGGTGAGCAGGTCGGTGAACGAGGCACGCTCGGCCTCCAGCATGGCGGCGCGGTCGCCGCCGTGCTCCTCCCACAGGTGGATCAGGGCTTGCGGCGCGGGGTAGTGCTCGGGCCGGGCCTTGGCGTCGGCCTTGCGGCGCATCTGCCACGCGGCGAGCATCCGGACCGGGCGCGTGCGCAGCGCCCGGTCGCGCCAGCCGGGACGGTGCGGCGCGAGCTTGCCCGCGATGGCCGCGGCCAGCGCATTCTCGACGTGACGCTCCTCGATCACCGCGTCGACGAGGCCGAGGCGCTTCGCGCGGCGCGCGGAGACGTCGCCGCCCGTCAGCATCAGGGTCATCGCCTGGACCGGGTCGATCAGGTGGCTCAGCCGCGCGGTGCCGCCCAGGCCCGGATGCAGGCCGAGGCGGATCTCGGGCAGGCTCAGGCTCGCGTCGGCGATGGCGAGGCGCAGGTCGCAGCACAGGACCAGCTCGGTGCCGCCGCCGGCGCAGGTGCCGTGGATCACCGCGATCTTGGCGGTTGCGAGGCGCTCGAGCCGGTCGTAGAGGGCGTTCGCGGCCGCGACGCGGGCAGCCGCCTCGGCGCGGTCGGTGAGGCCGCGGAATTCGTTGACGTCGGCGCCCATGGCGAAGCCCGCCGGCTTGGACGAGCGGATCACCAGGGCCTTCGGCGGGTCGGCCTCGAGCGCCTTCAGTGCCGCATCCAGCTCCTCGAAGAACCTGGCGTCGAAGGTGTTTACCGCCGTGTCCTCGCGGTCGAGGAGAAGCCAGGCGATGCCGTCGTCGCCCCGGTCGAGCGAGAGGCGGCGGCCGGAGCGCCCGGCCTCCCCGAAGGGGCCCAGCGCGAGCCGGGGCCGGGCGAGCGTGGCAAGGCGCATGTCGCGGTCCATCAGGCAGCCTCCAGCAGCATGGCGCCGCCCTGCCCGCCGCCGATGCACTCGGTGGCGATGCCGCGCGTGGCGCGCCGCTCGCGCAGCAAGTGGGCGAGGTGCAGCACGATGCGGGTGCCGCTGGTGCCCACCGGGTGGCCGAGGCTGATGGCGCCGCCGTCCACGTTCAGCCGCTCGTGCGCGATGGTCCCGGGCGCGCGGTCGAGCCCGAGGTTCGCCCGCGCGAAGGCGTCGTCGCCGAGCGCCGCGAGGCAGGCGAGGACCTGCGTGGCGAACGCCTCGTTGAGCTCCCAGTAGTCGATGTCCCCGAGCCCCAGGCGCCAGCGTTTCAGCAGCGGGGCCGAGGACAGCACCGGCCCGAGGCCCATGATCGCGGGGTCGAGGGCCGCCCACTCGGAGTCGAGGATGCGCGCCATCGGCTTGAGGCGGTGGTCCGCCAGCGCCTCCTCGGAGGCGAGGATCACCCAGGCCGCGCCGTCGGTGATCTGCGAGCTGTTGCCCGCCGTGACGTTGCCCCAGGGCCGCTCGAAGGCGGGCTTCAGGGTGGCGAGCTTTTCCGCCGTGGAATCCGGGCGCACCCCGTCATCGGCCTCGTGCACCCGGCCCTCGGGGTCGATCATCGGCTCGACCTCCGGCAGGCGCCCCTCGGCCTGCGCGGCGGCGAGGCGGCGGTGGCTCTCGGCGGCGTAGGCGTCCGCCGCCGCGCGCCCGATCCTGAAGGCGTGCGCCAGCACCTCCGCCGTCTGGCCCATGCTGAGATCGACCACCGGGTCGGTCAGCCCCTTCTCGAGCCCGATCTCGGGGGCGAGCATGGCCGGGCGCAGCGCCGCGAGCTGGCGCAGGCGGGCGATCGGCCCGCGCGCCTGGCGAAACTCGGCGAGCCACGCGACCATGCGGCGCTTGACCACGAGGGGCGCGTGCGACAGCGCCTCGGTGCCGCCGGCGAGCACGATCTCGGCGCGGCCCGCCTCGATGGCACGGAAGCCCGCGTCGATCGACTGCATGCCCGAGCCGCAGTTGCGCTGCACCGTCCAGGCCGGGCGGTCCGCGCCGAGGCCGAGGCGCAGCGCGGCGATGCGCGCGGGGTTCATCTCGTCGGCCGCCGGGCTGACGCAGCCCAGGATCACGTCGTCGATCGCCTCGGGTCCGAACGGCTGGCGCAGCATGAGTGGGCGGCCGCAGGCCACCGCGAGATCGACGGGCGTGAACGGGTTGGGCTTGCCGCGCGCCTTCAAAAACGGCGTGCGGGCGCCGTCGACGAGGTAGACGGGACGGGTCATTCGGCAGCCTCCTCGCGGCGGGTGCGGACGCTGATGTCCTCGGGGGCGAACGAGTCGACCTCGATGGCGCGGTCGACCGCCTCCATCATCTCGGTGAGCTGATCCGCCTCGCGCTCGGTGATGACGGCGCGGGCCAGCGCCGCGCGCGGGTCCTCGATGCCGGCCTCGCGCATGCGGCGGCGGGACGGCTCGGCGGCGACCACGAGGTCGAAGGCGCGCTCGAGCCGCGCCATGCCGTCATCGCCGGCGCCGCGGTGCACGCCCTCGCTCAGCCGGTCGCGCGCGGCGGTGGGCTCCGAGATCAGCTCGGCCACCTTGCGCGCCAGCCGGTCGCCGGCGCCCTTGCGCCCGCGCCACGGCCCGAGCGTCAGCGCGCCGAGCCACGACACCGGGCGGACGGGGAAGTTGCGAAGCACCCCGGCGAGGCGCTTCTCGATGCGGCCGAAGCTCTGGGCGCAGCACCAGTCGAGCAGCGGCCGGTCCACCTCGGGCCGGCCGTCGTCCTCGAAGCGCTTGATCACGGCGGAGACCATGTAGAGCTCGCTCAGCACGTCGCCCAGCCGCGCCGAGAGCATCTCGCGGCGCTTCAGCTCGCCGCCCAGCGTGATCAGCGCCAGCTCGCCCACATAGGCGAAGGCGGCGGCATAGCGCATCAGCGCCCGCGCATGGCGCCGCGCCGGGCCGCGCACCGGCACGCGGGCGAACTGCCCGGCGGTCCAGTTGTGCCACAGCGCGCGCCCCTGCGTGGCGAGGATGTGCACCAGGTGCCCGGCCAGCGCCGCGTCGAAGGCGGCGCGCGCGGCCTCCTCGTCGGGCTCCTCCAGCGCCTCCATCTCGGCCAGCAGGTGCGGGTGGCAGCGGATCGCGCCCTGGCCGAAGATGATGAGGTTGCGGGTCAGGATGTTGGCGCCCTCCACCGTGATGCCCACCGGCACGGCGCGCCACAGATTGCCGAGATAGTTCAGCGGCCCGTCGATGATCGCCTTGCCGGCGTGGATGTCCATGGCCGCCGACACCGCCTCGCGCATCTCGTTGGTGGACGTCGCCTTGACGATGGCCGAGATCACCGACAGCCGCCGCCCCTGGTCGAGCCCGGCGCAGGTCAGCCGCCGCGCCGCCTCGAGCCGGTAGGCGATGCCGGCGATGTGCGCGAGCTTGAGCTGCACCCCCTCGAACCTGGCGATCGGGATGCCGAACTGCTCGCGCACCCGGGCATACGAGCCGCTGGTGCGCGCCGAGGCGCAGGTCGCCGCCGTCGAGAGCGAGGGCAGCGAGACGCCGCGCCCCGCCGCCAGCGCGCTCATCAGCATGCGCCAGCCGTGACCGGCGCGGGCGCGGCCGCCGATGATCGCCTCGTCGAGCGGCAGGAACACGTTCTCGCCTTCGATGGGGCCGTTCTGGAACCACTGCATCGCCGGGATGTGGCGCCGCCCGGTGGTGACGCCCGGCGCGTCCGAGGGCACCAGCACCAGGGTGATCCCGAGGTCCTCCTCGCCGCCGAGCAGGCGGTCGGGGTCGTAGAGCTTGAGCGCCACGCCCAGCAGCGTCGCCACGGGCCCCAGCGTGATGTAGCGCTTCGACCACGAGGCGCGCATCCCCAGCACCCGCTCGCCATCCACCTCCTCCTCCACCACCACGGCACGGTCGATCATCGCGGCGGCATCCGACCCGGCCTCGGCGCTGGTCAGGCCGAAGCAGGGGATCTCGCTCCCGTCGGCCAGGCGCGGCAGGTGGCGCCGGCGCTGCTCCTCGGTGCCGAATTGCAGGAGCAGCTCGCCGGGGCCGAGCGAGTTCGGCACCATCACCGTCACCGCCGCCGCGAGACTGCGCGTGGAGAGCCGCTTGATCACCTCCGAATGCGCCCAGGCCGAGAAGCCCAGGCCGCCAAATTCCTCGGGGACGATCATGCCGAAGAAGCGGTGCTTCTTCAGGAACGCCCAGATCCCGGGCGGCAGGTCGCGATGACGCCACTGGATCTCCCAGTCGTCGAGCCTCTCCATCAGCTCGGCCAGCGGTCCCTCGAGGAAGGCGCGCTCCTTGGCGGTGAGCCGGGGCGCGGGCGTCGCGAGCAGGTGCGCCAGATCGGGGCGGCCGGAGAACAGCTCGGCGTCCCACCAGACCTCGCCGGCCTTGAGCGCCTCCTCCTCGGTCTCGGACATGCGCGGCAGCGCCTCGCGCGCCCAGGCGAAGATGCGGTCCGAGATCAGGCGGCGGCGGGCGCGGACGAGCATTGGCGGCGTGCTCCGTTTGCCGGCTCCTGGCCGGGTTGGCGCGGCGGCCCGCCGGGCGCGGCGGGACTCGGGCTCGGGATTCGGTGGACCAACGTTAACAGAGACCGGCGCCCGCCGGGACTGCGACTTTGCGCGGCAGGGGCGCAGGGGGCGGCAGGGGGGACACGGGGGCACACGGGGCACACGGGGCACACGGGGCACGGGGCTGGGCCCTCGTCAACGAGCCACGTTCGGCGAACTGGCGCGCGCCCGCCTCAGCAGCACCCCTGCCCGGTCTGGACCGGCGGGCAGGGCACCGTGCCGTAGGAGCAGAAAACGCAGCAATCCCCCGGCTTCGGCCTGAGCACCGCGCCGCAGCCATTGCAGTCGTAGAACCACTGGCAGGCGTCGGTGGGCATCATTTCGGTCCCGGCGTGGCCGCATTCGGGGCAGGTGATGGTCGAGCGCAGCTCGGGCGTTCGCGGCGGCGTTTCCATAGCGCGTATCCCGTCATGGCGAGGAAGCCGGCAAGCGCCGGCAGCAGCACGACGTCGAGCCAGCCGACCAGCGCCGTGAGCCCGAACGCGCCGAGCAGCAGCACCGGCACCGGCGTGACGCAGCACAGCGCCGTGACGGCGGACCCGATGATCCCGGTCCTGAGCATCCTGCGCGTGGGCATGGCGCCATGTCTCGCCCCTGCGCAGAAAGATTTCAAGCCACGATCGCGTGAGGCAGGCTCCCGCGACGCACGGCGCGCGCGCGTGGCGACCTCGCGGGATCCGGGTTCGGCTCAGCCGTCGAGCGCCAGCACCCAGTTGCGCACCAGCGCCCGCTCGAAGGCGCGGGCGCGCGCCATCCAGCCCCGGTCGATCTGGCTCACGCCGGACCGGCGCCGCTCGAGATCGTTCGAGAACACCGCGAAGGCCAGCCGCCGGCCGCCGGGCGTGACGATGTAGCCCGCCAGCCCGCGCATGTAGTCCATGGTGCCGGTCTTGGCGGCGACCTCGAGGCGGCGGAAATCGATGTCCACCCCCTTGGCGGCCACGTTGTAGTCGCGCAGCAGGTCGATCACGCCGCCCGGCAGGCCCTTGTAGCGCACGCCCTGCCCCGGCTGGCGCCGCGCCAGCGCGGCGAGCAGTTCGACCATGCGGCGCGGCGAGAGGCGCGAGGCCTGCGACAGCCCCGAGTGGTTGGCCAGCCGGAACCCCGAATCGCCCGCCGGAAAGCCCGCCACCCCGGCCGCCCAGGCCGCCGTCGCCGCGCCCGAGGCGGCGAGCGAGCCGGGTTGCCTGCCGCCGGCCCGGGCCGCCGCCTGGCCGACCAGCTCGGCGGTCAGGTTGGTCGAATGGCGCAGCATCGAGGCGACCATCTGCGTCAGCGGGCGGCTCTCGACGCGGGCGATCAGCCGCGCCCCGGCCGGCGCCCTGCCCTCCACCGCGGCGCCGAGCGTGATGCCCTGCGCCGCGGCCAGCTTGGCGAGCACCTCGCCGGCATGCAGCTCGGGGCGGCGCACCGGCAGCCAGCGCTCGCCCTTGCCGCGCAGGTCGCGGGCGCGGATGCGCCAGACCTCGGTGCCGTCCTCGAGCGCGTGGCTGAACAGCGGCGCGTCCGACGCCCCGGCCAGCGCCACGCGCACGCCGCTCACCTCCGGGTCGTGGCGCAGCGCCAGCGCTGAGACGCGCAGGGTCTGCTCGGTCCCGCGCGTCGCCCATTTCAGCCGCACCCGGTTGAAGTTGAGGCTGAGCCCGGACAGCGCCGGGTTGTAGGCGGCATCGATCGGCTGGTCCGGGTCGATCGCCGGCACCGAGAGCGCCGCCGAGCCGTCCACCACCAGCCGCCCCGCCACCCGCACGATGCCCTGCTGCGCCAGCGCCGCGACCAGCGGCACCAGCGCGTCGGTGTCGAGCTCGGGGTCGCCGCCCCCGACCAGCACCAGGTCGCCCTGAAGCGTGCCGCTCTGCACCGGGCCGGTGGCCATCAGGCGGGTCTCGAAGCGGTGCTCCGGGCCGAGCCGCTCGAGCGCGTGGAACGCGGTCGGCAGCTTCGCCACCGAGGCCGGGGCGAAGGCGTGGTCGGGATTGCGCGCGTCGATCACCGCGCCGGTGTCGAGGTCCACCGCCATCCAGCCGGTGACGCCCGAGGGCGCATTCGGCAGCGCCGGCAGGGACGGGGTGGCGGGGCTGGCGGAAGCGGCGGCACGCTCGGGCCGCGGCACGGGCGGTGGCGCCTTGAGCCACTCGACGGCGATGGCACTGCCCGCCGACAGCGCGCAGGCCATGCCCAATAGACCGCCGAGAATCCCGCGCCGCGTCAGCCGCATCCCCTGCTCCCAGAATTTCTGTTGATCGCCCAGGCAGAGTCGCAGATCGCGAGTGGTGGCGCAAGGACCGCCGCCGGGGCCGGGCAAGGTGCGGAAAAAGCCTCTCCCCCGGCCCCTCTCCCAGGGGGAGAGGGGGGCGCGTGGGGTGCCGGCGCGGCGGCGCCCGAGCGGGCGGCGCACGCCTCACGGCCACTCGCCGCGGGCGCGGATGGCGGTCGAGGAGGCGTGCGACATCGTGCCCGTCAGCAGCGTCCAGCGCGGCGCCGGGCCGCGCGCCACCAGCATCGCCGCGTGCTGCGGCAGGCGCCAGCGGGCGAAGCGGCGCGCGGCGGGCGAGAGGCCGGCCAGCACCTGCCGTCCGGGCCGCGCCAGCACCGCCACCGGGTAGTGCTGCATGATCCACTGCCAGCGCTCCCAGCGGTGGAACGCGGCGAGGTTGTCCGAGCCCATCAGCCACACGAAGCGCACGCCGGGGTAGCGCACCGAGAGCCGGGCCAGCGTGTCGGCGGTGTAGCGCGTGCCGAGATGCGCCTCGATGCCCGTCACCGTCACCAGCGGGTGGCGCGCCAGCCGGCGGCAGGCGGCGAGGCGGCGGGCCAGCGGCGCCGGGCCCTCGGGCTTCAGCGGGTTGCCCGGCGAGACCAGCCACCACACGGCGCTCAGCCCCAGCCGGCGCAGGGCCCAGCGGCTGATGTGGACGTGCCCCTCATGCGGCGGGTCGAACGAGCCACCGAGCAGGCCGATGCGCTGGCCGGGCGTGGCGATGGGGCCGGGGTGGAACACGCGGCACTCTCCCGCAGGACCGCCGGGGGCTGGATCGGACGCCCCATAGGGCTCGGGCGCGGCGGGGCTGTCAATGCATCGCGGGCCGGCGCGCCGGGGCTTCCCCTGAGGGGGCGTGTGCGGATAGACTTCGCGCCATCTGCCGGGGCGGAGGGCCATGGGAGTGCCGGACGTGGACGAGAGACCGGCCGAGCATCATCGCAAGCAGGTGGCCGCCGCCTGGGCGGTGCACGCCTTCACCGCGTCCGGCATCGTGCTCGGCTTCCTCGCCCTGCTCGCCATCCTCGAGGGCGACCGGGTGGGCGTGTTCATCTGGCTCGGGCTGGCGCTGTTCGTCGACGGCATCGACGGCACGCTGGCGCGCCACCTCCGCGTGAGCGAGCTGACCCCGCAGTTCGACGGCGCCACGCTCGACAACGTCATCGACTACTTCAACTACGTCGCGGTGCCGGCGATGATGATCTACTGGTTCGGCTTCGTGCCCCCGGGCTTCGAGCTGCCGGCCGCCGCCGCGATCATGGCCGTCTCGCTCTACACCTTCGCCAACATGGGCATCAAGAGCCACGACTACTACTTCGTCGGCTTCCCCGCCCTGTGGAACCTGGTGGTGCTCTACTTCCACGTGATGCAGTCGGACCCGTGGCTGAACCTCGCGGTGATCGTGGCCTGCTGCGTGCTGACCTTCGTGCCGTGGAAATACGTGCACCCCTTCCGGGTCAAGGACTGGCGCCGCGTCACCATCCCGATGACCGTGCTGTGGGCCGCCACCTCGTTCCGCCTGGTGCTGATCGACCCGGACTCCGGCAAGGCGATCGAGGCCTCGCCGCTGGTGTTCTGGCTGTGGGTGATGGCCTCGGTCTACTTCCTCCTGCTCTCGGTCCTGCGCACGGTGCGGCCCGAGCGCGGCACCGGCTGAGGGCCGCGTTGCGCTCGGCCGCCCGAGCCGCTACATCAGCGCCCGGACCCGATCACCCGCATCCCGAGAGGCAGGCGCGCAATCATGGCTGTGCAGTACGTCTATCACATGGACGGGCTTACCAAGGCCTACGGGCCCAAGAAGGTGTTCGAGAACATCCGCCTGAGCTTCCTGCCCGGCGTGAAGATCGGCGTGGTCGGCGTGAACGGCTCGGGCAAGTCCTCGCTCTTGCGCATCATGGCCGGCCTCGACCCCGACTTCACCGGCGAGGCCTGGGCGGCCGCGGGCATCCGCGTCGGCTACCTGCCCCAGGAGCCGGCGCTCGACGAGACCAGGGACGTGCGCGGCAACGTCATGCAGGGCGTCGCCGCCAAGCTCGCTTTGGTCGAGCGCTACAACGAAATCGCCGCCCAGCTCGGCGAGGACTACTCGGACGAACTGATGGAGGAGATGACCGCGCTCCAGGACCGCATCGACGCCGAGGACCTGTGGGACCTCGACGCCCAGGTCGACGTGGCCATGGAGGCCCTGCGCTGCCCGCCCGACGCGGCCGCAGTCGCCACCCTCTCGGGCGGCGAGCGCCGCCGCGTGGCGCTGTGCAAGCTCCTGCTCGAGCGCCCCGAGATGCTGCTGCTCGACGAGCCCACCAACCACCTCGACGCCGAGACCATCCTGTGGCTGCAGTCCCACCTGATCGCCTATACCGGCACGGTGCTGATCGTCACCCACGACCGCTACTTCCTCGACGAGATCACCGGCTGGATCCTCGAGCTCGACCGCGGCCGCGGCGTGCCGTGGGAGGGCAACTACTCGTCCTGGCTCGAGCAGAAGGCCAAGCGCCTCGAGCACGAGGCGCGCGAGGACAAGTCGCGCCAGCGCACGCTGAGCCGCGAGCTCGAGTGGATCCGCCAAAGCCCGCGCGCCCGCCAGGCCAAGTC
>DATKCQ010000021.1:0-36072 GCA_035513135.1 Thermohalobaculum sp.
CCCACCACCTGGCCCACCACCTGGCCCACCACCTGGCCGTCCGCCAGCTCGTAGATCCGGTCGGCGATCTCGAGGAAGGCGGGCCGGTGCGTGATGGCGACGATCGTGGTGTCCCCCGCGAGCCGGCGGATGTTCTCGACGATGGCGCGCTCGGACTCCGGGTCGAGCGCGCTCGACACCTCGTCGAGGATCAGCATGCGCGGCCGCCGCACCAGCGCGCGGGCCAGCGCGATCCGCTGGCGCTGGCCGCCCGAAACCTTGGCCCCCTTCTCGCCGACCTCGCTGAGCAGGCCGTCGGGCATGCTCTCGACGAAGTCCAGCGCGCCCGCCGCCTCGAGCGCCTTGCGCACCTGGGCCTCGCCGATCTCGGGGTCGCCGAGCGCGATGTTGGCGAACACCGTGTCGTGGAACAGCACCAGCTCCTGCGGCACGTAGCCGATCATCCGCCGCCAGGCGCGCAGCGAGTAGTCCTCGAGCCGGCGGCCATCGACCAGGACCTGCCCCGAATCGGGCACGCGGAAGCCGAGCAGCAGGTCGGTGACCGTGGTCTTGCCCGAGCCCGACGGCCCGGTCAGCACCGTCACCGTGCCGCGCGGGATCTCGATCGAGACGTTGCGCAGCACCGGGGTGCGCGGGTGCGAGAAGCTGACGTCGACCAGCCTGCAGCCGTGCTCGAAGCGCGGCACGGCGGTGCCGGTGTCCAGCTCGCGCTCGGCCTCGCTGGCGGAGATCAGGTTCTGCACGTTGTAGTAGGCGCTCTCGTAGATCGCGGCGTTCTGGTACTCGTTCTGGATCCGGCCGATGGCGGTGACCAGCTGGATCAGCAGGATGCCGATCACCGCGAGGTCGCCCGCGGGCAGGTTGCCGTAGGTGACGGCGAGCACCAGCCCGATGCCCAGCGCCACCGCGCCGAAGATCTCGGCGAGGTTCTTCATGGCCGCCTTGGCGATCACCTGCCGGCGCAGCGCCCGGCGCAGGCGGTCGATGTTGCGGTCGAGCAGGCCGGCGAAGCTGCCCTGCCGGTCCATCGCCTTGAGCGGCTTGATGTTGTTGAGCGCGTCGGCGAGGTAGGTGATGAAGTCCGCGGTGTGCTTGGTCTGGCGCCGCCCGGCCCGCTTGGCCATGCGCACCAGGAAGCTGAGAACGGCGGCGATGGTGCCGCCGACGGCCAGCGCGACCAGCGCCACCTGCCACGACAGGAACAGCGCGACGCTCGCGTAGATCATCGACTGGATGGCGTAGACCAGGAAGCGCGCCGCCGAGATATAGGCGTTGGCGGCGCGCGTCGCGTCGACGCTGAGCGCGTTGGCGATGCGCCCGAGCGGCTGCTGGGTGAAGTAGCTCCAGCGCACGTTCAGAAGGTTGTCGACCAGGTCGCGCCGCAGGCTGGTGGCGACGTGCGCCACCGAGTAGCCCACATAGGTCATCGCCGCGAGGTTGAGCGCGTTCTTGACGACGATCGCGAGGACCGCCACCGCGACCAGGGGGAGCAGCTCGGCCGGTACGCCGAAATAGCCGAGCGCGTCGGTCAGCATCACCGAAGCGGCGCTGGGCGCCTCGTCCCGGCCGCCGAGCGCGATCGACATCACCGGCACCAGGCTGGCCAGGCCGATCCCCTCGGCGAGGCCGCCGAGCAGCAGGCAGAGCAGCACGGCGATCGGCCGCGTCCCTCTGGCACCGAAGAAGATCCTCAGGGTCTTGAGCACTGCCACCGCCCGGTTGGTCCAGAGCCCGCTTATGGCGGCTCGGCCCGCCCGCCCGCAAGGCCAAACTGGTCGTCGCCGGCGGCGCGCGCCGCCCGCGGGGGGCGCGGTCGGGGCCGGTCCGGACCAATATGTCGCGGGCCGTTCGGCGCCCGTGCGCCGACAATCGGCCCCGCCGGGCGACGCCGGGACTTTATTTGCCGCCGGACTAGTGGTATCCGCCAGCGCGAACCCGGGGACGACGGTATCCCGGATTCCGCGAGAACGAAGGGACAGGACCTGCACATGGCGGCGCAGCACATGGCGGCGCAATCGCCGACGCCTACGGACAACGGGATCGCGCAGCGGCTCGCGGACTTTCCCACGTTGACCGACGCGCTGGACTATGCGGCCGGCGGCGCGGGCGGCGTGAACTTCTATTCGGCGCGCGGCGCGCTCGAGGACGTGCTGAGCTGGGCGGCGCTGCGCGAGCAGGCGCTCGCCGTGGCCGGGCGGCTGCTCGGGCGCGGGCTGGCGCCCGGCGACCGCGTGGCCATCGTCGCCGAGACCGAGTCCGACTTCCACCGCGCGCTGATGGGCTGTCTCTACGCAAGGCTGGTGCCCTGCCCGGCGCCGCTGCCGAGCGCCTTCGGTTCGCGCGCCGGCTATGTCGAGCAGATCCGGCGCATCGCCGACGTCGCCAGCATCGCCGCGGCGATCTCGCCGGCGATGTTCGGCAACTGGGTGGCGGACGCGCTGGAGGGGCGGCGGCTGGCCTTCGTCGGCACCCTGGCCGACCTCGACAACGCGCCCGAGCGGCCGCCCGGGGCCGGCGAGCGCCCGGCCGACGAGATCGCCTACCTGCAGTTCTCCTCGGGCACCACCAGCTTTCCCAAGGGCATCGCCGTGACGCATGCGGCGATGATGGCCAACATTCGGGCGATGGCGGTGCACGCTTTCCAGATGCGCGAGGGCGACCGGGGCGTGAGCTGGCTGCCCTACTACCACGACATGGGGCTGGTCGGCTGCGTCATGCTGCCGATCGCCACGCAGATGAGCGCCGACTTCATCAAGACGCGCGACTTCATCCTGCGGCCGGGCAACTGGCTCGACCTGATCAGCCGCTACCGCGGCACCATGACCTATGCGCCCTCGTTCGGCTACGACCTCGCGGCCCGGCGCTCGCGGCCGCGCGACGACCTCGACCTCGCCAGCCTGCGCATCGCCGGGATCGGCGGCGACATCATCAAGATGGCCAACATCCGCAGCTTCGCCGAGACCTTCGCCGAGGCCGGGTTCCGGCCCGAGAGCTTCCTGCCGAGCTACGGCATGGCCGAGGCCTCGCTGGGGCTGGCCTTCGCGCCGCTCGGCAGCGGCGCGCGCACCGAGCCGGTCGATGTCGACCGGCTGCGCGACGAGCACATCGCCGCGGCGCCGGGGGGCACTGCGCGCAGCCGCGAGTTCGCCATCTGCGGCCGGCCGCTGCCCGACCACGAGATCGAGATCCGCGACGCCGCCGGGACCGCGCTGCCCGAGTCCCGGGTCGGCCAGATCTTCGTGCGCGGGCCCTCGGTGATGCAGGGCTATTTCGGCAATCCCGAGGAGACGGCGCTGGTGCTCTCGCCCGACGGCTGGCTCGACACCGGCGACCTCGGCTACATGCGCGGCGGCGAGATCGTGGTGACCGGCCGGGTCAAGGACCTGATCATCATCAACGGCCGCAACATCTGGCCGCAGGACATCGAGTGGTCGGTCGAGAGCCAGGTCGACGGCGCCAAGGAGGGCAGCGTCGCCGCCTTCCAGCTCGCCGACGAGGGCGCGGACGAGACGGATGCGGGCCGCGTCGCGGTGGTCGTCGAGTGCCGCCGCCGCCAGCCGCAGGAGCGCGAGGCGCTGAGGGCGGCGGCGCACGCGGTGGTGCGCGGCGTGTGCGGCATCGAGGCGCGGGTGGCGCTGTGCGCGCCGGGCGCGCTGCCGCGCACCTCGTCGGGCAAGCTCAGCCGCACCAGGGCGCGCGAGATGTTCCTCGCCGGGGCGTTCGACGCCTGAGCGGCCGCCTCAGCGCAGGCGCCGCTCGCGCCACAGCCGCCAGACGACGAGGGGCGCGGCCAGCCAGGGCCAGCGGCGCTGCCACGGCTTCAGCGCGACCGGCCGGCCCGAATGGCGCTCGACCTTGGCCAGCGCGTAGGCGATGCCGCCCCGGTAGGTGCAGGCCGCCTTGAGCAGCCGCGCCGCGTTCAGCGCCTTGCCCAGCGCGCGCCGCCGGGCCCAGGCGCGCTTCGCACGGTTGCGGTCGGGATCACTGTCGGGCGCCGCCCGGCCGGCGATCAGCAGCGCGTGCAGCCGGCGGTAGCGCCCGGGCGCCGCCGCCACGATGTCGCCGGCGCGCCGGCCGCCCTCGACGCGCAGCTCCGAGGCGTAGGTCCTGCGAAACAGGGCGCTCCAGGTCGCGTCGGGGTCTCCCGGGTCCCCCGGGTCTCCCGGGTCCGGCGCCAGCCGGGCGGCCCACCACGACGCGGTCTCGACCGCCGCGGCCACCGCGTCGATCACCGCCGCGCGGTCGGCCGGCGTGCGCGCCCAGGCCAGCACCACGGGCTGCGCGAACCGCGCCCACAGCGTGGTGTCGAGCGAGTCGCGCCGCATCCGGGCGCGGAATGCGCGCAGGCTGATCACGGCCACCTTCGCCTCGACCGGCGCGGCGCCGTCCGGCGTCTCGCGGTAGACGCTGGGCGGCAGCAGCCGGTTCGCCAGGGCGGCGAGGCCGGGACCGTGATAGGCCCGGTTGCCGTCGGTCAGCAGGTAGAAGTCGAGCGGCCCGTCACCGTCCCCCTCGGCGCCCTCGCCGCCCTCGCCGCCCTCGCCGCCTCCCTGCCGCATCCTCGCGCCGTAGAACACCACCGCGGCCACGCCCGGCCGCGCCGCCAGCCGCGCCGCCATCGCCTCGGCCGCCGGTCCGGGGGGGCGGTCGAGCTCGGCGGCGATCAGCTCGCGCAGGCCGGCCGGCGCGCGGGTGTCCTGCGCGCTCACTTCTCGCTCAGCTTCTCCAGGTTCTCGCTGGCCCGCCTGGTGGCGGCCTCCATGCGCTCCTCGAAGCTCTGGATGTTCTTCTTGGGCTCCTGGTAGAAGGCGGTCAGCTTCATGATCTGCAGGAACGCCCAGGTCACCGCCCGGCCGCCGAAGCGCATGGGCCGGTTGAAGTCGAGCAGCAGCACCACCCGCTCCTCCCCGGTATCGTTCCTGACCTCGTGCTCGTAGGTGTCGTCGATCACGAAGATCTTGCCCGGCTCCCAGCTGCGGCGCTCGTCGCCGACGCGGATCCAGCAGTTCTCGCGGTTCTCGGGGACCATCAGGCCCATGTGGGCGCGCAGGATGCCCTTGGTCACGCCGCGGTGCGGCGGGATGTGGTAGCCCGGCGCCAGGATCGACACCCACGCCGTGTGGACGCGCGGCACGCGGCCGATCAGCTCGGCGGTCCTGGGCATCT
The DNA here is from genome assembly GCA_035513135.1 of Thermohalobaculum sp. Lineage (GTDB taxonomy): Bacteria > Pseudomonadota > Alphaproteobacteria > Rhodobacterales > Rhodobacteraceae > Thermohalobaculum. The sequence continues at coordinate 5,167 of DATKCQ010000021.1, forward strand.
GCCGGCAGTTGCCCTCGATCCGGTTGCCGAAGCCGTAGAGGAACAGCGTGCGCCAGTTCTTCTCGGTGGCGATGCGGTACTGGTCGGGCGAGACCTCCTGGAAGCCCGGGATGTGCTCGCGGTATTTCAGCACCTCGCGCACCTCGGCGAGGATCTCCTCCCAGCGCTCCTCGAACTGGCCGAGGAACGGGAAGTGGCGCGTCTCGACGAAGGGGGTGTCGGGCACCAGCCCCTGGCGCCCCTGGTAGCGGGCGAGGCAGCGCGTCAGCCACCGGCCGAGGCGCTTCACGCGGCGGCGGATCGGGCGGTCCAGGCTCTGCGGCCGCGCGGACGGGTTCGCCTCAAGCGTGTCGGCCCCGGTGTCGGCCCCGGTGCTGGCCCCGGTGCTGGCCCCGGTGTCGGCCCTGGTGTCGGCCCTGGTGTCGGTCATCGGGTCATATCCCTTTTCTTGGTGCGCTCTCACTAGCCGGCGCGGCGCGCGGTGTCGAGCGGGCGGCAGGCGGTCAGAGCGAGATGAACGAGACCTCCTCCGCGGCGCTCAGCGTCAGCGGCCCCCGGCTCGGCGGCGGGAAGACCTCGCCATCCATGATGAAAGGTGCCTCGAGCTCGAGCTCGAGGCGCTTGGCGCGGCCGCTGGCATAGCCGTTGCGGCGCATCCAGCGGCGCGGCCGCCCGACGAGCACGAAGGGCACGGCGAACGCCAGCCGGTGGCCGGGCACCTCGACGTCGAGCCAGCGGATCGGCTCGGGGCCCTCGCCCCAGAAGGGGTTTATGCCGGCGACCAGCGGGCCCTGCAACGTGGTGGCCATGCCGATGAAGCGCGCCGCCTCGGCGGTCTTCCGGCCGTCGATGACGAGGCGCGCCGGCACGCCGCGGCGCAGCTCGGTGCGTCCGGCGCCGAACAGCGCCCGGCGAAACAGCACGAGCACGGTCAGCGCCGCCTGGCGCGGCCCGGCGGCGGCGATCTCCTCGCGCGCGATGCGGGTGCCGGTGGCGAAGGCGCCCCAGCCCAGCATGAAGCCGCGCATGGTCGGGTGCTCGGCCCCGGCATACTCGACGCGCAGCACGCGCCGGCGCACCAGCGGCAGCGGGTTGCCCGCGGCGCGGCGGCGCAGGATCTCGGCCACCGCGTCGGGACCGCGCAGCTCGCCGACCTCGCGGGCGATCAGGTTGGTGTTGCCGCGCGGGAATATGCCGACCTGGGGCAGGGCCGGCCCCCAGATCGCCGGCAGCCGGCTCAGCACCTCGCGCACCGTGCCGTCGCCGCCGTCGATCAGCACCACCTCGGCGCCGGCGGCGTGGGCCTGGCGCAGGCTGTGGGTCATCTCGTCGAGCGTGCTGCAGTCGATCACCTGCACGGCCGAGGGGAAGGAGGCCCCCCGCGCCGCGGCGGCGTCCCGGTTCCCCGAGCTGTTGGGATTGCGTATCAGGGCGACATCGCCCGTCCTGTCGCCCGTCCTGTCGCCCGTCCTGTCGCCCGTCCGCTCGCTCATCGGGCCATCATCCCATCGTTCACACGGCCGTTCATCCCGCCCTTCATCCCAATTTTCATCCCTGGGCCAGCCACGACACCAGCGGCCCGGCGCGGCGCGCCGCGAGGGCCTGGACGATGCGCGCCAGGTGGACGAGCAGGCAGAACACGGTCCAGCCGGCGACGACGACGATCCCCTGGTCGGGCGCGCCGAGGATGGTGGCCACGGTCAGGATCAGCAGGTTGGGGTTGCGCCGCGCGGTGATCTGCCGGAACAGGCTGTCGAAGCGCTGCCAGACGTGGATCTGCATGCCGAAGAGGTGGATGAACAGCCCCTCCTCGAGCCGCTGCAGCACGTAGCCGCCGACGATCAGCGCCAGGATCAGGCCGCCGTCCCCGAGCGCCATGCCCTGCGCGGCCAGGCCCATGATCCAGGCCCAGTACCAGAACGGCGGGTGGATCAGGTCGATGCCGTGGTCGAAGATGTCGCCAAACGGCGAGGAGCGCAGCGTCACCCGCGCCAGCTTGCCGTCCACGGTGTCGAGCAGCGTCATGGTCCAGGCGGCGATCAGCCCGAGCGCGAACTGACCCTCCCAGAACAGCCAGAAGGCCAGCGCCACCAGCGCCGCGCTGACCAGCGTCACCTGGTTCGGCGTCAGCCCCCGCCGGGCGCACCAGCGCGTCGCGGCGAAGGCGAGCGGCGGCCAGACGTGCTTGGTCACCAGGTCGGTGACGCCCTTGTAGCTTTCCCTGAACAGCGCCTTCTCCATGGCGCCCCGGTCGGTCGCCGGCATCAGCAGCGGCGCCAGCCGCTTCGAGAGCTGCAGGTTGTGCCGGCCGGCGAGCGTCGCCGCATCGACGATCGCGGCCTCCTCGGGCACCCCGGCGCCCGGGGTCGCGGTGTCGAGCAGCGCCCGCGCCCAGTCGCGGCTCGGCCCGTCCACCCGCGCCGCGAGGGCCCGCCCGTGCCCGTCGACCAGCACGGTGCCCGGCGCCGAGGCGGCGAGCGCGTTGAACACCGCCGCACCGTAGACTTGGTCGCCGCGCACGATGAGGCCGGCCTGCGCCGGGTCCTCGGTCAGCTCGAGCCCCTGGCGCGCGCTCAGCCGCTCGAGCCGCTCGCGGGGCGTGAGTCCGAACGCCGCGGGCCCCGCCGCGCGAACAATCAGCACCTTGCCGGACGCCATGCCACTGCCTTCATTTTTTATCTCTGCATTGGTAGCGCTTGGCGCTACCGTTGAGAAGTGCCCGGTAGATGGCACGTGCATGGCACGCGAGTCACCCGCCGCACCGCGCTCACCGCAACCGTCCCGCCAGGTCATCCACCCTTGATCATCGCGCATCTCACCGATCCGCACCTCTTTCTCGGCCGGCCCTCGCCGGTCGAGTGGGCGGGCAAGCGCGGCCTCTCCTATGCCAACTGGCTGCGCCGGCGGCGGCATCTGCACCGCCCGGAGATCGCCGGGCGGATCGTGGCGGACGTGACGTCGGCGGAGCCCGACTACATCGTCATGACCGGCGACCTTGTCAACTTCTCGCTGGACCGGGAAATTGCCGCAGGGGCCGGCTGGCTGGCCGCGCTGGGCCCGCCGGAGCGGGTGGGCGTGGTGCCGGGCAACCACGATGCGCTGGTCGGCGGCTTCGAGCGCGCGCTGGCACGGCACTGGGGGCCCTATCTGGCCGGCGACGACGGCAGCGCGGGTTTTCCCTGGCTGCGCCGGCGCGGCGAGGTCGCGCTGATCGGCCTCTCGAGCGCCGTCGCCACGCCGCCCTTCTTCGCCACCGGCACGGTCGGCGCGGTGCAGCGCGAGGCGCTCGGCCGGATCCTCGACCGGACCGGGCGCGAGGGGCTGTGCCGCATCGTGCTGGTGCATCATGCGCCGACGCCGCTGACGCTGTGGCGCAAGCGGCTGACCGACGGGCCGGCGCTCAGCGCGATGATCGCGCGGCACGGCGCCGAGCTGGTGCTGCACGGCCACAACCACCGCGCCGAGCTGTCGTGGATCGATGCGGCGCGCGGGCGCGTCCCGGTCATCGGCGCCCCCTCGTGCAGCATGCGCCCGGGTGCGGGGCACGACGCCGCGGCCTGGTTCCGCATCGAGGTCGCGCGCGCCGGCGCCGGCTGGCGGCTGACGCTGGCCGAGCGCCGGATCGATTCCTCCGGCGTGCTCGGCGACGTGCCGCGGCTCGAGCTGCTGCGGCCGGGACCCGAGCTTGCCGGGCCGGCTGCCGCCCCCTAGACAGGGAGGCGCGCGCAACGCAGGAGGAGGCCGCGTGAGCAACGCCACCATGCACAAGTTCGGCTGGCCGGCGACCCGGATCGCCGAGCTCGACCACTGGGCCGTGATGCTCAGGCCGCAGCAGGTGACGCTGGGCGCGCTGGTGCTCGCCTGCAAGCAGCCGGTGCGCGCCTTCGGCGAGGTCAGCCCGGCCGGCTTCGCCGAGCTCGGCGCGGCGGTCGGCGCCATCGAGCGCATGCTCGAGGCCGCTGTGGGCTACGAGAAGATCAACTACCTGATGCTGATGATGGTCGATCCCGACGTACACTTCCACGTCCTGCCGCGCCACGCGGACGAGAAGACGCAAGGCCTGGTCACCGTGCGCGACGCCGGCTGGCCCGGGCCGCCGCGCCTCGACGCCTATCTCGAGCCCGGGCCGGACGCGGCCGACGAGCTGATCGCGCATCTGAGGGCGCACTGGCCGCAGGGGCCCCGGTGAACCCCGTGAGACCCGTGAGTCCCGCATGACCCGGCCCCGCTTGGCCCTGACGCGGGTCGACCGCTACCTGCTGGCGCGCATGGCGCCGCGCATGGGCGTGGCGCTGGTGATCACGCTCATGGTGCTGGTGCTCGAGCGGGTGCTGCGGCTGATCGACCTGGTCACCACCCAGGGCGCGCCGCTGCAGCTGGTGATGAGCATGGCGGTGAACCTGCTGCCGCACTATCTCGGCCTGGCGCTGCCGGTGACCTTCTGCGTCGCGGTGCTGACGCTGCTGGCGGCGCTCTCGCGCGACAACGAGATCGATGCGCTCGAGAACGCCGGCTGGTCGCTCAGGCGGATCGGGGCGCCGCTGGTCGGCCTCGCCGTGATTCTGTCGCTGGTCAGCCTGCCGCTGTTCGGCGTGCTGCAGCCCTACACGCGCTACGCCTACAGCGAGATCAAGCACGCCGCCTACAACGCCGGCTGGACCGGCCGGCTCGAGGAGGGGATCTTCGTCGAGACCGGCGACGGGCTGGTCGTCTCGGCCGGCGAGATCGACCCCACCGGCCGCATCCTGTCGCGCGTCTTCGTGCTGCAGCGCGACGAGGACGGAGCGGAGTCGGTGTTCACCGCCGAGCGCGGGCTGATCGTGCCCGACCAGCAGGCCCGGGTGGTCCGGCTGCTGCTCAGGAACGGCCGCGGGCTGGTCGCCGGCGGCTGGGTCGACTTCGACGACCTGACGCTCGAGCAGACCTTCGACATCGACCGCAACCCGTTCCGGCCGCGCGGCCAGAGCGAGCGCGAGCTCACCTTCCGCGAGCTGCTCACGCGCGCCACCGGGGCCGACGGCTTCCCGTCCGAGCCGCGCTACTGGGCCGAGTTCCACTCGCGGCTGGTGCGCGCCGTGGGGCTGATCGGCGTGGCGCTCATGTCGGTGCCGCTCGGGGTGATGCGCAAGCGGGCCCCGGCCTGGCCGCGCATGGCGCTGGCCGTGGTGATCCTCGTGGGGTTCAACGAGATGCTGCAGACCGCCGCGTCGCTGGCGAGCCTCGGCCGCATCGACCCGGCGCTCGGCATCTGGGGCGTGGGCGGCGGTTTCATGGCGCTGGGCGGCTGGCTCTATCTGGCGACCCCGGGGCAGGGGGCGCCCTCGCCGCTGCGCGCGCTGCTGCGGCGGCTCGACGTGGTGGCGGGCGATCTCGCCGCGTTCGGCCGGCGGCTGGCGGCCCGGGCCGGGATCGGCTCATGACCGTGGGCCTCTATCTCTCGAGGCTGGTCGGCGGCCGGATCCTCGCGGTGCTGGCCGGCTTCGTCGTGCTCGGCCTCAGCCTCGACCTGCTCGAGACCTCGGCCGAGCTGATCGACGGCCACGGACTGGCCGGCCTCGGCAGCTACGCGCTGCTGCGCGCGCCGCTGATCCTGCTGACCGTGTTCCCGCTCGGCGTGCTGGTCGGGGCGGCGCTCGCCTTCCTGGCGCTGGCGGCGCGCTCGGAGATGGTGGTTCTGCGCGCCGCGGGGATCAACACCGTGCGCATCCTGCTGCGGCTGGTGCCGCTGATGATCCTGTGCGGCGTGCTGCAGAGCCAGCTCGCCGCCCGCCTCGGCCCGGTGGCCGAGCAGGCGCTGGTGACGCGCTTTCCCGAGCTCACCGAGAGCCGCGAGATCGACCGCGAGGTCTGGCTCAGGGACTGGCAGGCGATCATCCGCATCGGCGGCGCCTCGGCCGACGCCGCCGTGCTGCGTCAGGTCAGCGTCTTCGAGACCGACGCCGACGGCGAGCTGCAGCGCCGCATCGACGCGGCGGTGGCGCGCTACGACGGCGACGCCTGGCACCTCGAGGGCGCCAGCGTGCGGCGCATCGGCGCGGCGCCCGAGCCGGTGCCCGGCGGCATGCGCTGGCGAACCCGGCTGACGCCCGCCGGCGTGCTGGGCGCGGCGCGGCGCCCCGACCTGGTCTCGGCCGACGAGGTGCGCCAGATCCTCGCCGGCGAGCGGCCGGGCGCGCGCGGCACGCCCTACTACCTGGTGCAGCTGTGGCGCAGCTACGCCGCCCTGCTGGTGCCCGCGGTGATGCTGCTGTTCGCGGCGCTGGCGGGCTTCGGCCTGGCGCGCAGCGGCGGCGGGGCGCGCTATGTCGCGCTCGGGCTGGCGGGCGGCGCGCTGTTCGTGCTGGTCGACGGGGTGTTCGCCTCGCTCGGCCAGGCGGGCGCGATGCGCGCCGCGCTCGCCGCCTTCATCGCCCCGGCGGTGTTTTTCGTGGTCGGCCTGTGGTCGATCGTGGTCATCGAGGAGTGAGCATGGTGGCCGAACCTGCCCCCGGCATGACCCCGGCCACCGACACCGCCATAGTCACGGTGCGCCCCCTCGAGGGGCGGCGCCAGCGCGAGGCGTTCATCCGGCTGCCCGGACGCCTGATGGCCGGCGACCCGAACTGGGTCGAGCCGCTGTGGCTCGAGCGCCGCCGCTTTCTCTCGCCGCGCCACAACGCGTTCTTCGGGCACGCCGAGGCGGCCTTCTGGCTCGCCTGGCGGGGCGGGCGCCCGGTCGGGCGGATCAGTGCCCAGATCGACCGGCTGGCGCCGCCGGTGGACGGAATGCGGCTCGGCTATTTCGGCATGCTCGCGGCCGAGCCGGACGCCGGCACGCTGGGCGCCCTGTTCGGCGCCGCCGAGGACTGGCTGGCGGCGCGCGGCGCGGGCGTGGTGCGCGGGCCGTTCGATCTCTCGATCAACCAGACCACGGGCCTGCTCGTCGACGGCTTCGACACGCCGCCCTCGCTGATGATGGGCCACGACCCGCCCTGGCTCGGCGCGGAGGTCGAGCGCCAGGGCTATGCGCGGGCGAAGGACCTGGTGGCCTACCGCATGGACGTGCGCGGCGGGCTGCCGGACAAGCTGCGGCGGCTGGCCGAGCGCGGCGCGCCGGGGCTGACGATCCGCTCGATCGACATGCGCCGCTACCGCGCCGAGGTGGCGACCATCACCGACATCTTCAACGACGCCTGGGCCGGCAACTGGGGCTTCACGCCGCTGACCGAAGCGGAGAGCGCGGCGATGGCCGACGAGATGAAGCCGATCCTCGACCCGGATCTGATCAGGATCGCCGAGATCCAGGGCGAGCCGGCCGGCTTCATCGTGCTGCTGCCCAACGTCAACGAGGCGATCGCCGACCTCGGCGGCCGGCTGTTGCCGCTGGGCTGGCTCAAGCTGCTGTGGCGAATCAAAGCCGGCCGAATCCGCACCGCCCGGGTGCCGCTGATGGGCGTGCGCAAGGCGCATGCGCGGACCATGCTCGGCAAGACCCTGCCGCTCAAGCTGATCTACGCGCTCGAGTCGCGCGGCGTCGGGCGCGGGTTGGGCGAGCTCGAGCTCGGCTGGCTGCTCGAGGACAACTGGCCGGTGCGCCACGTGGTCGAGGGCGTGGGCGGCTGGCTGGCCAAGACCTACCGGGTCTACGAGAAGCGGCTGGGATGAGCTGGACCGCGGTGGTGCTGGCCGGCTCGCGCGGCGCGCAGGACCCGGTGGCGCGGGCCGCCGGCGTGTCGCACAAGGCGTTCGCCGCGCTGGCGGGCCGGCCGATGATCGGCCACGTGCTCGACGCGCTCGCCGCGGCGCCGCGCATCGGCGAGGTGATCGTGGTGATCGAGCCCGGGGCGCCGGCGCTGCCCGCCGGCGTGCGGCGGCTCGACGCGGCGGCGTCGCCCGCGCGCAGCGCCCTCGCCGGGCTCGAGGCGGCGGCGCCGCCGGTGCTGCTGACCACCGCCGACCACCCCCTGCTGACGGCGCAGATGGTCGAGCATTTCCTGGCCGCGGCCGAGGCCTCGGGCGCCGACGTGGCGGCCGGGGTGGCGCTGCGCCCGGTGGTCGAGGCGGCCGGCTCGGCGGCGCGGCGCACCTATCTGCGGTTTCGCGACGGCGAGGCGAGCGGCTGCAACCTGTTCGCCCTGATGACCCCCGCCGCCCGCGACGCGCTGGTCTTTTGGCAACGGCTCGAGGCCGAGCGCAAGCGCCCCTGGCGCATGGCGCGGGCGCTGGGGCCGCTCACCCTGGCGCGCTATGCGCTGGGCCGGCTGACCATGCTCGGTGCGGCCACGGCGCTCGGCCGGGCCGCCGGCTGCCGGGCGGCGATGCTGGTGCTGCCCTTCCCGGACGCGGCGCACGATGTCGACAAGCCCGACGACCTGGCCTTCGCCGAGCGGCGCCTGGGCGAGCGCGGGGGGCGTTGAGGGGGGCTCAGCTCACCGGCACGCAGGCGATCTCGTGGTCCGGGTCGGGCCGGGTCCAGACCTCGGTCTTGCCGAGGAACTTGACGCCCAGGAAGGCGCGCAGCTCCAGCCGGTCCGCGCTTTTCTGCCGCACCTCGAGGCTGTAGGTCGCGCCCCGCTTGGGGTCGTAGACCTTGCCGCCGGTCCAGCTTCCGTCGCCGTCCGGCGCGAGGCCGCGGATCACCTCGATGCCGCAGAACGGCCGGTCGCGCAGCGCCGGGTCGGGGTTCTGGTTGTCGCGCCGCAGCGCGCCGTTGCGGTAGGGCTTGGCCATCCAGGCGATGCGGCCGCAGACCTCCGATCCGCAGGGATAGAACTCGACGATCAGCTTTTCCTTCTGGCTCAGCCAGGGGCCGAACAGCGCCGATCGCTCCGCCGTGATGGCGCTCGCCGCACCGGAGAGCGCGGCGAACATGCCGAGCGCCCCGGCGAGAAGCACCATCCCGCCGAGGCGGGCCACCAGCGAATTCGCCATTCCGAGCATGTTGCCTCCGTCGACCGATTGCGCGGCTTCCATCCACGATACGCGCGGGACATGGCGATCCGTCACGGCCCGCGCAAGGACGCGGATCAGCCGAGGAGGGCGGGAAGCCGCTCGATGAGCAGCTCCACGTCGCCGGGCCGCGTGAACAGGTGCGCCGAGGCGCGCAGCCGGCCATTGTCGGCCCAGACCAGGATGCCCTCGCGCGCCGCCCGGCGCCGGACCGCCTCGGCCGCGGGGTGCGCGAAGGCGGCGTTGCCGGCGCGGCGCGCCGGCTCGGCCGGGGTCATCACGTCGAGGCCGAGCCCGCTCATGCCCTCGACCAGCCGGCCGCTGAGCCCGCGCAAATGCGCGGCGATCGCCTCGATGCCGTAGCCCTCGAGATAGTCGAGCGACTCGCGCAGCAGGTAGGCGCCGAGGTGCCCGGCATTGCCGTACTCGGCCTGCCGCGCGTCCGCTTCGGGCACGAAGTCGCCGGGATCCGTCCCGGCCGCGCCCGAGCACCAGCCGGCGCCCGCCGGAACGAAATCCGGCCGGCGGCGGCGGTTCCAGCCGAGCACGCCCTCGTGGATGCCGAGCGCGAACTTGTAGCAGCAGCTCACCGTGAAGTCCGCCTGGCCGCCCGCCACCGGCACGGCGCCGAGCGCGTGGCTGGCGTCGACGAGCAGGGCGGCCGGTCCGCCCTCCAGCCCGCGCGAGATCGCCGGGATGTCCAGGTGCTGCCCGGTGAGGGCGTTGACCTGGCTGACATAGACCAGCCGGGTGCGCCCGTCGCAGGCCGCCACCAGGCGCGCCTCGTCCAGCCGCCAGCCATCGGCCGGCACCAGGCGCAGCGCGACGCCCCGGCGCTTCAGGCTCGCCAGCGCGAAGCGGCCCGAGGCATAGTCCAGCGCCGCCACCACGGCGTTGTCGCCGGGCTGCCAGTCGAGCCCCGCGACCACGCGCATGATGCCCTCGGAGGCGTTGCCGAGCAGCGCCACGTCGCCCGGCTCCAGCCCGAGCCAGCGGGCGAGGCGGGCGCGCACCTCGCCGGCCACCTGCCAGTGGCGCCAGTAGCCGTCGAAGCCGTCGGACTTGTCGCGGGCGAACGCCTCGAAGGCCGCGCGGTGCGCCTCGAGCAGCGGCGGCTCGCCGCCGGTCGCCAGGTGGACCTTGCCCGCGAGTCCGATGAAATCACCAGGCGGCGCGGGCAGCGCGCGGCGCGGTGCCGGCCCGGCGCGGTCCGCGCCGATCGTGTCGTCCCGGTGCCTCATGATGCCCCAGCCTTCGCACGCGCGCCGCGGCGGGGCAAGGCCGCCGGCGGGGCGCGCCGTCCCATCACCCCAGCCGATCCAATCATAAAAATAATAGATTTCACCTATTGATCGCCGCCGCCCACTATGCCCCGCAAGAGGGCCCGGAACGCGGGTCCCGCCCGCGGGTGGCGCATGAGGGAGGTGCCCGCGGACCAGCAGGGAGAGCACGCGCCATGATTAGCGGAACGATTTGACGTTCTATCGCAAATCGCGCCTATGATGCGAATCGTGGCGCGGGCGCATCCGCGCCGCGCCGACGCCGGGCCATTCCGACGCTGGATCATTCACGCAACCATCCGCGCAACCATCCACAAAACAACACCGTCGAGGGAGGCACGACCATGAAACGCCTGTTGCTAGCCGGGCTCGCGGCCGCGGCGCTCACTGCGCCCGCTTATGCCGCCGACTGTTCGGCCATCACGCTCGCCGACATGCAGGGGGTGGCGCCGGGCGAATTCCCCCAGCAATACGAGCTGGCCGAGTTCGAGGCCGCCGCCAACTGCACGCTGACGTTCCAGGAGAACCCGGCGATCGCCCAGATGAACGCCCGCATCCAGGGCAACCCGGACCTGCCGCCGCTCGCCGAGCGGCTGCCCGAGGAGCCGCTGGTCGTCGTGCCCTACGACGAGATCGGCATCTACGGCGGCACGCTCGACATGCTGTCCAACGCGCCCGAGGCCGGCACCTCTGACTTCATGTCGGTGCGCCACGTCAACCTGGTGCGCTACTCGGACGACCTCGAGACCATCGTGCCCAATGTCGCCAGGGCCTGGGAGTGGAACGAGGACTTCACCCAGCTCACCTTCTTCCTGCGCCGGGGCCACAAATGGTCGGACGGCGCGCCGTTCACCGCCGAGGACGTGAAGTTCTGGTACGACAACCTGGCGCTCGACCCGAACGTGATCGAGAAGGCCAAGGAGTACGTGCTGGTCGCCGGCGAGCCGATGACCGTCGAGGTGATCGACCCGCAGACCGTGCGCTTCAACCTGCCGGCGCCGAAGCCGGGGCTGATCTCGCACTTCGCCAGCCATTACGCCCAGGGCTTCCAGCCCAAGCACTTCCTCGGCCAGTTCCATCCGGCGATCAACCCGGACGCGGACACGCTGGCTCAGTCGATCGGCTACGAGAGCGGCTACAAGGCGATCGCCGCCTATTACGGCAGCTCGGACTGGATGGACACGGCGACGCCGATGCTCAACAGCCCCGACAAGGTCGCCAGCCTGCCGAAGGCCGCCTCGCCGACGCTCGAGCCGCACTTCATCGTCTCCGAGACCACCGAGGGCCGGCACTTCGTGGCCAACCCCTACTTCCACATGGTCGACACCGCCGGCAACCAGCTCCCCTACATCTCCGAGCATGACGAGCTCTACATCAACGAGCACGAGGTGCGGCTTTTGAAGCTCGTCAACGGCGAGGTGGACTACAAGACGCAGTCGCTGGCGCTCTCGGATGCCCCGATCCTGCTCGAGAACCAGGAGAAGGGCGGCTACTCGGTCCAGCTCAAGCCGAAGATCGCCATGCACACCGTCTCCTTCAACGTCACCTCGGAGAACCTGGAGAAGCGCAAGGTGTTCGGCGACGTGCGCTTCCGCGAAGCGATGTCGGTGGCCATGAACCGCGACGAGCTCAACGAAGTCGCCTTCTTCGGCCAGGGCGAGGTGCAGCAGTACGTCGCCTTCTCGCCGCCGCCGGCCTTCGTCGAGGAGAAGTGGCTGACCTACAAGACCGAGCATGACCCGGAGCGGGCCATGGCGCTTCTCGACGAGGTCGGCATGGTCGACACCGACGGCGATGGCTTCCGCGAGCTGCCGAACGGCGAGAAGATCGTGCTCAACATGCAGTTCGCCACCCAGGGCATCCCCGCGCCGGTGGTCGAGCTCGTCGCGCAGCACTGGGCGGACGTGGGCGTGCAGACCACCGTCAAGGAGGTGACGCCGGACGAGTACCGCTCGGCCCAGTCCTCGAACCAGCTCGACGTCGGCATGTGGGAGAAGAGCCAGCCGCTGGCCATCGTGCTCGGCACCAACGAGCTCTTCGTGCCGCCCTTCGAGAACTACTTCTTCCACCGCACTGGCATGCTCTGGGGCGAGTGGGTCGACACCGGCGGGACGGCGGGCGTCGAACCGCCCGACTACGTCAAGCAGATGATGGCCGACATCGACAAGTTCCAGTCGACGCCGGTCGGCACGCCGGAGTCCGACGCCCTCGGCGCGCGGCTGGTCGAGAACATGACCGGCAACCTGCTGTTCCTCGGCACGGTGAAGGCCCCGAGCCCGATCTTCCACCGCAACGCGCTGAGGAATGTGCCGGAGTTCAAGACCGCCTCCTACGAGTACTACTGGTCCTACCCCTATCGCGGGCACCAGTGGTTCCTGGCGGACGCCCAGTAAAGGGCTTGGCCTGAAGCCGGGCCGGGCGCGCCGCGCCCGGCCCGATGCTTGCTTCATGCCGGGCTTCGCGGGATAGTCCCGGAGTCGGGCCGGCGGCGGAACACAGGGCGGTTGATGCTCCAGTTCGTGAACTTCGTGCTCATGCGCGCGGCGATGGCGCTGTTCACGCTGTTCCTGGTCTCGCTGATCGTCTTCACGCTGATGGAGCTGGTGCCTGGCGACTGCGCCGAGCGCTACCTCGCCTTCAAGAACACGCAAGGCTCGGGCGTCTCGATCGCCGACATCCAGGCCGAGCGGGTGCGCCTCGGCCTCGACCAGCCCTTCCTGGTGCGCTGGACCACCTGGGTCGGCGACGTCTTCCTGCATGGCGAGTTCGGCGACAGCTGCATCCTGCGCGTCAACATCAACCACCTGCTCGGCGACAAGTTCCTGATCTCGCTCGGTATCTGCCTGACCGCGCTCATCCTCGCCTATCTCATCGCGATCCCCGTCGGCATGCTCGCCGCCTCGGTCAAAAGCCCGCTGCTCAACAACTCGCTGCGCTTCGTCAGCTACCTCGGCCTGGCGCTGCCCAACTTCCTGCTGGCGCTGATCATCATGCTGATCTCCACGGTGATGTTCGGCGACTCGATGACCGGCCTGTTCTCGCCCGAGTTCCGCGACGCGGAATGGTCCTGGGCGCGGCTGCAGGACTTCCTCAGCCGCGCCTGGCTGCCGGTGTTCATCCTCGGCTGGTCGGCCACCGCCTTCGCGCTGCAGACCGTGCGCGCGCTGATGGCCGACGAGGTCGGCAAGCTCTACGTCACCGCGGCCGCGGCGCGCGGCATCTCGGGGCCGGCGCTGATCTGGCGCTACCCGGCGCGGCACGCGCTCGGCCCGGTGGTCAACTCGCTCGGCTTCGACCTCAACCGCATCTTCAACGAGCTGCCGATCGTGGCGCTGATCATGACGCTGACCGAGGCCGGCGCGCTGCTCATCGAGGCGCTGGCGCGCTCCAACGACCAGCAGCTCGCCGGCGCCATCATCTTCCTGCTGACCGCCTCGATCGTGGCGCTCAACTTCCTCACCGACATCCTGCTGGCGCTGATCGATCCGCGCATCCGCAAGGGCATAATGGGGTAGGGCCATGGCAGAGATCGCCGACACGTCCATCCCCGTCGAATCGGAGGCCGAGCGCCGCCGCAAGGAGGCGTATTTCACCGCCTCGCAGTCGCAGCTCATCTGGGCGCGGTTCCGCGGCAACCGCTCGGCGATGATCGCGCTGGTGGCGCTGATCGCGATGATCCTGATGGGCCTGTTCGCCCCGTTCCTCTCGCCCTACGACCCGACCATCGCCGGCCGCGACCGGGACTACGAGAACGGCGCGCCGCAGATCCCGCGCTTCTGGGACGAGAACGGATTTTCGCTGCGCCCCTTCATCTACGGCACCGCGCGCACCCGCTCGATCGAGACCAACTTCCGCTGGGTCACCACGATCGACCGCGCGGACCGGCGCTATCTCGAGTTCTTCGTCGAGGGCTGGGAGTACAGCCTGATCGACCTGCGCCTCGACATCCCCGGCACCAGCTACGACATCCACCTGCGGGCGCTGACCTTCGACACTCACCTGTTCGGCGTCGACGCGGGGATGATCCACCTGTTCGGCACCGACGCGAGCGGCAAGGACATCTTCGGGCGCACGCTGCACGCCATCTGGACCTCGCTGGCGGTGGGCACCATCGGCGTGCTGATCTCCTTCGTGCTGGCGCTGGTGATCGGAGGGGTGGCCGGCTATTTCGGCGGCTGGCTCGACTCGGTGATCCAGATGATCACCGACGCGGTGCGCACCGTGCCGGTGATCCCGCTGTTCATGGCGATCGCCGCCTTCATCCCGCAGACCTGGAGCTCGGAGATGCGCTTCTTCTTCATCTCCTGCGTGCTCGGGCTGATCGGCTGGCCGACGCTGGCGCGGCGCGTGCGCACGCACCTGCTGACCGAGCGCAGCCAGGAATACGTGCTCGCCGCCCAGCTCTCGGGCGCCTCGTCGAGCCACATCATCCGGCGCCACCTGCTGCCGAGCTTCACCTCCTACATCATCGTCGACCTGATGATCTCATTCCCCTACATGGTGCGCGCCGAGACGGCGCTCAGCTTCATCGGGCTGGGGCTGAAGGACCCGGTCAACTCGCTCGGCGCGCTCCTGCAGAACGTGTCGAAGGCCGACGTGCTCCTGAACTACCAGTGGTACTTCATCCCGGTGATCTTCTTCATCGCCCTGGTGCTCGCCTTCGTCTATGTGGGAGACGGGCTGCGCGACGCCGCCGACCCCTACGAGAACCTGAAGAAATGACGCTCATCAAGGTCGAGAACCTGACGGTCGAGTTCGGCACCGACGAGGGGCGCATCGTCGCGGTGGACGACGTCTCGTTCGAGATCGAGCCCGGCAAGGTGATGGGGCTCGTCGGCGAGTCCGGCTCGGGCAAGTCGGTCACCGCCAAGGCGCTGATGCGGCTCAACCCCGACAACGCCAGCTACGGGCCGCGCAGCCGCATCACGCTCCAGCTCGACAGCGGCTCGGTGGACGTGTTCTCGCTGAAATCCACGCGCGACATGCGCATCGTGCGCGGCGGCTCGGTCTCGATGATCTTCCAGGAGCCGATGGCGAGCTTCGCCCCCGCCATCACCATCGGCAGCCAGATGGTCGAGCAGCTCATGCTGCACCGCGACATGACCAGGCGCGAGGCGCGCGAGCTCTCGATCGAGATGCTCGGCCGCGTCGGCATCTCCGAGGCCGCCAAGCGCTTCGACCAGTACGCCTTCGAGCTCTCGGGCGGCATGCGCCAGCGGGCGATGATCGCCATGGCGCTCTCGACCCGACCGAAGCTCCTGATCGCCGACGAGCCGACCACGGCGCTCGACGTCACCATCCAGGCGCAGGTGATCGACCTGATGAAGGACCTGGTCGCCGAGTTCGGCATGGGCATCGTCTTCATCACCCACGACCTCGGGGTGATCGCGCAGACCGCCGACATGGTGGCGGTGATGTATCTGGGGCGCATCGTCGAGTACGGCCCGGTGCGCGAGGTGATCCGCAACCCGGCGCATCCCTACACGCAGGGGCTGCTCAGGGCGCTGCCCGATCTGGGGGACCTCGACGCCCGGCTCACCCCGGTGCCGGGCGACATCCCGAGCCCGCTCGAGCGGCCCGCCGGCTGCGTCTTCCACACCCGCTGCCCCAGGTTCATGCCCGGGCGCTGCGACGCGGCGGTGCCCGGGATGACCACGGTGAAGCCCGGCCACACCGCCGCGTGCTTCGCCGTCGAGGACGCGCTGGTGGCGGCATGAGCGGCAAGCCCATCATCGCCGCGCGCGACCTCGCGGTGCACTTCCCCATCGGCGGCGGGCTGTTCGGCCCGAAGGCCATCGTGCAGGCGGTCGAGGGCGTCAGCCTCGACATCCCCAAGGGCTCGTTCTTCGGGCTGGTGGGCGAGTCCGGCTCGGGCAAGACCACGCTCGGCCGCGCGCTCCTGAAGGCGGCGCCGATCACGCGGGGGCAGGTGATGTTCGACGACGGCGAGGTCTCCTACGACCTCGCGCGCATCTCGCGCCGCGAGATCCGCGACTACCGCAAGCGCGCCCAGCTCATCTTCCAGGACCCCTACGCCGCGCTCAGCCCGCGCATGACCGTGCGCGACATCATCGCCGAGCCGATCGAGGTCATGGGGATCACCAAGACCCGCGAGGCGACCGACCGCCGGGTGCGCGAGATCGCCGCCAAGTGCCGGCTCAACCTCGAGCACCTGCGCCGCTTCCCGCACGCCTTCTCGGGCGGCCAGCGCCAGCGCATCTCGATCGCCCGGGCGCTGGTCTCGAGCCCGCGCTTCGTGGTGGCCGACGAGGCGGTGGCGGCGCTGGACGTGTCGATCCAGGCCGACGTGCTGAACCTGCTCAAGGAGCTCAAGCGCGATCTGGGGCTGACCATCCTGTTCATCAGCCACGACCTGAGCGTGGTGGCGCATATCTGCGACCGCGTGGCGGTGATGTATCTGGGCCGGCTGGTCGAGACCGCGCCGACGCGCGCGCTGTTCGCCCGGCCGCGCCACCCCTACACCAAGGCGCTGCTCTCGGCGATCCCCTCGCTCGACCCCGACCACCGCAGCTCGGCGCAGAAGCTCGAGGGCGAGATCCCGAGCCCGACCAGCCCGCCGCCCGGCTGCAAGTTCCAGACCCGCTGCCCGCACGCCATCGACATCTGCCGCCGCGAGGAGCCCCGGCTCGAGCACTCCGACGCCGAGCACGACGTGGCCTGCCATCGCTGGCAGGAGCTGGCCAAGACGCTGTCGACGGCCTGAGGCGGGGCGATGCCGGGGAGCAAGCGCGCCGGGGGCAAGGTCCTCTTCATCGTCATCGACCAGCTCCGCGCCGACTGCGTCACGGGCGCGCTGGCCGGCACGGCGCGGCTGCCCCACCTGCGCGCGCTGATGGGCGAGAGCGCGACCTTCGCCAGCCACTTCACCGTCACCAACCCCTGCGGCCCGGCGCGCGCCAGCCTGCTCACCGGGCTCTACGCCATGAACCACCGCTCGGTCAGGAACGGCGCGCCGCTGGCGCGCCACCACACCAACCTGGCGCTGGAGGCGCGCAGGGCGGGCCGCGAGCCGCTGCTGTTCGGCTACACCGACACCAGCGCCGACCCGGAAGGGCGGCACCCCGACGACCCGGACCTGCATACCTATGAGGGCCTGATGCCGGGTTTCACCGAGGCGCTGCGGCTGCGGCTCGAATCCGGCAACCACGCCTGGTTCGCGCACCTCGAGGCGCGCGGATACCGGCTGCCGGCCAATCGCGGCGAGCTCTATCGGGCGATCGACCCGGAGGGGCGGGGACGGCTCGACGCCCCCACCCTCTACCGCGCCGAGGATAGCGACACCGCCTTCCTCACCGACGAGACCCTGAAGGCGCTCGCGGTGCGCACGCGCGAGGACTGGCTCGCGCATGTGTGCTTCATCCGCCCGCACCCGCCGCTGGCCGCGCCCGCGCCCTACAACCGGATGCACGCGCCGGAGAGCCTGCCCCCGGCCGCCGGCCCGGCCAGCGCCGGCGCGGTGCGCGCCGTCCACCCGTTCTTCGACGCCTTCTTCGCCGAGCCGCGCGAGAAATCGCTCCATGTCGGCTTCGACGGCCGGCTCGACCGTATGCGAGAGTCCGACCGCCGCACGCTGCGCGCCCTCTATCTCGGCCTCGCCGCGGAGGTGGACCACCACATCGGCCGGCTGATCGGCTTCCTGCGCGACTCGGGCCAGCTCGACGACAGCCTGGTGATCGTCACGGCCGACCACGGCGAGATGCTCGGCGACCACTGCATGTGGGGCAAGGCCGGCGTGCACGACCCGGCCTGGCAGGTGCCGCTGATCGTGCGCGACCCGCGCCGCCGCGCCAGCGCCGGCACGGTGATCGACGCCTTCACCGAGTCGATCGACCTCGCCCCGAGCATCCTCGACTGGCTGGGCCTCGAGCCGCCCTTGGCCTTCAACGGCCGCTCGCTGCTGCCGCTGCTCGACGGCGCGCCGCCCGCAGACTGGCGCGACCACGTGTTCATGGAGCTCGACCTCGGGGACCCGGTGGCGCCGACCGTGTTCCAGCGCCGCCTCGGCCTCGGGCTGGCGGAGGCCAACCTCGCCATCCTGCGCGAGCGGCGTTTCAAGTACGTGCACTTCAACGGCGGCCTGCCGCCGCTGCTCTTCGACCTCGAGGCCGACCCGCTCGAGACCCGCGACCTCGCCCCCGACCCGGCCTTCGCGCCCGAGCTCCTGCGCCTCGCCCGCGCCATGCTCGACCACCGCATGCGCCACGCGCACCACGCCCACTCGCCGATGAAGCTGACCCCCGACGGCGTCAGGACCGCCCCGCGCGGTCCCCGTTAGAAAGGCGCTCACGGCGCGATTCTCGTGATATCAATGACTTGACCCCATGCACACGCGTGTGCAGCTGTCGCTTCAGCCCGCCCGTCCCCGCAAATAGGCCGCCCGGATGCGGGCGCGGACCTCGTCGGGCTGCTCGCCGATGGCGTGCGCGAGGCTGCGCATCTCGTGCCTGATCCCGTGCAGCTGGTCGATCAGCGACATCACCAGCGCCAGCGCCTCGGTGTCGAGCCCGAAATCGTCGGCCAGCTCGCACAGCAGCTCGAGCCGCGCCAGCTCGGCCTCGCCGAACACCCGCTCGCCCGCCACCTCGGCGGGGGCGATGCAGCCGGCCTCGACGAAGGTGTGCAGCCGCGCCACGGTCAGCCGCCGGACCACCGCGACCACGTGGGATTCGGTGAGGCGCACCGTCATGCCTTCATCCCCTTGCGCGGGTCATAGGCATGCTTGCGGCGCCACTCGGTCATGAACTCCTCGAGGTCGGGGTCGATCGTGGGCGGCGAGACGATGCGCAGCCGGATCAGCTGGTCGCCGCGCCCGGCCTTGCCGCGCTTCACGCCCTTGCCCTTGAGGCGCAGGGTCTGGCCGCTGCTCGCGCCCCTGGGCACGGCGACTTTGACCCGGCCGTCGATGGTCGGCGCCTCGACCTTGGCCCCGAGCACCGCCTCGTCGAGCGTCACCGGCAGCTCGATCACGATGTCGTCGCCCTCGCGCCGGAACACCGGGTGGGGCCGCACCGAGATCGTCACCAGCGCGTCGCCCGCCGGCCCGCCGCCCAGCCCCGGATGGCCCTTGCCGCGCAGCCGGATGGTCTGGCCGTCGCGCGTGCCCTGAGGGATGCGCACGTCGAGCACGGCGCCGCCGGGCAGGGTGATCCGCTTCACCGCGCCTTGCGCCGCGTCGAGGAAGTCGACCTCGAGGCTGTAAAGCGCGTCCTGCCCGCGCATGCGCACGCCCTGGCCCCGCGCGCCGCCGCCGCCGCGTCCGCGGCCCAGGAAGTCGGCGAAGATGTCGGAGACGTCCTCGAAATCCTCGAAGCCGCGCGTCGAGTGATAGGTCCGCCCCGCCCCGGCGTCGGCGTACTCGCGGTAGAACCGGCGCTCGGGCCGCTCGGCGCCGGTGGCGTCGATCTCGCCGCGGTCGTAGCGCGCGCGCTGCTCGGGATCCTTGAGGATCTCGTAGGCCCCCGAGATTTCCTTGAAGCGCGCCTCGGACCCGGAGTCGCCCGGGTTCAGGTCCGGATGCGCGGACCTGGCGAGCTTCCTGTAGGCCTTCTTGATCTCGTCCTGGCCCGCCGACTTCGACAGGCCGAGGACCTTGTAGAGGTCTTTTTCCACGTTCGCTCGTGCCCCCTGCACCCGTCACGCGCCGCCACGAACACCGACTGGCGCACGTGATATGTCTGACTGGACGCGCAAGGTTCAAGACCTGCCGCCGAAAACCGGCGAACGCCAATCCTTTGCCGCGACCGCTCCGATTCGGAGCCGTTTCGGTGCTTCCTGAATCACCGAAACGGTCTTAACATATTGAGTTGCCGCGATTTCCGAGTCGCAAAATGTGTCAACTTTGCTCGGAATCGCTCTAGCCGAGGTGGAGCCGATGGTCCCTTGCGCCCGCTGATGGCGACACCGGAACGGCAGACGACGCTGCTGATCGCGGCGGGGACGGCGCTCCTGCCGCTGCAGATCTGGCCGCCCATGCCGCTGCCGGGCATGCAGCTCTCCGATCTGTTCTTCGCGCTCGCCTTCGCCCATTTTCTCGTCACGCGCCGCGCGCTTCCGCCGGCCGGCATCGCCGTGCCCATCGTTGCTTTCGCCGCGGGCGTCGCCGCCTCGACGCTGTTCGGCGGCAGCCCCGTCAAGCTTCTGGGTCATCTCATGCTGGCGGCACTCGGCTGGATGGCGGTCTGCGCGCCGCCCGAGGGCTCGCGAATGCTGCGCCGGGCGCTGGTCGCGGCGGCCGCGCTCGCCGCGCTCACGGCGATGGCGACGGTCGCGGGGTTCTTCGCGGGGGTCATCGGCTATGACGCCGCGGGCAACCCGGATAGCCCGCTGCTCTACATCCACGGCGCCCTGGTCTCCGACCATTACCCGCGGCCCCGCGGCACCATGGTCACCGGCGCCCTGCTGACCTCGCTCGTCGCCACCGGATTCGCCCTCCTGTGGTTCGAGCGGGAGCTGGTCCCCGACCGATGGGTGCGGGGCCTGATCTTCGCATTGTGCGCGCTCACGCTTTTCTTCGCGTTCTCCAGGACGATGGCCACCTTCGCGCTCGTGCTTGCCTGCGCCGAGCTGTGGCGCCGGGACAGTCCGCCATGGGCGCGCGGCGCACTGGCGTCGGTTGCCGTGGTCTATGTGGCGGCGTTGTGGATATCGCTGCGCTACCATGTGGTGCTCAATCCGACCGAGCCCTGGGCGGTCGACGTGCTCGCCTCGGACGGCGACCGTTTCGGCCGCTGGCGGATCGCCGTGGCGACGATCGCGGAGAACCCGGTCCTCGGCGTCGGTCCCGGCATCCGGGTCGCCGATGGCTGGTCGGCGCACAACACCTGGCTCAATCTCTGGGCCGGCATCGGGATCGTGCCGCTGGTGGCGTTCGCGTTCCTGATGCTGGCGTCGCTGCGGGCCGCGATCCGGGCGCAGTGGCTCGGGGTCGCTTGCGCGCTTACCGTCGCGCTGATCGAGAGCAGCTACAACGACATCGAGGACCTGCGCCACGTCTGGCTGCTGATCGGGATTGCCCTCGGCGCAGCACCTGGTGCCGGGCGGGTGAGGCGGTCCCGGGCGTGATCGCCAAGCAGGCGCGGCCGCGCTATCGCCCTGGCGGCCGGTGCGCCGCGGTGAAGGTGCCGAGGAAGCTTTCGAGGTTCCCGCCCAGCTCGGGGCAGAGATAGCCGCCCTCCTGCACGATAATCGTGGGCAGGCCCAGCCCGGCGGCGGCCTCGGCGATGCGCGCGAAGCCGGGCGTGCTGACGGCGAGCCCGCCGAACGGGTCGCCCTGGTAGGCGTCGAGACCCAGCGCCACCACCAGCACGTCGGGCGCGAAGGCGCGGATGCGGGCGAGGCCGGGCGCGAGCGCCTCGAGGAAGCCGTCGTCGGCGGTGCCGCGCGGGATCGGCAGGTTGAGGTTGGCGCCGAGCCCCGCGCCCTCGCCGCGTTCGTGCGCGTGGCCCCAGAAGAACGGGTAGTAGCGCGCCGGGTCGGCGTGGATCGAGATCGTGAGCACGTCGCGCCGCGCGTAGAAGATGCCCTGCGTGCCGTTGCCGTGATGCAGGTCCACGTCGAGCACCGCCGGCCGCAGCCCGGCGCGCGCGCAGCGCTCGGCGGCGATGGCGGTGTTGTTGAGAAAGCAGAATCCCCCGGCGAGGTCGGCGAAGGCATGGTGCCCCGGCGGCCGGCACAGCGCATAGGCCGCCTGCGCACCGCCGAGAACCAGGTCGGCCGCCGTCACGGCGCTCTGCGCGCTCCAGTAGGCCGAGCCCCAGGTCTCGCCCGAGATCGGGCAGGCGGTGTCGGCCATGTGGTAGCCGGCCTGTCCCACCGCCGAGCGCGGGTAGGAGGCGGTGCGCCGGTCCGGGTGGATGTTCGCGATCACCTCGGCGGAGGCGTCCGGGATGCGCTGCCAGCGCGCGAAGATCGTCTCGAGGAAGGCAAGATACTCGGCCGTGTGCACGGAAGCGACGGGGCCGGGGCCGTGGTCCTCGGGGGCCTGCAACCCGAGTCCCAGCGCCCGGACGGCACCGAGCAGCGCGTCCACCCGCTCGGGCTGCTCGGGGTTGGGCTTCGGCGCGCCCGAGGACAGAAAGTGCTTGGGGTCGTGGGCGCGCTGCGCCTCGTGGTAGACGGCCTTCATGCCATGTCTCCAAGCTTGCTGAACCGGGCGCCCTCGATCCACAAGGGGCGCTCGCCGGGGTCGGTCCCGAAGCCGAGCCGCCGGTAGAAGGCGAGCGCCCCCGCGTTCGTCTCGTGCACGCACAGCCTGAGATAGGCGGCGTCCCAGGCCTGGGACGCGTCGCGCACGACGGCCGCGAGCAGGCGGCGGCCGAGGCCGCTGGCGCGCATGTCGCGGCGCACGTAGAGGTCCTGCAGGTAGACGCCCGGCCGGCCCCTCAGCGTCGAGAACTCGGGGAAGTAGAGCGCCATGCCGAGCGCCGCGCCGCCGCGCTCGGCGAGAAGCACCCGGAAGAGCGGCACGGCACCGAAGCCGTGGCGGAGCAGGTCCTGCGGGTCGCAGCGAAAGCCGGCGGCGCAGCCGAGGTCCTCGGACATGGCGGTGAGCATCGCATGCAGCGCGCCGGCATCGCCGGCCTCCGCCCGCCGGATCGTCCAGCCGGTGCCGCTGGTCCTGGCGCTGGCAGTTTTCGCAGTCACGACACCCAGAACGCCTTCTCGAGGTCGTGGAACTCGGAGACCGGCCCGTCGAACTTGTTGCGCCCGAGCTCCAGCACGTAGACGTAGTCGGCGATCTTCAGGGCCTGGCGGATCTCCTGGTCGACCAGCAGGATGGTCAGGTTCTCGCTGCGCGCCAGCGTCGAGAGCATCTCGTAGACCTCGAGCGCCAGCATCTTGGAGAGCCCCGCGGTCGGCTCGTCGACCAGCAGCATCTTCGGCTCGGACATCAGCGTGCGGCCGATCTCGACCATGCGCTGCTGGCCGCCCGAGAGCTCGCCGGTGATCTGCCGGCGCTTCTCGCGCAGCACCGGGAAGCGCTCGTAGTTCGCCTCGATCTTGGCGCGCACCTGGCGGCGGTCGCGCCGGAAGGTCCAGCCGCCGAGCTCGAGGTTCTCCTCCACCGACATGTCCTTGAACACCCCGGGCTGCTGCGGGATGTAGGCCAGCCCCTTGAGGATGCGCTGATGCGTCGGCACCTCGAGGATGCTCTCGCCCTCGAGCAGGATGTCGCCCTGGCTCGGCCTGAGGAACCCGAAGGCGGCCTTCAGCGCGGTGGACTTGCCGACCCCGTTGGCGCCGAGCACCGCGGTGATCTGGTGCTTGCGCGCCTTGAGGCTGACGCCCTGGATGATGTCGAGGCCGCGGTAGTAGCCGACATGCAGGTCGGTCATCTCGAGCACGGTCTCGGGGCCGTTCGTGACCTGGCCATTCTCAGCCATCGCTCGCCGTCTCCTCGTCTTCGCCGTCGGTTTCTTCGGCGCCGAGATAGGCCTCGATCACCACCGGGTCGCGCTTGACGTCGTCGGGCGCGCCGTCGGCGATCAGCTCGCCGAAGTTCAGCACCAGGAGGCGCTGGCTGAGGCTGAAGATCGAGTCCATCTGGTGCGAGATGATGATGATCGCCTTGCCCTCCCGGTTCACCCGGCGGATGTAGGCGTAGATGATCTCCATCAGCTTGGGGTGCACGCCGGCGAACGGCTCGTCGAGGATGATCACGTCGGGGTCGAGCATCAGCAGCCGGCCGAGCTCGAGCAGCTTCTGCTGGCCGCCCGAGAGGGCCCGCGCGTACTCGTTCCTCAGGTGGTCCATGGTGAGGAACTCGAGCACCTCCATGGCCTTGCCGTGGACGGCGTGGTGGCCCTCGGCCCGGCCCATGGCGAGCGCCGGCACGTAGAGGTTCTCGAGCACCGTCATGCGCCGGAACGCGCGCGGCACCTGGAAGGTGCGCCCCAGGCCGGTGCGCGCCACCTGGTAGGGCTCGAGCTGGTCGATCCGCTCGCCGTTGAGGTAGACGGTGCCGGTGGTCGGCTTGATGGCGCCGTCGAGCACGTTGGTCAGCGTGGTCTTGCCCGCGCCGTTCGGGCCGATCAGGCCGATCAGCTCGGGGCCGTTGACCTCGAAGCTCACGTCCCTGAGCGCGTGCAGCCCGCCGAAGTGCTTGTTCAGGTCGCGCACCACCAGCCGGATCATTCCGCCGCCTCCGGCTCGCGCCGCGCCACGCGCCTGGCCACGGTCTCGCGCGCCACGTGGCCGCGCCTGAAGTGGTCGATCAGCGGGGCGATCAGGCCGTTGCGCGCAAAGCGCAGGGTGAGCATCAGGATGATGCCGAAGAACACCAGCCGCCAGATCGTCATGTCCACGGTGTAGCCGAAGATGTCGAAGCTGGTGCGCAGCGTCTCGAGCAGGAACTGGAGCAGGATCGCGCCGATCGCCGCGGCGACGAAGTTCTCGACCCCGCCGATCACCGCCATGGCGACGACCAGGCTCATCTGCAGCAGGAACAGGTTGTTGGGCGTGACGATGCCGACATTGTGCCCGTGCACCGCGCCCGCCGCCGCCGCCATCATCGTGGTGATGACGAACACCAGCACCTTGTAGCGCGTGGTGTTGACGCCCAGCGCCGCGGCCGCGTCCTGGTCCTCGCGCAGGGCGCGCACGAACAGGCCGAAGCGCGAGCTGGCCAGCCAGGCCATGATGGCCAGGCAGGCGAGCAGCAGGCCGAACATCACGAAGTAGGGCGGGATCTTGTCGGTCCTGGTGAAGTGGTGGCCGAGGATGGTCAGGCCGTTCTCGAACAGCGCCGGCATCTCCATGCCCGCCTGGCCGCGGGTGATCTCGATCTCGGCGCTGATCGTCGCCTTGAGGATCTCGGCGAAGCCCAGCGTGAACAGCGCCAGGTAGGCCGCGCGCAAGCGGAGCACCAGCACGCCGATGAGGAAGCCGAACACCCCGCCCATCAGCGTGCCGGCGAGGATGCCGAGCCACACCGGCATGCGCGTGATCTCGACCGTGCCGCCCCACACCGTCATCGCCTGGCGCAGGCAGTCCTGGGTCAGCGTGGTCGAGGTCACGCCGATCGGGTTGACGATCACCAGCCAGACATCGCCGAACTGGTACTCGGTGCACAGCCCGGTGGGCGCCGACGACAGCCAGAAGTAGTGGCTGAACAGCGCCGCCGTGTAGGCGCCCACCCCCATGAAGCCGATATGGCCGAACGAGAACTGGCCCGCATAGCCCGCCAGCATCGACCAGCTCGACGCGAGGATCGCGTAGAAGAAGCCGGTGATCAGGATGTGCATCATGTAGGGGTAGTCGGCGCCCGTGTAGACGAACGGGAACGCCACGAAGAAGCCGATCAGCGCCAGCCCGGCGAGATTTGGCACCTGGCGGCGCATCAGAACTTGCCGTGCGCGCCGCTGGCGAAGCGGCGCCCGAAGAGGCCGGTGGGCCTGAGCAGCAGGGTCAGCGTCAGCACCAGCATGCCGTAGGCCGGGATGTAGGAGGCGGCCTTCTGCGGGTCGGGGATGCAGCCCGTGCCGGCGGCCTCGACGAGGCCGACCAGGATGCCGCCGATGAAGGCCCCGGGGAGCGAGCCGAGACCCCCCAGCACCACGATGACGAACGAGCGCATGGCGGGAATGTTGCCGACCTGCGGCAGCCAGGAGAACGCCTGCACCAGCATGGCGCCGGCCAGCGCCGCGATGGTGGCGCCCAGCGCGAAGGCCAGCATGTTCATGCGTTTGGGGTCGATGCCGGCGATGGCCGCCGCGTCGCGGTCCTGGGAAACGGCGCGCAGGGCCTTGCCGGTCCAGGTGCGGTGCAGGAACCAGAGCAGCGCCAGCAGCACCATGATGCAGACCACGGCGGCGGTGAAGCGCGGGTTCGAGATGGTCACCGTGTCGAACAGCTCCATGCCGCCGCGCGAGGTGCGGATCAGCCAGGGATCCTCGGCCGAGGGCAGGCGGATGGAGGGGAAGTCGATGTAGCGCTGCACCTTGACCGGGTTGGCCCCCGCGGTCGCCTGCACGAAGTACTGCAGCGTGAAGGCGAGGCCGAAGGTGATGAGGATGCCGTACTCGACGGGGCGGTCGACCCGCCCGTCATACATCGGCGTGAGGAACATCCGCTCGAACGCGGCGCCGAGCGAGAACACGATGGCGCAGGCCAGCAGGATCCCGAGCACCGGGGGAATCCCGGGGGCCCAGACGACGGTGATGAAGTACACCAGCATCCCGCCGATCATGTAGAACTCGCCATGCGCGAAGCTGACCACGCCGAGGATCGAGAAGATCAGCGACAGCCCCAGCGCCATGAAACCGTAGATGATGCCGATGATCAGGCCGTTGCTGAACTGCGAGGCGACGAACGAGCCGCTGGTCACGCAGACGTTGTCCGGGTGGGTGAAGGCGAAGGCGGCGGCGACCAGCACCACCGCGGCGACGCCGGGCACGACGATCAGCGGCGTCGAGATCGGCGGCGTCCGCCACCACAGGGGCGCCAGGCCGATCGGCCCGGTCGCGGCGCCGGTCATGGCGCCCACCAGCACGGTGTTGGTGGTGTCGCGGTCGCGCGCGAGATAGCGCCGCCGGGTCCCGATGGCGCCCACCGCGCCCCACAGGACCATCCACAGGATCGCCGCCCAGAAGATGCCGGGATCAGCCACGCGCCGCTCCGTCGCCGGGTGCTCTCACGCCGGATCCGCCGAATGACCGGCCGGGGCGCATCGGCGCCCCGGCGTCGTCAGGCGAGTCCGCCCGCTTACTGGTGCACCCAGACCGGCTCGCCGGTCTTGTAGGTGTCGGGATAGACGATCGTGGCGTCGGCCGAGTTCTGGCCGTCCTCCTGGTACTGGATCATGGTCAGCGCCACGTCCGGCCACTGGTGCCACCACTCGTTGCCCTTGCCGTCGACGCTCGGGTCCTTCTTCGAGCCGTAGGGGAAGTAGATCTTGCCCAGCGTGCCCTCGTGCTCGATGTTCTCCAGCGCCTCGACGATGGCATCGCCGTCGGTCGAGCCGGCCTCCTCGATCGCCTGGGCGATGATGGCGATCGAGTCGTAGGCCTCCATGGCATAGCTCTCGACCGAGCCCTTGCCGGTGCGCTCCTTGTAGACCCGGGCGAAGTTCGCGCCCTTCTCGTTGAAGCGGCTCTCGGGCAGGCCGATGCGCTGGACGAAGGCGTTCAGGCCGTCGGGCACGTTGCGCCAGTAGGCGCCGCTCTCGAGCGCGTCCTGCCCGGTCTGGAACGGCACGTCCTGCGGACCGATGCCGGCGTCCGCCGCCTGCTGGGTGAAGTTGTAGGCCGCCTCGCCGGTCGCCATCGTGATGATCATGTCCGGGTCCTCGGCCTTGATCCGCTGGATGATACCGGCATAGTCCTGCGTGCCGATGTCGACCGAGAAGACCACCGTGTCGACGCCGCCCGAGGCGAGGCCCTCGGAGGTCTCCTGCGCCGCCGGGATGCCGTAGTCGGTGTTCTCGGTCAGGATCGCGACCTTCTTCACGTCCGGCACGGTCAGCGCGAACTGCCAGGTCATCGACGAGGCCCAGGAGCTCAGCGGCGCGATGCGGAAGATGTACTTCTGCTTGTCGCCGGTGATCGTGTCGTTCCAGGTCTCGGCATAGACCACGGGGATGCCGCGGGCGTCGGCGATGTCCTTCGACGCCACGCCGACCGAGCTGTGATAGCCGCCGCCCACCGCGACCACGCCGTCCTGGGTGATCAGCTTCTCCATGAGCGCCTTGGCCTTCTCGGGCAGGCCCTCGGTGTCGCCGATCACCACCTCGACGTCGCAGCCGAGCACGCCGCCCGCGGCGTTGATGTCGTCCTGGGCGATCAGCATGGCGTCGCGCATGGCCTCGCCGCCGACCACCGTGCCGGGGGCGGAGAGCGGCGCCAGGCCGCCGATCTTGATCGGGCAGTCCTGCGCCGAGGCAGCGCTGCCCAGGCCGATGGCGGCGACGGACGCCACCAGCAGCGTCTTGAGAGATCTGGTCATGGGGTGGTCCCCTCCCTGTGGGTGTGCGAGGCGTTCGCCGCCTCTGGTGTCGTGATTGGGCCGGGCAGCGCCCGGCGGTCCCTCGTTCGCGCATATAAGCAGGGAAAACGAGGTTGCACAAGCAAGCTCGCCAGGCTCATTTTCGTGCGCGCGAGGCGCTGGTTCGTGCGCGCGAGGCGCTGGTTCGTGCGCGCGAAGCGCTGGGGGCGCGGCTGGAGGAGGCGTGGCCGGGCGATGACTGAGACCTGCGACATCATGGTGATCGGGGCCGGGATCGCCGGTGCCTCGGCCGCCTTCGAGCTGGCGCGCGAGGCCGCGGTGATCGTGCTCGAGCAGGAGAGCCAGCCCGGCTATCACACGACGGGGCGCTCGGCGGCGCTGTTCACCGAGGCCTATGGCAACCTGGCGATCCGCCGGCTGACCTCGGCCGGCCGCGGCTTCTTCGAGGACCCGCCCGAGGATTTCACCGGGCACCCGCTGCTGGCCCCGCGCGGCACGCTGTTCATCGCGCGCGCGGACCAGCTCGGGACGCTCGGGCGGGCGCTGGCTCAGACGCCGGAGGGGGCCGAGGTGCGCCGGCTCTCGGGGCCGGAGGCGGTGGCGCTCAACCCCGCGCTCGACCCCGGCTACGTCGCCGCCGCGCTCTACGAGCCGCAGGCCCGCGACATCGACGTGCACGCCCTGCACGCCGGCTTCCTGCGCGGCCTGCGCCGCCGGGGCGGGCGGCTGGTCACCGGCGCCCGCGTCGAGGGGCTGGCGCGGCAGGCCGGCGCCTGGGTCGCCGCCACCCCCGCCGGGCGCTTCGCCGCGCCCGTCGTGGTCAACGCCGCCGGCGCCTGGGCCGACGCGGTGGCGGCGCTGGCCGGGGTTCGCCCCGTCGGCCTGGTGCCGAAGCGGCGCACCGCCTTCACCTTCGAGGCGCCCGAGGGCTGGGACATCGCCGGCTGGCCCGCCACCATCGACATCGACGAGCGGTTCTACTTCAGGCCCGACGCCGGCCGCATCCTCGGCTCGCCCGCCGACGAGACGCCGTCGCCGCCCTGCGATGCGCAGCCCGAGGAGATCGACATCGCCGTCGGGGTGGACCGGATCGAGCGGGCGACGCGCCTGACCGTGCGGCGCCTCGCGAGCAAGTGGGCGGGGCTGCGCAGCTTCGTCGCCGACAAGACGCCGGTGCTCGGCTTCGCGCCGGACGCCGAGGGGTTCTTCTGGCTGGCGGGACAGGGCGGCTACGGCATCCAGACCTCGCCGGCGCTGGCCCGCGCGGCGGCCGCGCTGGTCGGCACGGGCGATCTTCCGGCGGACCTGAAGGCGCGCGGGCTGGAGAAGGCCGCGCTCGCCCCCGGGCGCCTGCGCTGAACTACCCTCTTCCCGGCGGTCGGCGATCTGCTAGGGATTGGGGCGAACATCCACTGCGGGGAGGAATGTCATGGCGAAGGCTGGCAAGGTCATCATCACCTGCGCGGTGACCGGCTCGATCCACACGCCGACCATGTCGGCGCACCTGCCGGTGACGCCCGACCAGATCGCCGAGCAGGCCGTGGCGGCCGCCGAGGCGGGGGCGGCGATCCTGCACCTGCACGCCCGCGATCCCGAGACCGGCAAGCCCTCGCCCGATCCCGAGCTCTTCATGCGCTTCCTGCCGCGCATCAAGCAGCAGTCGGGGGCGGTCATCAACATCACCACCGGCGGCGGCCAGGGCATGAGCCTGGACGAGCGCGTCGCCGCGGCGAAGCGGGCGAGTCCCGAGATGGCCTCGCTCAACATGGGCTCGATCAACTTCGGCCTGTTCCCGATGCTGAACCGCTACTCCGAGTTCGGGCACGCGTGGGAGCGCAAGCATCTCGAGGACTCGCGCGATTTCATTTTCCGAAACACGTTCAGTGATATCGAGCGGCTACTTGAGGTGCTGGGCGAGGGTTGCGGCACCCGCTTCGAGTTCGAGTGCTACGATGTGGGCCACCTCTACACCCTCGCGCACTTCCTCGACCGCGGGCTGGTCAGGCCGCCGCTGTTCGTGCAGACGATCTTCGGCATACTCGGCGGCATCGGGCCGGACCCCGAGAACGTGCTGCACATGCGGCGCATCGCCGACAAGCTGTTCGGCGAGGACTACCGCTGGTCGATCCTCGCCGCCGGGCGCCACCAGATGCCGTTGTGCACCATGGCGGCGACCATGGGGGCGAACGTGCGCGTCGGGCTCGAGGACAGCCTCTATCTCGGCAAGGGCCAGCTCGCGCCCTCGAACGCGGCGCAGGTGGCGAAGATCCGGCGCATTCTCGAGGAGCTGTCGCTGGAGATCGCCACCCCGGACGAGGCGCGCGCGATGCTGGCGCTGAAGGGCGCCGACCAGGTGGGGTTCTAGAGCCGTTTCGGCGGGAGCCCTTCGGCGCCGCCATCGTGGCCGGCTCGGGGCGCCCGGTCACTCGGCGGCGCACCGATCTCCGGCGCTCGCCGGCGCCGGCGGCAGGGACAGCTCGATCTTGAAGGTCGCGCCCTTGCCGGGCGTGCTCTCGAGGCGCAGCGTGCCGCCCATCAGATCGACCAGCGACCTGGTGATCGCCAACCCGAGACCGGTCCCGTCGGCCGGGAGGGACGGCGTGGCGTCGCCCCGGACGAACCGCTCGAAGATGCGCTCGTGGTCCTTCGGATCGATGCCGGGTCCGGTGTCGGCGACATCCAGCGCGATGGTCACCCGGCCCGCGCGCTCGGCCGTGTCCACGCGCACGGCGATCCG
>DATKCQ010000022.1:0-2960 GCA_035513135.1 Thermohalobaculum sp.
GGTGCAGGCGTTCTGCGTCGGCGCCGCCTTCGTGCGCTCGCGCGACCTCGTGACGATCGCCCGGCCCTACATGCGCCGGCTGATGGAACAGAGTGGCGAGACGGTGAACCTCGCCATCGCCGACCGCGGCGAGGTGATCTACATCGCCCAGGTCGAGACGCAGAAGATGATGCGGGCGATCGCCGGCCCCGGCGGCCGGGCGCCGATGCACTGTTCGGGCGTCGGCAAGGCGCTGCTCGCCGTCGCCGCGCCCGAGGCCGCCGACAAGCTGCTGGGCGCGATGGAGTTCCATCGCGAGACGGGCCACACGCTGCTGACGCGCCAGGACCTCGAGCGCGAGCTCGAAGTCGTCCGGGCGCAGGGATTTGCGGTCGACAACGAGGAGAACGCCGTCGGCTTGCGCTGCGTCGCTGCCGTGATCTATGACGAGCACGGGGCGCCGCTGGCGGCCCTGTCGGTCTCCGGCCCCACCGCCCGCATCACCGAACAGCGCATACCGCTGCTCGGCGAGGCCGTGGCGGGGATCGCAGCCGAGATCACCGCCGAGATCGGCGGCCACCGGCCTTGAGGCCGGTTTGCCCATTTGAAATTCAGGTGAGTTGATGAGCGTGACCAGGGAGACGGTGCTGGAGGCCTTGCGGGCCGTGCCGGGACCGAACCGGACGAGCGATATCGTGTCGCTGAAACTGGTGTCGGAGATCGTCGTGGCGGGCAAGGACGTGATGTTCGCGATCAACGTCGATCCGGCGCAAGCGGGCCAGCTCGAGCCGCTGCGCAAGGCGGCCGAGCGCGCCGTCGCGAGCATTCCCGGCATCGGCAAGGTGATGGTGGCGCTGACCGCGGAGAAGAAAGGCAACGGCGCCGAGGCCGGGCCGCAACCGCCGGCGGGCGCAGCACCTGGCGCGGGCGGCCGGCGCCAGAGCGGCGGGGTGCCGGGCGTCAAGCACATTGTTGCGGTGGCCTCGGGCAAGGGCGGGGTCGGCAAGTCGACGACCGCCGTCAACCTGGCGCTGGGCCTGCAGACTTTGGGGCTGAAGGTGGGCGTGCTCGACGCCGACGTCTACGGGCCCTCGATGCCGCGGCTGCTGGGGCTCACCGGGCGCCCGGAACCGGTCGAACCCGGATCGCGCACGCTGAAACCATTGCAGGGCTTCGGGCTGAAGGTCATGTCCATCGGCTTCCTGGTGGAAGAGGACACGCCGATGATCTGGCGCGGGCCCATGGTCATGTCGGCACTGCAGCAGATGCTGCGCGAGGTGGACTGGGGCGAACTCGACATCATGGTGGTCGACATGCCGCCCGGCACCGGCGACGCGCAACTGACGCTCGCCCAGCAGACCCCGCTCGCCGGCGCCGTCATCGTGTCGACGCCCCAGGATCTCGCGCTGATCGATGCGCGAAAGGGGCTCAACATGTTCCGCCGGGTCGACGTGCCGGTGCTCGGCATCATCGAGAACATGAGCTATTTCGTCTGCCACAAGTGCGGCGAGCGCCACGAGATCTTCGGCCATGGCGGGGCGCACATGGAGGCGGACCGGCTGGGGATAGCGTTTCTGGGCGAGATCCCGCTGGATCCGGAAATGCGCTGGCGCTCGGATGCCGGCCAGCCCATCGTGGTGTCGAACCCCGACAGCGTGCACGCGGCGATCTTCCGCGACATCGCCGCCAAGGTATGGGGGGCGATCGCCGGGGAGGCCGCAGCTGCGCGCCCCGCACCGCGCATCGTGGTCGAGTAGGCGACCTCTGCCTTCTCACGCAGGCGGGAGAAGGAAGCAATCAGCTCCCGCCGCCCAAGATGACGAAGTCCTCCAGGCCGAGCTCCAAATGTGCGCCGGTATCCACGGCCTGGTCGCGAAGTGCTGGAAAGAAGTCGTCGCTGTGCACCGGGGCTGTGCTTTCGAGGAGGGGCAGCGGCCGCGATGCGCCGACGGCCATGAGGAGCTGCACCTTGTCGGTGCCGTCGTCGACAGGCTGCACCGGGATGTCGAAGGCGAGGTCGGCGGATTCGGGGGTCAGGTGATCCAGCACATTGTGGACGACGCCGCTGTCGTCGATGACCAGCAGCGTGACGAACTCCAGTCGGCTGCCGGTCACTTTCCCGGCGAGGTTGTGGCCAAGCCCGAGTTCCTTGCGCTCGAGCGCGATGTGCACGGTGGGAGCAGAGTCGCGAAGGACGAGGCGGGTGAAGCTGATGCCGGCGCACTGGGCGTCGGTGAGCGGCCGCCAGTCGACGGTCGGCTCGAGCCCGAGCGCCTGGACGAAGGCCTGGCGGAACATGTCCACGGACTCCGCCTGCAGCCCGTAGCCGCGGATCGCCGCGCCGTCGCTTGACGCGCCGTCGCGCGACGCGAGCCGCAGGGGAAAGAAGCACTCGCCGCCCTGGTAGGCCCGGGTGAAGCGGTCGGCGGGATCGTTCCTGCCCGACGCCAGATCGGAGCTTTCCAGGCGCCGGGCCGGCGCCTCCGGAGCGAGCGCGGCAAGCTGTTGAGGCGCGGGCGTGGAGACCGGTGCGGGATCGGGGGCTGACGAGCGGAGCGCGGGCGCTGAGGGCGGGGAGGGCATGGCCTTAGCCGGCGCGGCGGCGACGGTGGCGCGGTCGGGCGCGGTGTCGTCCGGCAGTGACGGGCGCAGGCGCGGGCCGTCGGCATGCGGGCGCGGGGGCGCGGGGGCGGCTGTGGGGGCATCCACGTGTCGCGCGGCTTGCGGCTGGCGGGCGGCGAGAAGCGGGGCGGGCAGGGTTCCCCTCAGCGCCGGCCGGTCGCGCGGCACCTGCGCCGGGACGGCAGCGGTTGCGTAGGGGGCATCGATGGTCGGGGCGGCGGCGGTCACGGTGGCGGTCTCGGTGACGGTTTCGGGGGCAACAGGGCGGTCGGCCGGGCGCGAGGCGATCTCGTCGCGTGCCGCCACATCGGCGGGCGCCCGCGTGCCGGGCGGCGCGAGCCGTGGGGCCGCGGCGGCAA
>DATKCQ010000023.1:0-5799 GCA_035513135.1 Thermohalobaculum sp.
GGCCGCCGCCCTGCCCCTCATGCGCGAGCGCGGCTGGGGGCGCATCGTCAACATCTCCTCGGCGCACGGGCTGACCGCCTCGCCCTTCAAGTCGGCCTATGTCGCGGCCAAGCACGGCATCGTCGGGCTGACCAAGGTGACCGCGCTGGAGACCGCGGAGGAGCCGATCACTGCCAACGCCGTCTGCCCCGCCTATGTGCTGACACCGCTCATCGATTCCCAGATTCCGGACCAGATGAAAACCCACGGCATGGACCGCGAGACGGTGATCCGCGAGGTCCTTCTGGCCCGCCAGCCCTCCAAGCAGTTCGTCACCATCGAGCAGGTCGCCGGCACGGTGGCCTTCCTGTGCTCGGACGACGCCGAGCAGATCACCGGGACCACGATCTCGGTGGACGGGGGCTGGACCGCGCTGTGAGCGCAGCCCCGTGACTCCGGCCCGTGCGCCGAAGACCGTTTGCCTGGCGCTGCAGGGCGGGGGCGCGCACGGCGCCTTCACCTGGGGCGCGCTCGACCGGCTGCTCGAGGAGGAGGCGCTCGAGATCGAGGCGATCAGCGCCACCTCGGCGGGCGCCATGAACGCGGCGATGCTGAAGACCGGCTTCGTCGCCGGCGGACGCGAGGGCGCGCGCCGCCAGCTCGACCGTTTCTGGGGCGGCATTCGGCGCGGCGCACAGGCCAACGTCAACCCGCTGGCCGGGTGGCTGGCGGCGTTCTCCCCCGAGGCGGCGCAGACCGTCGATCGGCTGACCCGGGCGCCGGCGCAGTACCTGGCCGAATCGTTCCGCCGTACGCTTTCGCCATACGACTGGAACCCTTTGAATATCAATCCACTACGCGATCTTCTTGAGAAATTGATCGACCTCGACCTGGTGTGCTGCGATTGCCGCCCGCACCTGTTCCTCAGCGCCACCAACGTGCGCACCGGCAAGATCAAGGTGTTCAAGGAGGCCGAGATCTCGATCGACGCGGTGCTCGCCTCGGCCTGCCTGCCGGACCTGTTCCAGGCGGTGGAGATCGCCGGTGAGCACTACTGGGACGGCGGTTTCATGGGCAACCCGGCGCTCTATCCGCTGTTCTACCACGCCGAGAGCCGCGACATCGTCATCGTCCATGTCAACCCGATCGAGCGTCCCGACCTGCCGCGCACGGCGGCGGAGATCCGCGACCGGGTGAACGAGATCTCGTTCAACTCGTCGCTGCTGCGCGAGCTGCGCGTGGTGCACTTCGTCAAGCGGCTGCTCGCCGACGGCCGGATCGCGCCGGGCGAGATGAAGGACGTGCTGCTCCACTCGGTCCGCGACGACGCGGTGATTGCGCCGCTCGGCGCGGCCAGCAAGGTCAGCCCCGCCCCCGAGCTGATCGACCGGCTGAAGGCGGCCGGGCGCGGCGCGGCGGACCGGTTCCTGCGCGCCCACTGGCAAAGCCTCGGCGTCGCGGACACGGTCGACCTCAGGGCGATGTACGACTGAGGCGGGGAAAGCCGCACGGACCTCCAACCCAGACCTTTCAGGGGGGAGCCCCGTGCCCGGCGCCGGGAGCCTGCCTCGCCTGGCCCGGTGCGCTCCCCGGCCCCGTTTTCTCCCGGCGGCGCAACTGCTATGCTTTGGCGCTGGCGAGGCAATGGATGGAGCCGAAGGATGGACCGCGATTCCGTTGTCGACCGTGAGCTGCCGGCCGCCGCCGGTCCCGCCGCGCAGCCCGGGACGCGGGGGCTGAACTTCTACCGGTGCGACCCGTCGCTCAGGGGCATCCTCGCCCTCTACCTCGACGCGGAGGCGCGGGCTGCGCTGGAGCCGCATCTGGACCGCCTGGGCGCACTGGTCGGCGCCCGGCTCGACGATCTGGCGCGCGCCGCCGACCGCAACCCGCCGGCGCTGCAGCACCGCGACCGCTCCGGCGAGGACCGCCAGCGCATCGAGCACCACCCGGCCTGGGAGGAGATGGAGCGCCTCGCGCTGGGCGAGTTCGCGCTCACCGTGATGTCGCACCGCGCCGCGCTCGGCCGCGGCGCAGCGTGGCCGAGCCTTGCCAAATACGCGCTGACATACCTGTTCGCGCAGTCCGAGTTCGGCCTGCTCTGCCCGGTCAACATGACCGATTCGCTCACCCGCACGATCCGCCGGTACGCCGCGCCCGAGCTGCTCGGCCGCTACCTGCCGCGCCTGCTCGCCGACGACCCGGCCGAGATGTTCCAGGGTGCGATGTTCATGACCGAGCGGTTCGCAGGATCGGACGTCGGCGCCACCCTGACCCGCGCCGCGCCCGAAGGGCAGCACTGGCGCCTGTGGGGCGACAAGTGGTTCTGCTCGAATGCCGACGCCGACCTGGCGCTGGTGCTCGCCCGGCCCGAGGGCGCAGGCGAGGGGACCCGGAACCTCGGCCTCTTCCTGCTGCCGCGGATGCTCGAGGACGGCGAGCCGAACCACTACCGGATCGTGCGCCTGAAGGAGAAGCTCGGCACCCGCGCCATGCCCTCGGGCGAGATCCGGCTGGAGGGCGCCATCGCCTACCTGGTCGGCGACCTCGGCCAGGGCTTCAAGCAGATGGCCGAGATGGTGAATCAGTCGCGGCTCTCGAACGGCGTGCGCTCGGCCGGCATCATGCGCCGCGCCGTGCACGAGGCGCTGGCCGTCGCCCGCGGGCGCGAGGCGTTCGGGCGGCGCCTGATCGAGCTGCCGCTGATGCGCCGCCAGCTCGCCAAGATGATCGTGCCGGCCGAGCAGGCGCTCGCCATTGTCGGCTACACCGCCGACTGCCTCGACCGCGCGGACGCGGGCGAGGCGCAGGCCCAGGCGGTGCGGCGCATCCTCACGCCGCTGGTGAAGCTGCGCGCCTGCCGCGACGCGCGCAAGGTGACCGGCGACGCCATGGAGGCGCGCGGCGGCTGCGGCTACATCGAGGAGTTCATCGAGCCGCGCCTGCTGCGCGAAGCCCATCTCGGCTCGATCTGGGAGGGTACCTCGAACATCATCGCGCTCGACGTGATCCGCGCCGCGCGCAAGGCCGCCGCGCACGAGGCGCTGGCCGAAACGCTGGCGCCGCTGATCGAGACGGCGCCCGGCGACCTGCGCGCGCCACTGGCCGGGCGGCTGGCGGCCGCGGTGGCTTTCACGGAGCGGGTGGCGCGCGAGGGCGCGTCGGCCGAGCACCTCGCCCGGCAGGCCGCGACCGGGCTCTACAACGCAACGACCGCGGTGCTTCTGGCCGCCCACGCAACGGCGCTGGGCGAGCCCTGGCGCGCCGAGGCCGCGCGGCTGGTGCTGCTCCACCGGCTCGGCACCGCCGATCCGCTCGCGCCGGAGGTGGATGATAGGCGCCCGGTGGACGCCCTGCTCGCCGCGCTCGCGCCCTGAGCGCGGCAGGCGCGCTCAGACCTCGCCGTCGATCAGCCGGATCAGCGCGGGGAAATATGCCCCGCCCTGCCCCGCCGCGCTGGAGCGCTCGAGGATTTCGCGCGCCAGTCGGGCACCGCGCGCCTCGACACCCATCTCGGCGGCCAGGTCCAGCGCGTAGGTCACGTCCTTGATCGCATAGTCGGTGGGAAAGGCCGCCTCGGGAAACGCGCGCGGCAGCATGGCCTTCATGCCGTGGTTCCTGAGCGCGAAACTGTCGGCCGAGCCGTTGCCCAGGGCCTCGAGCAGCAGGGCCTCGTCCACCCCGGCGCGCCGCGCCACCGCCATCGCCTCGGCCAGCGCCACCACGGTCTCGAACAGCACCATGTTGTTCATCAGCTTGACCACCTGCCCGCAGCCCACCGGGCCGCAATGCAGAACGTCGCTGCCCATGCAGCGCAGCAGCGGCTCGATGGCGGCGTAGACGTCCGGCTCCGCCCCCACGGTGATGCTGAGCGTGCCCGCCTCGGCGGCGGCCCGGGTGCGGGCCACCGGGGCGTCGGCATAGGCGGCACGCTTCGCGCCCGCCTCGGCCGAGAGCTGTCGCTCGAGCGCCACCGGGGCCGTCGAGGTGTCCACGATCACCTGCCCTGCCCGCAGCGAAGGGAGAAGCCCGCGCACCACCGCCTCGACCTGCGGCCCGGCGGGGAGCGAGAGGAACACAACCTCGGCGTCCCGGCCCGCTTCCTCGGCGGAGGCGGCCGCGCGCACCCCCGCCGCCGCCAGCCGCTCCAGCGGCTCGGGCCGCATGTCGAAGGCCTGCACCTTGCGCCCCGACTTCTCGGCGAGGTTGCGGCACATGGGCTCGCCCATCACGCCGAGCCCGATGAAGCCGATCGTGCCGCTCATCCCCCGCCCCCCTCACGCTTGCGCAGCAGGTATTTTTGCTCGCCCTCCATCACCGTGACGCCGTCGTGGTTCACCACCGTCACGCGGCAGGTCAGCACGCCGGTCGTGCGCTGCGGCTTCAGCCCGGCGATCTCGACCACGGGATAGAGCGTGTCGCCGCAATAGACCGGCTTCAAGAACCGCGAGGACTGCTCGAGAAAGCCGATCAGCGACTCGCTCATCAGGTGCGCCAGCGCGCCCGCGCCGATGCAGGCCTGGATCGCCACCTGGAAGCCGTGCGCCAGCAGGTCGCGGTGGCCGTGCGCCCGACACCAGTGGCGGTCGTAATGGATCGGGTGGTTGTCGCCCGAGGCCGCCTGGAAGGCGGCGAACACCCCCTCGGTCATGGTGCGCGAGGGCAGGTAGAAGCGCTCGCCGAGGGTGAAATCCTCGAAGGCGCGCTGGTCGGGGAAGCGCAGCGAGAGCGGGTCGATCATCCCGTTCGTGGTTTCGTTCGCGGCTTCGTTCATGACCTCCTCCCGGGGCGCGGGGAAAATTCTTCCGGAGTCTCCCCCAAGCCCATTCAAGAATCTCCCCGCCTCGGATAGACTGCCGTTGTCGCGATGACCATGCCAAAGGTCGCGATCGGAGAAGGCTAGTCCCCTCCCCCGCGGCATGTATGCGCCGATTCGCCAGTGGACCCGCACGAGCGCCGGGCGCGGCGCGGCCGGGCGGTCATCGTCATCCTGGACTGCTCGACCAGCTCCGTGGAGGGAACGTCATGATCATATACCCGTATATCGCGCTCAAGAGCGGGCGATGCGTCAATCTGCTGCGCGGGCGCATCGACGAACCCGTGGTCTACGACGTCGATCCGCTCGAGACCGCCATTGGCTTCGCGCACGACGGGGCGGAGTGGATCCACGTGGTCGACCTCGACGCCGTCACCGGCGCCGGCTCGAACGAGGAGCTGATTCGCGAGATCATCCGCAAGGCGGGTGCGTCGGTCCAGGTCGCCGGCGGCATCCGCTCGGAGGAGCAGGTGCGCCGCTGGTCCAATGCCGGCGCCGGGCGCATGGTGATCGGCACCGCCGCGGTGACGGCGCCGCAGATGGTGCGCGAGCTTTCCTACGCCTACCCCGATCAGATCGTCGTCTCGGTCGATGTCTGGCAGGGCCACGTGATGATTCGCGGCTGGGTCGAGCAGACCGCCTACACGGCGGTCGACTTCGTGCACTGGTTCGACCGCTGGCCGTTGTCGCAGATCATCGTCACCGACATCGACCGCGATCTCGAGCTGCCCGAGTCGAGCATGGCGCTGGTCTCGAAGGTGGCGTCCGAGACCACGACCCCGGTGATCGCCTCGGGGCTCGCGCGCTCGCTCGACGACATCTCCGAGCTCAAGTACCTCTACAACATCTCGGGCTGCATCGTCGGACGCGCGCTCTACGAGGGCGCCTTCACGCTGCGCGAGGCCCTCGACGTCGCCAAGCCAACGCCCGAGCCGATCGCCGAGTTCGTCTGACCGGCACGCTCCCCGCCTGGCGGGACCGGGGCATGTCACGTCGGGGCGCCG
>DATKCQ010000024.1:0-3915 GCA_035513135.1 Thermohalobaculum sp.
CGAGCGCGCCACGCGTCGCGCTGCTGGTGACCTGCCTCGTCGACCTGATGCGGCCCTCGGTCGGCTTCGCCGCCGTGAAGCTGCTCGAGGAAGCCGGCTGCACGGTCGAGGTGCCGCCCCAGACCTGCTGCGGCCAGCCGAACTACAACTCGGGCGACCGCGCCGGCGCCAGGACGCTGGCCAGGCGGATGATCGAGGCAATGGCGGGCTACGACCACGTGGTCGTGCCCTCGGGCTCGTGCGCCGCCACGGTGATCAAGGACTACCCGCAGCTCTTCGCCGGCGATGCCGGGTGGGAGGGGCGGGCGCGCGACCTCGCCGGGCGCACGCACGAGATCGTCGCGTTCCTCACCGACGTCATGGGCGTCGAGCGTGTCTCGGCCCGGCTGGAGGCGAAGGCGACCTATCACGATTCCTGCTCGGGCCTGCGCGCGCTCGGCATCAGGGACCAGCCGCGCCGGCTGCTCGCCAGCGTCGAGGGCCTCGAGCTCGCCGAGCTCAGGGAGCCGGAGGTCTGCTGCGGCTTCGGCGGCACGTTCTGCGTCAAGTACCCCGAGATCTCGAACAAGATGGTCTCGAACAAGACCGCCGACATCGCCGCCACCGGCGCCGCGCTGCTGCTGGCGGGCGACCTCGGCTGCCTCATGAACATGGCCGGCAAGCTCAGCCGCGAGGGCCACGCGGTATCGGCCCGCCACGTCGTCGAGGTGCTCGCCGGCGACACCGCCACCCCCGCCATAGGCGAGGGCTGAGATGACCGCCCACCTCTCCACCAGCCCGCGCTTCAAGGCGAACGCGAAGGCCGCGCTCGCCGACCCCAACATCCAGTCGGCGATGAGCCACGCCCAGTCGGGCTTCGTCGACAAGCGCGCGAAGGCCGCCGCCGCCATCCCCGAGTTCGAGGCGCTGCGCGACGCCGCGCGCGACCTGAAGAACCACACGCTCGCCAACCTCGACCGCTACCTCGAGCGCTACGAGGCGAACGCCAGGGCGCACGGCGCGCACGTCCACTGGGCCGAGACGGCCGAGGACGCACGCAACATCGTGCTCGGGATCTGCCGCGACGCGGGCGCGAAGATCGTCAACAAGGGTAAGTCGATGATCGCCGAGGAGTGCGGCATCAACGACTTCCTCGAGGCCAACGGCATCACGCCGGTCGAGACCGACCTCGGCGAGTACATCATCCAGCTGCGCCGCGAGGCGCCGAGCCACATCATCGCCCCCGCGGTGCACGTCACCGTGCCGCAGATCGAGGCGGCCTTCCGCGAGCACCACAAGGGCCTGCCCGCGGACCGCTCCTTCGCCGACCTGCGCAGCCTGCTCACCGAGGCGCGCGGCGTGCTGCGCGAGAAGTACTTCCAGGCCGAGGTCGGCATCACCGGCGCCAACCTGCTGATCGCCGAGACCGGCCAGTCGGTGATCGTCACCAACGAGGGCAACGGCGACCTCTCGCAGTCGCTGCCGCGCGTGCACATCGTCATGGCGGCGATCGAGAAGATGGTGCCGACGCTCGAGGACGCCGCCACCGTGCTGCGGGTGCTGGCCCGCTCGGCCACGGGGCAGGAGATGTCGGTCTACACCACGTTTTCCGCGGGGCCGCGGCGCGCGGACGATCCGGACGGTCCCGAGGCGTACCACGTGGTGATCCTCGACAACGGCCGCTCGGCGATGGTCGGCACCGAGTTCCAGGACATGCTGCGCTGCATCCGCTGCGGCGCCTGCATGAACCACTGCCCGGTCTACCAGGCGGTCGGCGGGCACGCCTATGGCTGGGTCTATCCCGGGCCCATGGGCGCGGTGCTGACGCCCGCGCTGATCGGCATCGAGGAGGGCGCCCACCTGCCCAACGCCTCCACCTTCTGCGGCCGCTGCGAGGCGGTCTGCCCGATGCGCATTCCCTTGCCGAAGATGATGCGCCACTGGCGCGAGCGCGAGTTCGAGCGGCGCCTCACCCCCGCCGCCGCCCGCTGGGGGCTGGCGGCGTGGCGCACGGTCGCCGCGCGGCCCGGCCTCTACCGGCTGGCCACCCGCGCCGCCGCGCTCGGGCTGCGGCTCATGGCGCTGGGCAAGGGCCGCCTGCGCTGGCTGCCGATGGGGGGCGGCTGGACCGCGCACCGCGACTTCCCGGCGCCGCAACGCGGCACCTTCCAGTCCCGCTGGAGGGCGCGCGGATGAGCGCCCGCGACGGCATCCTCGCCCGCATCCGCCGCGCCACCGGGGGCGGCGAGGCGGACGCCGTGGACGCCCGGCTCGCGCGCCCCGCCCAGACCGCGCCGATCCCCGCCGCCGCGCGCACGGAAGGCGAGGCCCGCATCGCCCGCTTCATCGAGAAGGCGGAGGCGGTGGACGCCACCGTGTCGCGCCTCGCCGCGCTCGACGAGCTGCCGCAGGCGCTGGCCGGGGAGTTGCGGCAGCGCAACCTCCCCGCCGCCATCCGCACCGGCACCGACCCCGCCTTCGCGCGCGACTGGGGCGGCATCGAGCGCAGCGTCGGGCCGGGCCGCCTCGAGGAGCCGGCGACGCTCTCGCGCGCCCAGCTCGGCATGGCCGAGACCGGCACGCTGCTGCTCGCCTCGGGTCCCGAGAACCCGGTGACGCTGACCTTCCTCGGCGAGACCCACTTCGTCGTGCTCGCCGCCGGCGACATCCGCGCCGGCTTCGAGGACATGTGGGAGACCTGGCGCGCCCGCGGCCTCGACCCGCGCACGGTGAATCTGGTGACCGGGCCGAGCCGCTCGGCCGACATCGGCCAGACCCTGCAGCTCGGCGCGCACGGCCCCGTGGCGCTGCACGTTTTCGTGGTGGGGTGAGCCGGGCGATCGCGCGCCGAGGCCCGCACGATCTCACCCCCCCGAGCACGACCCGCCCCGCTGCGGCCACCCCGGTTGCGGGTGGGGCCGGTAACCGACGGGACCCGGTATCAGCCCTGCGGCGGGCTGTCGTTCCAGATGTCCCAGTGCAGCCGCCAGGCGCCGTTCGGGTCGCGCTTCCAGTGGACGACGTATTTGCCCGGCAGGGTCCGCCGGCCGCCCTGGCCGTCGGGCACCGTGAGGGTGAAGCGGCCGAGCTCGGTGGCGGAACTGCGCTGCACCTCGAGATCGACCGTCTCGAGGTCGAGGTCCCGCACGCCCTGGCCCAGCACGTTCTGCCAGACCTGGGCCACCGCGGCGCGCCCCTCGAGCCACGGCGCGCCGGGTGCGAGGATCACCGCGTCCTCGCTGTAGAGCGCCGCCATGGCCTGCGGGTCGCCCCGGTTGAACGCGGCCTGGAATTCGGCATTCACGGCGGCGATCTCGGAGGAGGCTTGGCCGCCGCCGCCGCCGCTGCCCCCCTGGCAGGCGGCGAGCCCCAGCAGCGCGGTGGCAAGCACGAGCGTTCTGAACATCGGGTCTCCCCCTCTCGATGGCCGGGTCGGGGATCGGATGCCCCGCCCTCGCCCGGATTCGGGGAAATCCTAGCACAATCGCCGGCCGGTTTGGCCAGCCTTTCCGCCGCCGGCTCAGAGCCGGTAGCCGCCCGCCACCTCGATCTGCGCGCCGGTCACGTAGGCGGCGCCGAGCAGGTAGGCGATGGCCTCCCAGACCTCCTCGAAGCTGCCGTCGCGGCCGAGCGGCACCAGCCCGGGCGCCCCGGCGCTCACAGCCGCATCCCGCGCGCCGGCTGCAGCACCAGCTCCTCGACCGAGAGGTTGCCGTGCCCGGCGCAGTTGACGAACACCGCCTCGGCCACCTCGCCCGCCGAGAGCATCGCGGCCGGGTCCACGTCCTCGTCCAAGAACGAATGGGTGTAGGTGAGTCCGGGATAGACGTTGGTCACCGTCAC
The DNA here is from genome assembly GCA_035513135.1 of Thermohalobaculum sp. Lineage (GTDB taxonomy): Bacteria > Pseudomonadota > Alphaproteobacteria > Rhodobacterales > Rhodobacteraceae > Thermohalobaculum. Next base: position 3,823 of record DATKCQ010000024.1, read on the forward strand.
GCCCTCGGCGGCGATCTCCTGGCGCAGGCAGCCGAACAGCGCCGCCTGCGCCGCCTTCGCCGCGCAATAGGCCGCCTTGCCCGGCAAGGGCTT
>DATKCQ010000025.1:0-29498 GCA_035513135.1 Thermohalobaculum sp.
CTGCGCGCCGCCGAGCCGGACTGCGCCAAGGCCCGCGCCGCCGCCCGGCTGGCGCTCGCCGAGATCGGCGCCGAGACCTGGGGCGGCACGCTGAGCATCGCGCGCCCCGCCGCCCCCGGCCTCGGCCTCGGCTCGTCCACCGCCGAGACGCTGGGCGCCGTGCGCGCCGTCGCCCGCGCCTTCGGCGTGCGGCTCGCGCCCGAGCGCGAGGCCGCCCTGTGCCTCGCCGCCGAGGGCGCGGTCGATCCGCTGATGTGGCCGGACCCGGTGCTCTTCGCCTCGCGCCAGGGCCGGGTGATCGAGCGGCTGCCGGCGCTGCCGCCGATGCGCGTGGTCGGCGGCGCCGCCGGCCCGCCGTGCCCCACCGACCCGGCCGACGACGACTTTCCCGATCTCTCGGAGGTGTTCGCTCAGATCGCCGCCGCGCTGCGCGCGGGCGACCTCGCCGGGCTCGGCCGCGCCGCCACCCGCTCGGCCGAGGCGAGCCAGGCGCGCCGCCCCAATCCGGCCTGGGCGGCCGTCTCGGCGCTGGCCCGCCGGCACGGCGCGCTGGGCGTCGCGGTGTCGCACTCGGGCCCGGCGATCGCGCTGATCCTCGCGCCCGGGAGCCCGGCGGACCCGGCCCCGGAGCTCGCCGCGCTCGGCCTCCGCCCCATCCTCGATTACCGGCTCGGCCGGTGAACCCAGGGTGTGTCCAGCGCAGCCCGGCGCGCGCGGGCCTACTCGCCCAGCCGCACGCTGGGCTTGCTGTAGACCTCGCTGCTCGAGAAGCCCATGCGGTCGAGCGCCAGGTCGGCGCCGACGGCGAGCACCGCCATGGCCACGACGGCGGCAAGAAAAGCCTTCACTTCGTCCCTCCCGTGGCGTCCTGCCCGTTCGCGGGCCCGGTGTTGCGGCGCAAGTATGAGATGAGATCGCGCCGGTCGGCAAGCTCGTTGATCCGCTGCAGCGGCATCTTCGAGCCGGGCGTGAAGCGGTCCGGGCCCAGCTCGAACAGCTTGCCGATGGTCTCGGCGTTCCACACGATGTCGGCGCCGCGCAGCGCGTCCGAGTAGCGATACCCCTCCACCGTCCCGGCCTTGCGGCCGAAAATCCCGTAGAGCGTCGGCCCGGCGCGGCGCTCGCCGTCGGGGTTGAGGGTGTGGCAGACCGAGCACTTGCGCACGAACTGCCGCTCGCCGTTCGACATCGCCGAGGGCGGCGTGTGGAACTGGCGTCGCTCGGCAAACAGCGCGTCGCCGGCGCCCGACAGCGGCCAGACCGCCGCCTCGTCGGCGATGCCGCCGGCCGCCAGCCGCGCGCCGTCGCGGGTCCAGGCCAGCGCCCAGATCGGCCCCTCCACCGCGGCGCGGAAGTCGCGCGCGATGGTCCAGTCGGCGGTGTCGATCACCATGATGTAGCCGTGCCCGTCGCCGACGCCGAGGAAGCGCCCGTCCGGGCTCGGGGCCAGCGCCAGGATCGGCCGGCGGTCGGCGGTGAGGTCGGCGATCTCGCGCCCCGAGGCGAGGTCGAGCGCGCGCACCGCGCCGTCCACCGCGCCGTAGGCGAGCCAGCCCGCCGCCTCGTTCAGCACCACGTGGTTGGTGCCGAAGCCGTGCTCGACCACCACCGCCTGCATGGCGCCGGTGGCCACGTCCCAGCGCCGGATCGTGCCGTCATGCGAGGCGCTGTAGAGCGTCGCGCCATCGGCCGAGAACGCCGCCTCGCTGACCGGGCCCCGGTGCCCCTCGAGCCAGCGCACCGCCCCGCCTTCGAGCGGCCACAGCCCGATCCGCCCGTCCCAGCCGCTCGAGGCGGCGAGCCGGCCGTCGGGGCTGACCGCCAGGTGGAACACCTTGCCCCGGTGCCCCTCCATGCGGCGCAGCGGCTGGCCGGTCGCGAGGTCCCACTCGATCACGTCGAAATCGTCGCCGCCCGAGAGCGCCCGCGCGCCGCCGGCCGCGCCCGCCGGCAGGAAGGCGACCGCGTTCACCGCCGCCTCGTGCCCCTCGAGCCAGCGGATCAGCGCCCCGGTCTCGAGGTCCCACAGCCCCACCGAGTAGTCGAAGCTCGCGGTCAGCAGCCGCCCGCCATCGGGCGACACGGCGACCCCCTGGACCGGCCCGCCATGCCCCTCGAGGCGCAGGAAACCGCCTCCGGAGCTACCCCCGGAGCCACGCTCGTCCGGCCAGGCGGGCGGGGCGGCCCCGAGGCTCAGCAGCACCAGCGCCAGCGCGCCCGCCCGCATCGCCCGCAAGCACCGCTGCATCGGTTCATTCGGCCGGCGTCGTGGCCGAGTCCCTGCTGCCGGCATCGACGCGGCCCCTGGCCTCTTCCTGCTCGACCCACAGGCTGTGGTGCTCCTTCGCCCAGTTCAGGTCGACCTGGCCCGAGCCCATGGCGTCGAAGGCGCCCTCCATGCCGAGCGTGCCGATGTAGATGTGGGCGATGATCACCACGGTCATCGCCAGCGCCACGATGGCGTGCCAGAGCTGGGCGAGCTGCATCTCCTGGAACGGCGTCAGCTCGGTCGGCAGCGGCGCGCCCCAGACCACGGCGACGCCGAGCGCGTTCATCACCTCGAAGGTCTTGGCGAACAGCGGCAGCTCGAACGGGAACAGCAGCGACACCCCGCTCATGGACACCGAGGTGCCGAGCAGGATCACCGCCCAGAACACCAGCTTCTGCCCGGCGTTGAACTTCCAGGCCGGGGGATGCACGCCCTTCCTGAACATGCCGCCGCCCTTGAGGATCCAGACCAGGTCGGCCCGGCGCGGCAGGTTGTGCCCCACCCACATGACGAAGACCATCACCAGCCCCAGCATGAACGCCCAGGCCACGTTGTTGTGCACCCACTTGCCGCCCGCGGCGACCGTGGCGAACAGCTCCCTGCCGATCAGCGGCAGCAGGTACTCGCGGCCGTAGATCAGGTTCAGGCCGGTCAGCGCCAGCAGGATGAACGAGACCGCCAGCAGCCAGTGGCCGAAGCGCTCGATGCCGTTGAACCGCTCGATCAGCCGCCCCGAGAACCCGTGCTCCACGCGGATGCGCCCGCGCACCACGTAGAAGATCGCCAGCACCAGCACGGTGACCGCGATGGCGTTGGCGCCCCACTCGCCGAGCGGGCCCTTGCCGGCGCGCATGCGCTGCCACTCGACACCGCCCGACTGCACCAGGATCGCCGCCTTCTCGTCGGGGATCGAGACCGAGAACCGCTCGCCGTGGCGCACCGCGCCCCACAGCGTCGCGTCCGAGTTCGGCCCGAGCGGCCCGAGCGGCCCGACCAGCCGGTCGGAGTCGGACGGGAACGGCTCGACCATGTCCAGCGGCCGGCTCTCCCCCGGCTGAGCGGGGATCACCACGTTCTCGGGCGGGCGCACCGAGGACTGTGCCCAGGCCGCGTCCAGGGTCAGCGCGAACTGCACGGCCGATCCCGAGAACACCAGGATCGCCAGGCACAAGGCGAGGAACCCCACCAGATTGCCGCGCCGCCTGTGACTCATGCTCGGTCCTCCATCAAAGCCTGCCGCGAGCGATTCGGGAAACGTCCGATGGAGCGGCCCGACCCGCCCGGGTCCGGCTCCCCGGACGGGCCGTGATCCGGCCGCAGCGCGGGGCCTCAGCTGCCCTTGCGCTGGTAGGCGGTGCCCCAGCCCCAGGCGCCGGTGCCGAAGCCGCGCGCCACCACGCGCTCGCGGTAGATGTCGGCGACGTCGTCGCCGTCGCCCCCGAGCAGGGCCTTGGTGGCGCACATCTCGGCGCAGAGCGGCAGCTTGCCCTCGGCCAGCCGGTTCCGGCCGTACTTCTGGAACTCGACCGCCGAGTGGTCCTCCTCGGGGCCGCCGGCGCAGAAGGTGCACTTGTCCATCTTGCCGCGGCTGCCGAAGTTGCCCGCCTGCGGGAACTGCGGCGCCCCGAAGGGGCAGGCGTAGAAGCAGTAGCCGCAGCCGATGCACAGGTCCTTCGAGTGCAGCACCACGCCGTCCGCCGTCTGGTAGAAGCAGTCGACCGGGCAGACCGCCATGCACGGCGCGTCCGAGCAGTGCATGCAGGCGACCGAGATCGACCGCTCGCCGGGAACGCCGTCATTGATGGTGACCACCCGGCGCCGGTTGATGCCCCAAGGCACCTCGTGCTCGTTCTTGCACGCCGTGACGCAGGCGTTGCACTCGATGCAGCGCTCGGCGTCGCAGAGGAACTTCATACGTGCCATCTAGGTATCCCCCTTACGCCTTCTCGATGCGGCAGAGCGTGGTCTTGGTCTCCTGCATCTGGGTGACCACGTCGTAGCCATAGGTCTGGGCAGTGTTCGAGCTCTCGCCGAGCACATAGGGATCGGCGCCGGCGGGATATTTGTGCCGCAAGTCCGCGCCCTGGAAGTGCCCGCCGAAGTGGAACGGCATGAACGCCACGCCGCGGCCCACCCGCTCGGTCACCATGGCCGCGACCAGCACCTTGCCGCCCTCCGGCCCCTCGACCCAGACCCGCTCGCCGTTGCGGATGCCGAGCGAGTTCGCGTCGAACGGGTTGATCTCGACGAACATCTCCTGCTGCAGCTCGGCGAGCCACGGGTTCGAGCGGCTCTCCTCGCCGCCGCCCTCGTACTCGACCAGCCGCCCCGAGGTGAGGATGACCGGATACTCCTTGGAGACGTCCTTCTTCTGGATCGACTCGTAGAGGGTGGGCAGCCGCCACGCCATGCGGTCCGAGTAGGTCGGATAGTCGGCGACCAGGTCGCGCCGGGGCGTGTAGAGCGGCTCGCGGTGCAGCGGCACCGGGTCGGGGAAGTTCCACACCACCACCCGCGCCTTGGCGTTGCCGAAGGGCGCGCACTCGTGCTTGATGGCGACCCGCTGGATGCCGCCCGAGAGGTCGGTCTTCCAGTTCACCGCGCCCAGCTTCTCCGGGTCGGTCGAGCCGGCGACCGCCTCGATGGCAGCCCGCTCCTCGGCCGTCAGGTCGGCGTCCCAGCCGAGCTCCATGAGCATCGCCATGGTGAACTCGGGGTAGCCGTCCTGGATCTCGGAGTCCTTCGAGTAGACCCCCTCGGCCAGCAGGTTGTCGCCGTCCCGCTCGACGCCGAATCGGGCGCGGAAGGTCAGGCCGCCCTGCGATACCGGCAGCGACATGTCGTAGAGGTTGGCGGTTCCGGGATGATTCATCTCGGGTGGGCCCCAGCACGGCCAGGGCAGCCCGTAGTAGTCGCCGTCGGCCGGGCCGCCGACTGCCCTCAACGTCGTCTTGTCGAAGGTGTGCTGGTGCTCCATGTGCAGCTTCAGCCGCTCCGGCGACTGGCCGGTGTAGCCGATGGTCCACATGCCGCGGTTGAACTCGTGCGTCATGTCCTCGACGTTCGGCTCGGTCTCGCTGTCCATCGAGATGTTGCGGAACATCCGGTCCTCGAAGCCGAACTTGCGGGCGAAGAGGAACAGGATCTCGTGGTCGGTCTTGCACTCGAAGGCCGGGTCGAAGACCTTGTCGCGCCACTGCAGCGAGCGGTTCGAGGCGGTCACCGAGCCGCGCGTCTCGAACTGCGTCGCCGCCGGCAGGAGATACATGCCGTCCGTGCGGTCCGGCAGCACCGCCGTGACCGTCGGATAGGGGTCGATGACGACGAGAAGGTCGAGCTTCTCCATCGCCTTCTTCATCTCCGGCCCGCGGGTCTGGCTGTTCGGCGCGTGGCCGCAGAACACCATGGCGCGCAGGTTCTCGGGCTGCTCGATGTTCTCCTTGGCCTCGAGAACGCCGTCCACCCAGCGGCTGACCGGGATGCCCTTCTCGTTCATCAGCGGGCGTTCCTTGCCGTCCGCCCCGGTGATCGTGGCGAAGCGGCCCTTGAGCCAGTCGAGGTCCTCCTCCCAGACCCGCGCCCAGTGGGCCCACGAGCCTGCCGCCAGGCCGTAGTAGCCGGGCAGCGAGTCCGGCACGACGCCGAAATCGGTGGCGCCCTGCACGTTGTCATGGCCGCGGAAGATGTTGGTGCCGCCGCCCGCAACGCCCATGTTGCCCAGCGCCAACTGCAGCACGCAGTAGGCCCGCGTGTTGTTGTTGCCGTTGTGGTGCTGGGTGCCGCCCATGCACCATATCACGGTGCCGGGGCGGTTCTCGACCATGGTGCGCGCCACCCGCTCGAGCTGCGAGCCCGGCACGCCGGTGACGCGCTCGGTCTCCTCGGGGGTCCACTTGCGCACCTCCTGGCGGATCTGGTCCATGCCCCAGACCCGGGTGCGGATGAACTCGCGGTCCTCCCAGCCGTTCTCGAAGATGTGCCAGAGCAGGCCCCAGATCAGCGCCACGTCCGTGCCCGGGCGGAAGCGCACGAACTCGTCCGCGTGCGCCGCGGTGCGCGTGAAGCGCGGGTCGAGCACGATCAGGGGGGCGTTGTTCTCCTCCTTCGCCTTGAGCAGGTGCAAGAGCGACACCGGGTGCGCCTCGGCGGGGTTGCCGCCGATCAGGAAGATGGCGCGGCTGTTGTGGATGTCGTTGTAGGAGTTGGTCATGGCGCCGTAGCCCCAGGTGTTGGCAACGCCCGCGACCGTGGTCGAGTGGCAGATGCGCGCCTGGTGGTCGACGTTGTTCGAGCCCCAGTAGGCGGCGAACTTGCGGAACAGGTAGGCCTGCTCGTTCGAGTGCTTGGCCGAGCCGAGCCAGTAGACGCTGTCGGGTCCGCTGGAATCGCGGATCTCGAGCATCTTGTCGCCGATCTCGTCGATCGCCTGCTCCCAGGAGATCCGCTTCCACTCACCGCCTTCCATCTTGACGGGGTACTTCAGGCGCCGCTCGCCATGCGCGTGCTCGCGCACGCTCGCGCCCTTGGCGCAGTGGGCGCCGAGGTTGAAGGGGCTGTCCCAGCCGGGCTCCTGCCCGGTCCAGACGCCGTCCTGCACCTCGGCCAGCACCGTGCAGCCGACCGAGCAGTGCGTGCACACCGACTTGCGGATCTCCACCTTGCCCGCGCCGGGTGCCGCGGCCTCGGCCCTGGTCACCGTGCCGCCGGTGGCGGCCAGCGCGGTCAGCCCGCCGATGGCGAGCCCGGAGCCGCGCAGGAAGGCGCGCCGGTCCACCGAGGACTGCGCGACCTGTGACAGGATCGACTCGCTACGGGGGCCTCTCGCTACCCCGTTGGTCTTTTTCCTGAGCATCTTCCTCTCCTGTTGAACGCGGGCCGCAGCCCGGTCATCGCCTCGCGGGATCAGGGCCTCTCGCTACCGTCACCCGCCTGCCCGCCGCCGTCAGAAGCGGGCGCTCTTGAGATACTTCTCGACGTGCTCCGTGCGCCGATAGCCCGAGCCCTGGTCCTCGGCGGCCTCGGCCGCGCGGGTCCCCGTCACGGTGGCCACGGCGACTGCCGGGGCCGCAATGGTGGCGAGCTTGAGGAAATCGCGCCGGCTGCTGGCGGCTTTCTCGTCCTTCATTCCCGTCCTCCCGGTTTGGGCCGCGCGCGGCGGCCCGGTGCAGAAAGGCGCTCAGGCCGCCAGCCTGAACGCCTCGCGCTCGATCTCCACGAAGGCGCGCCCCAGCGCCCCCACGGGTGCATAGAGGACCGACCCCTTCGCGCCCTCGAGGTCGGCGAAGAAGTGCCCGGCCCACGGCCCCAGATGGGCCGCGAAGAAGTCGCGCTGGCCGGTCAGGCTCGCCGGCGCGCCGAAGCGGCCGAGGATCAGCCCGGCCATCATCTCGCACAGCGAGGCGATGTTGTCCTCGGGCTCGAACACGTTCGGCGCCCGCCCGATGCCGCGCTGCGCCATGTCCCTGCGCAACAGCGCCAGCGGCTTCTCGTTGAGGAAGCCGGTCATGTAGTAGCTTGCGTAGGGCAGCAGCTCGCCGCGCCCGACGCCGATGAAAAGGTTGAAGAACTCGCGCTCGGCCGCCTGTTCGGTGGTCGCCTTCGCCAGCCTCGCGAGAGCTTTGACCGCCCGGCCCAGCTCGCCCGAATCGCCCTCGAGCCGCGCCACCCGGTCGATCAGGTCACGCTTGGGCGGGCGCGCCAGCAGCGCCCCCAGAAGGTCATAGACACCGGCCCGGAGAACGTCCTCCTCGGCCAGTTCCAGTTCCTGTTCCAGTTCCTCCCGCTGCGCGGCAAGGGCCATGCGCTCCCCCCTGTGCGGCCGGGTTCGCCGCCCGGCCGTTCTTGAGCTACGAAATCAGCTAATCGCAAATCAGCGAAACGAACGGGCCCGGGCGAAGACCCTCCCGGGTGTCCGGACGCTCGCCTTCCCCTGCCCACATCTCCGGCCGGACCGGAGTGACCGGCAGATCCGCGTCTCTTTGTCTCAGGCTATCATAGATTCCAAAGAGGTCAATTCTTATGACCAATCACCGCGTCTTATTTTTGCCGCGCGCCCGCTCACTTGTCCGCGAAGCGGAAACGCATCCTTGCCCGCGGAGGCGCCCCGTGCGGCTCCGCCGGACTTTTTTCGCCCGGACTTTTTTCGCCCGGACTTTTTTCGCCCGGATTTTCATCGACCGATCGGTCTTCGCCCGATCCCACTTCGCCCCATAGCTCTTGGCCCGGACGTGCTTCGGCGACGCTCGGCGGCGCGTCGGGCGCCTCCACGGCAGCCGGATCGCCCGGCGCCGGCGCCTCGTCGCCCCCCGCGCCCCCCGCGTCCACCGCGTCCGGCTCGCCCGCCTCCGCCCGGTCGGGCGGCGCGGCCGGCGCCGCCTCGTCGTCGCCCTCGAGCCAGCCGCGGCCCACCTTGTAGGCGGTGCGCAGCACCTCGGGCACGGTCGCCGCGTCGGTGAAGTCCTCGGCGTAGTCCACGAGCCCGTCGAGATTGGCCAGCACGGGGTTCGAGACCCACAGCCGCCTGAGCGCCCGGTTGCGGATGCGCGCCGGCACGGCGGCCGCCATGAAGCCCGAGTAGTCGTCGCCGGGCTTCATCGTCTCCGGCTCGGGCAGGCCCAGCTCCTTCAGGATCTCGGCGTCCGGCCGCTCGTCGCTCACCGGCGCCGGTGTCTGAGCGGCGTCCGGTTCCACCGGCGGCGTCTTGGTCTGGCGCTTCAGGCGCGACCAGCGGCTGGCGAAGTCCTCGCGGTCCCCCGGCTTCTCGCGGTCCCCCGGCTTCTCGCGGTCGCGGCTCATTGCGGCTTGCGCTTGCTGCCGGGCGGCGCCGGGCGGGCGTAGACGTCGCCCGCCTGCGGCGCCCGGGGACCGGTGTCGCAGGTCTCGCGCGCCGCGGCCGGCGCACGCTTGCGCTTGACGAAGTCGCGCTCCTTGTGGTGGCGCGCGACGAAGTCGCTCAGCCAGGCGATCACGGCCGGGGGCATCGGCACCGCCTCGACGATTTCCTCGCCGCTCTCGAGGTAGAGCTCGGCGTCGTAGGCCGAGGCGGTGACGGCGAACACCTCGAGCGGCTCCGGGCCGCCCGCCTCGGCCGCCGGGCGCAGGATCACGTAGAGGCAGGGCGGCTCGTTCGACAGCGCCACCTTGTAGCCCTCGGTCTCGGTGCGGTGCAACTCGAGGCTCACCGTGGCGGCGTGATACTCCACCGCCTCGCCCTCGCGCCTGAGCTCGCGCCACTGGGCGGGCGGCGCGCCGGGCAGCACGCCGACCACGCGCCACACCCACCTGGCCCAGCGCGTCACCCCGGGCTGCCTGCGGATCACCACGCCGACCGGGATCTCCGCCGTCTTCTCCGCCGCCTCGCGCACGCGGGCACCTCCTGAGCTGGCTGCCTGACTTGGCTGCCTGACTTGGCTGCAATTGGCTCGCCTCTCCTATATCAATAGTGGCGCGGCGGCGCGACCCTGCCAAGGTGCCGGCAGCGCCGGGCGGATTGATTTGCCCCGGCTTTGCGTTACCGTGCGCCGCGAGGCGGCGCGAGTCCCGCGCCGCGGCGCGACCTTCAGAGAGGCCCGATGCCCGCCACCCAGCCCCGGCTCCTGCTGTGCGACTGCACCGGCACCATGCGCCCCGACGCCCGGGCGATCGCCAGGGGCTGCGGCATTGCCAGCGACAAGGTGCACACCCATCTGTGCCGCGCCGAGGCCGGGGTGGCGGCCGCCGCGCTGAAGTCCGGCGAGCCGGTGATCGTCGCCTGCGGCCAGGAGACCCCCGCCTTCCGGGCGCTGGCCGAGGAGCTGGGCGCCGAGGCGCGCCTGCTCTGCGTCGACATCCGCGACCGCGCCGGCTGGTCCGGGGAGGAGTCCGGCCCGAAGATGGCGGCGCTGATCGCCGAGGCCCGGCTGGCGGCGCCATCGGTCCCGGCGATCGATGTGGAATCGCGCGGCGTCTGCCTCGTGCTGGGCCGCGGCGAGCAGGCCGTCGGGGCCGCCGCCCGCCTCGCGCCCCACCTCGCCGTCACCTGCATGCTGGCCGCGCCCGAGGAGGTCCTGCCCCCGGCGGAGGCCGCGATGCAGATCGTGGCGGGCCGTATTCGCAGTGCCAGCGGCGCGCTCGGCCGCTTCGCGCTGGAGATCGACGGCTTCGCCGAGCTCGAGCCCGCCGGCCGCGGCCCGCGCGCCTTCGGCGCCCCGCGCGACGGGGCGACGACCGAGTGCGACCTGATCCTCGACCTGACCGGCGGCACGCCGCTGTTCCCCGCGCACCACAAGCGCGACGGCTACCTGCGCGCCGACCCCGGCGACCCGCTCGCCGTGGAGCGCGCGCTGTTCGACGCCGCACAGCTCGTCGGCACCTTCGAGAAGCCCCTGCACATCCGCTTCGAGGAGAGCCTGTGCGCGCACTCGCGCGCGCAGCAGACCGCCTGCACGCGCTGCCTCGAGGTCTGCCCCACCGGCGCCATCTCGCCCAATGGCGACACGGTGTTCATCGACCCGCACGTCTGCGCCGGCTGCGGCGCCTGCCACGCGGTCTGCCCCTCGGGCGCCGCCTCGAGCGACGACCCGCCCGGCCAGCACCTGTTCCGGCGCATGCGCGTGATGGCCGAGGCCTACCGCGCCGCGGGCGGCGAGGCCCCGCGCCTGCTTGTCCACGACGCCGAGCACGGGGCCGAGATGATCCGGCTGGCCGCGCGCTACGGAAGTGGCCTGCCGGGCGCGGTGATCCCGCTCGAGCTGCGCGCCGTCTCGCTGTTCGGCCATGCCGAGCAGCTCGCGGCGCTGGGCCTCGGCTACGCCGGCGTCGACATCCTCGCCGGCCCGCGCACCGAGCGCCAGCCGCTCGAGCCGCAGATCGCGCTGGGCAACGCCATCGCCGCCGGCGCGGGGGCGGATGGCGCCCGCATCCGCCTGATCGAGCCGGCCGACCCCGACGCGCTTTGCGACCTGCTCTACTCCGGCGGCCCCGCGCCGCTGGCCGTCGAGCCGATCCTGCCGCTCGGCGGCCGGCGCGAGACCGTGCGCCTCGCCGCAAGGGCGCTGGCCGGCGGCACGCTGCCGGAGGCGCCGATCGCGTTGCCCGAGGGCGCCCCCTACGGCGCCATCCTGGTGGACACCGACGCCTGCACGCTGTGTCTCGCCTGCGCCAGCCTGTGCCCGACGGGGGCGATCCTCGACAACCCCGACCACCCCGAGATCAGCTTCCGCGAGGAGGCCTGCATCCAGTGCGGCCTGTGCGCCAACATATGCCCGGAGAACGCCATCCGGCTGGTGCCGCAGCTCGACGTGACCGACGCCGCGCTGACCAGCCGCGTGCTCAACCAGCAGGAACCGTTCGCGTGCATCTCCTGCGGCAAGCCGTTCGGCGTTCGCGCCTCGATCGAGAAGATCGTCGAGAAGCTCTCGGGCAAGCACTGGATGTTCACCCAGTCCGACAACGTGAAGCTGATCCAGATGTGCGACGACTGCCGCATCAAGGCGCAGTTCCAGGCGCAAGACGCGCCCATGGCGCTCGGCGCCTCGCGGCGCACGCGCACCACCGACGACTATCTCGCGGACGCAAAGAACGGCGAGGACGAGGGCTGAGATGCCGCGACACGGCAGCCGCTCCGACGCCTCTCCCCCGGCCCCTCTCCCAGCGGGAGAGGGGGGCGCACGGCGCCGGCCCCTGGGCCTTCCCCCCTCCCGCTGGGAGGGGGGACAGGGGGGAGGCTGCGGAGCCGGTCCCGGCGCGCCGCCCGCGGCCCTTGACAATGCCCGGGGGCCGCCGCACCACTTCGGCCAAGCCGACAAGGGAGAGCGCCATGCCGATCGACGACGATGCCTTCAACATGTCGATGCGCAAGTTCCTCAAGCGCCTCGGCGTCACCTCGCAGCAGGAGATCGAGAAGGCGGTCTGGGCGAAGAAGCCGTCGGGCCCGGTCAAGGTCCGCGCCACCGTCTCGATCCCCGATCTCGGCCTCGAGCACGTGGTCGAGGGCGAAATCACCACCGAAAGCAAGTGAACTGGGAGCAAGTGAACCGGGGGCAAGTGACGACCCAGGCGAGGAATCCCGGCGCATGAGCGTCACCCGCGAGGAGGTCATCGAGACCCTGCGCAAGATCGTCGACCCCGGCCAGGGCCGCGACATCGTCTCGGCCGACATGGCCAAGGCGGTGATGGTCTCGGGCGGTAGGGTCTCGTTCGTCATCGAGGTCGACCCCGCCAAAGGCGCGGCGATGGAGCCGGTGCGCGCCGCCGCGCAGGCCGCGGTCGAGCGGCTGCCCGGCGTCGAGAAGGTCTCGGCCATCCTGACCGCCCATTCGCAGACGCCCGGCGAGGCGCGCTCGCCGGTGGCGGAGAAGGGCAAGGGCCCGCCGCCCGAGATCCAGCCGCGCCGGCGGCCCAGCGAGCCGGCGGACAAGCGCATCCCCGGCGTCGACCACGTCATCGCCATCGCCTCGGGCAAGGGCGGCGTGGGCAAGTCCACCGTCACCACCAACCTCGCCGTGGCGCTCACCGCCACGGGCCTGCGCGTAGGGCTGCTGGACGCCGACGTCTACGGCCCCTCGCAGCCGCGCATGCTGGGGATCACCGGGCGGCCCTCCTCGCCCGACGGCAAGACCATCCTGCCGCTGAGGAACCACGGCATCACCGCCATGTCGATCGGCTTCATGGTGCCCGAGGGCGAGGCGGTGATCTGGCGCGGGCCGATGCTGATGGGCGCGCTCGAGCAGATGCTCCGCCAGGTCCAGTGGGGCCGGCTCGACGTGCTGCTGATCGACCTGCCGCCCGGCACCGGCGACGTGCAGCTCACCCTGGCGCAGAAGGCCGAGGTGACGGGCGGCATCATCGTCTCGACGCCCCAGGACATCGCGCTGCTCGACGTGCGCAAGTCGATCAACATGTTCCAAAAGACCGGCATCCCGATCCTCGGCCTGATCGAGAACATGTCCACGCACATCTGCCCGGAGTGCGGCCACGAGAGCCACATCTTCGGCCACGGCGGCGCCAGGGCCGAGGCGGAGAAGCTCGCCATCCCGTTTCTCGGCGAGATCCCGCTCGACCTCGAAATCCGCACCGGCGGCGATTCGGGCGTGCCGATCGTCGCGGCCAAGCCGCACGCCCCCCAGGCCCGCGCCTTCATCGAGATCGCCGAGCGCCTGGTCGCCAGCGGCGTGCTCGGCCGGGCCGCATGATCGTCACGGCGTCGCCCGCATGACCCTGGACATGACCCCCACCTTCCCGCCCCTGATGCGCGGCGACGAGACCCCGCCGGGCATGGACCCCTTCGCCAAGGCGGTGGCCCAGGCGGCGCTCGGCGCGGACCCCGGCCTCGTCACCTGGTCGTGCGACGAGGCCGTCATGCGCGCGGCGCTGGTGCTCGCGCCCGAGGTGCCGCTCGCGCGCGCCATGGCCGCCAGCTTCGCCGTGGCGCTGGGCCTGGGCGACGCCATCGGCGCGCTGGCGCCGCCCGAGGTGGCCGTGCACTATGTCTGGCCGCGCATCGTCAAGGTGAACGGCGGCGACTGCGGCCAGCTGCGCGCCGCCGCCTCCACCGCCGACCCCGCGGCCGAGCCCGACTGGCTGGTGGTCGGGGTGCATGTGGACTACCTGCTGAGCGACCGGGACGAGCCCGGCCGCGCCCCCGAGCAGACCTGCCTCGTCGAGGAGGGCTGCATCGAGGTCAGGCCGTACCGGCTGCTCGAGAGCTGGTCGCGCCACACGCTGGTCTGGATCAACCGCTGGCTCGACGACGGCTTCCCGCCGCTGCACGACGCCTGGCGCGCCCGCGCCTGGCGGATGGGCGAGGCATTGCCCGGCGGCGGCCTCTTCGTCGGCCTCGACGAGCTGGGCGGCATGCTGGTGCGCAAGGGCCAGACCACCCAGATCCGCCCGCTGACCTCGATGCTGGAGGACCTCGCATGAGGCTCGCCCGCACGCTGCGCTTCGACGAATCGGACGAGCGCGTGTTCGAGCGCCCGGCCGTCGCCGGCGAGTGGGCGATCTCGGGCGCCTTCGAGTTCTCGAACTGGAGCGAGGACATGCTGGCCGGCCCGCGCCGCCAGGCCTTCGCCAACGGCTGGCTCGGCCTCGAGAGCTTCGGCCGCGCCACCTTCGTCGCCACCGCCAAGATCGAGGAGGCCGAATACGCCGCCCTGATCGACCGCCTCGCCGCGCATTTCGTCGAGGCCTACGGCGCTCCCGACCTCGCCGCCGCCCGCCCCGTCGCCGAGGAGGAGCTGCGCTTCATGCGCGAGCTGTGCGCGGAGCACGATCCCAACACCCTGCTCGTGGTGCAGCGCGAGCTGGTCGAGGCCGGCGTCTCCGAGAGCTTCCGGGTGATCAGGCCCCAGGACGCCACCCTCGAGATGGTCGCCATGCACGGCACGCTCGACGAGGAGTGACCCGCACGGGGTCGTGGGGTGGCCCACGCTGCCTCTGCCCCGGGAAAACGCGGTTGCCCGGCGCATCGCGGCGTCCCTGCGTTCCCGGCACCCTCGTTTTCCGCTATTCTCCCGCCAGGGACGCAAAAGGCGCCCGGGCAAGGACAAGGGAGGACTCCATGTGCGATCATCGCGTCATCGACAGCGTCAAGCGGCGCATGCTGAGCCGCCGCGACCTGCTGCGCGCCGCGCCCGCGGCCGCCATCGCCGCGGCGGCCGGCTCGGCGGCCCCGCCCGCGCTCGCCGCCGGCGCGAGCAAGGTCCACGACCTGACGCACGAGCTGGACGAGAGCTTCCCGCATTTCTTCGGCGTGCAGGGGGTGGCCTTCAGGGAGGTCAAGAGCTTCGACAAGGACGGCTTTCTCACGCTCGAGCTGACGCTCAACGAGCACTCCGGCACGCATATCGACGCACCGCTGCACGTCTCGGCCGACGGCGCCAGCGTCGCCGAGATCCCGGTGGAGTCGCTGGTCGCCCCGCTCGCCGTGGTCGACATCCGCGCCAAGGCCGACGAGAGCGACGACGCCGAGCTGACACCCGACGACCTGAAGGCCTGGACGGCGGCGAACGGCCCGTTTCCCGAGCGCTGCTGCGTCGCCATGTTCTCGGGCTGGGAGTCCCGCCTCGGCACCGGGAAGTTCCGCAACGTCGACGGCGAAGGCATCCAGCATTATCCGGGCTTCCACCTCGAGGCGGCGCAAATGCTGATGGAGGAGACCAGCGCCATCGGCATCGCGGTGGACACGCTCTCGCTCGACTACGGCAAGTCGCCGGACTTCGCGACCCATTTCGCCTGGCTGCCGACGGGGCGCTGGGGGCTCGAGAACGTCGCCAATCTCGGCCGGCTGCCGGCAACCGGGGCCACATTGATCGCCGGGGCGCCGAAGTGGCGCGGCGGGTCGGGCGGCCCGACCCGGGTGATGGCGCTGCTCTGAAGCGCAGGCGGCGCGCGCCGGGGCTTGGCGAAGCGGGTCCGAGCCCTTAGGCTCGGCCCGCGCGCGCCCGGTCGCGTCCGGTTTGGGGCGCGCGCGCGGCGCCCGTCCGGGGAGGGAACACATGCGGCTCGAGCGCAAGCGCGCGCTGGTCACCGCCGCGGGCCAGGGCATCGGCCGCGCCAGCGCCGAGGCGATGGTGCGCGAGGGCGCCGAGGTGTTCGCCACCGACATCAACATGCGCACGCTCGCCACGCTCGAGGGCGCCGAGACCTTCCGCATGGACGCCCTCGACCCGGCCGACATCGCCGCCGCGGTGGACCGGGCGCGGCCCGACATCCTGGTGAACTGCGCCGGCTTCGTGCACAACGGCACGATCCTCGAGGCCACCGAGGACGAGTGGGCGTTCGCCTTCGAGCTCAACGTGCGCTCGATGTTCCGCACCATCCGTGCCGCCCTGCCGGGCATGCTCGAGCGCGGCGCGGGCTCGATCGTCAACATGGCCTCGGCGGCGTCCTCGGTGATCGGCGCGCCGAACCGGTGCGTCTACGGCGCCACCAAGGCGGCGGTGATCGGGCTGACGAAATCCGTGGCGAAGGACTACGTCACCCGGGGAATCCGGGCGAACGCGGTCTGCCCCGGCACCGTCGACACGCCCTCGCTGCACGAGCGCCTCAGCGCCACCGGCGACTACGACGCGGCGCACCGGGCCTTCACCGCGCGCCAGCCCATGGGCCGGCTGGCCGAGGCCTGGGAGATCGCCGCGCTGGTCGTCTACCTCGCCTCGGACGCGAGCGCCTTCATGACCGGCCAGGCCGTCGTCATCGACGGCGGCTGGTCCGGCTAATACACGGAGAAAACATATGAAACTGCTGCGCGTCGGCCCGAAGGGGGCCGAGAAACCCGCGATCCTCGATGCCGAGGGCACGATCCGCGACCTCTCGGCGCAGGTGGACGACATCGCCGGCGCGGCGCTGTCGGACGCCGGGCTCGAGCGGCTGCGCCGCCTCGACCCCGCCACCCTGCCCGCCGTGCCCGCCGTGCCCGATGGCACGCGCATCGGCGCCTGCGTCGGGCGCATCGGCAAGCTGGTCTGCGTCGGCCTCAACTACCGCGACCACGCCGAGGAGACCGGCAACCCGATCCCCGCCGAGCCGATCCTGTTCGGCAAGGCGGTCACCGCGGTCTGCGGACCATACGACGACATCGAGACTCCGCGGGCCTCGGACGCGCTCGACTACGAGGTCGAGATCGCCATCGTCATCGGCAAGCGCGCAAAATACGTGGACGAGGCGCGGGCGCTCGAGCACGTCGCCGGCTACGCCGTGTTCAACGACGTCTCCGAGCGCACCTTTCAGTCGAAACGCTCCGGCCAGTGGATCAAGGGCAAGAGCCACGACACGTTCGGGCCGCTCGGCCCCTGGCTGGTGACCCGCGACGAGGTGCCCGAGCCCGGCGCGCTCGACATGTTCCTCGACGTGAACGGCGAGCGGCGGCAGACCGGCTCGACCCGGACGATGATCTTCCCGATCGCGCATATCGTGAGCTACATCTCGCAGTTCATGACGCTCGAGCCGGGTGACGTGATCCCCACCGGCACGCCGCCCGGCGTGGCGCTCGGCATGAAGCCGCCGCGCTGGCTCGTGCCCGGCGACACGGTCGAGCTCGGCATCGAGGGCCTCGGCACCCAGCGCCAGGCGGTCCGGGCGCCGGGCTAGGGCCGTTTTGGTGCTCCCTAAATCACCGAGATGGCCCTAGCATATTGAATTGCCGCGATTTTCGAGCCGCAAAATGAGTCCTCTTTGCTCGAATCGCTCTAAACCCCCGTTCTGTCGGGTCGCGTCAGGGCAGAAGCCGGCACCCTGCGGCGATGCACGCGCTCAGAGCGCCGCGGACCGCGGGACCGTAGACGCCGTCGACCTCGCCGTCGAAGTGGCCGTGGGCGGCCAGTGCCCGCTGGTACATGCGCACGAAACTGGTGCCACCCGCGTCGATGGCGCGCTCGAACTCCGCCAGCGCCTCGTCGCGGCGGCCGAGTGCCGCGAGCACGTGCGCATGGGTGTCGATCGCCGGGGCCGCGCCGGGCAGATGCGTGATCGCCTGCCGGGCATCGGCCAACGCCTCGGCGTACCGGCCCAACTGGTAGAGGATCCAGGCCCGCTCGTTGTAGGCGCGGGCATGGCCCGGGTCGAAGCGGATCGCCTGGCCGAAGCTCTCGACCGCCGCGGGGTACTGCTCGAGCCGGTACTGATTCATGCCGCGAAGGAAATAGGCCGCCGCATTGCCCGGCTCGAGCCGGAGCGTCCGGTCGCAGTCTTCGATCGCGCGCGCATGCATGCCGAGGGCCCAATTGGCCCGCGCCCGGCTGTAGTAGGCCTGGGCGATGTAGGGGTCGATCTCGAGCGCCCGGGTGAAATCCGCGGCCGCCAACGCCAGGTCGCCGCGCCGGGCATATGCGGCGCCACGGTAGAGATAGACGGCGGCCAGGCCCGGGTCGGTCTGCACCGCCGCGTCATAGTCGCGGATCGCCGAATCGCGATCACCCAGCACCTCTCGGGCGCGCCCGCGATTGTAGTAGGCCACCGCGAGGTCCGTGCCACGGTAGGCGCCGGAGCGGATGACCTCGGTGCAGCGGGCGACCTGCGCCGTGCGGTCGTCCCGCGCCTTGCAGGCATCGAGGCTCGCCGCGGGTACGGCCGCCCCGAGCACCCCGCCGACTGCCAGGATGACCCCCACAAGCGCAGAACTGAACATGGCCCCCACCCCCGAATGCCGATGACCGGCCAGGGCGACGGTGCCCGAAGCGCGGGATGCGCCGCAATCCGCTATTCCCCGTCCGGGGCGGCGCGGACGCCGAAGCCTGGCCGCCGTGGTTTCACTGCAACACGGGACGAGGCGGGACCGGACTCGCTCCGTGCCCTTTGCAAGCGCCACGGGAGTCATGGCAGCCGCCGCGCCCGGGCCGCCACGGGATCGCGCAGCCGGAACACCGGGCCGTCGTAGCGGATCGGGCGCTGGTGCACGCGGATGCCGCCGGGGCCGATCTCGACGATGCCGAGGTCCGGGGGCTCGTGCGTGCCGCGGTTGCCCTCCTCCGGCGCCACCGGCCCGAACGCGATCTGGTGGGCGAGCCCGCGCTGGACGTGGAAGGGGATGCCGCGCCAGACCCCGGCCACCGGCCGGTGCACGTGGCCGCAGATCAGGTAGTCGGGACGGCGGCCGCGCGCGATCACCGCCCATTCGTCCTCGGGGTTCCGCAGCCGGATGCGGTCCATGCCGGGCAGGCCCAGCCGCATCGGCGGGTGGTGCTGGAGCAGCAGCAGCGGGCGGTCCGCCGGGGCCTCGGCCAGCGCCTGCGCGAGGAACGCCAGCCGCGCCGGGCAGAGCACGCCGTCGGCCTCGGTGCTCGCCTCGTCGAGGGTGTCGAGCGTCAGGACGCTCGCCTCGGCGAACACCTGCAGCGCCTCGATGAAGCCGTGCGCGTCGCGCGGCGCGTCGGGGAAGGCCGCGGCCACGCCGGCCCGCGTGTCGTGGTTGCCGGTGAGCGGGATCACCGGCATCGGCAGGAGCGCGAGCGCCTCGGCGAGCGCGGCATAGGCGGCCGCCTCGCCCGCATGGGCCAGGTCGCCCATCAGCACCAGGAACCCGGCGTCCGCGTGCTCGCGCACGATCAGCTCGACGGCGCGGGCGAGGCTGGCGAGCGGGTCGAGGCCGTAGAGCGGCGCGCCGGGCGGCACCAGGTGCAGGTCGCTGAGGATCAGGAAGCGCATGGGCGTCAGGCCCAGAAGCGCGGGGTTTCGCTGAGCGCCTGCCAGGCGGCGCGGGCCGAGGCCCAGGCCCGCTCGGCCCGCTCGCGCCGGGCGCCGATCACCAGGCCGATGGCGCGCGCCGCGGCCGGGTCGCCGGCGGCGGGGGCGCCGGGGGCGCCGGGGGCGTCAGGGCCCGAGAACAGCGCCTCGGCCACCGCCACGTCGTTGAGGTCGCCGAACAGGTCCTGCAGCTCGCGCAGCCGCTTGAGGAAGGGGCGCACCGCCTTGGCGGGGAAGAGCGGCGCGCAGAACTCCACCGCGTAGCGCAGGCGCTTCAACGCCTTGCGCAGCTCGTGGCGCTGCTCGACCGACAGCGCCTCGATGTCCCGGCCGGTTTTGCCTGCGCGCTTCGCCGTGCGCTTCCAGGTGGCGGCGAGCGCCGCGCGGGCCCGCTCGGGCACCGGGCGGGCCAGCGCCGCCGCGTCCGCCGAATCAGCCCAACCCGGCGTCTCGACGCTCGCGGCGAGGTCGAGCAGGAAGCCGTGCACCCGGGCACTTTTCAGCGTCGTGCGCAGCCGGGCGCGCTCCTCCCGCGCGGCATCGGCCAGCGCCCGCATCAGCGTGGCGAAGCCCGCCTCGCCGGGGTGCGCCCCGGCCTCGGGACCGATGATGTCGTGCCGCACCACGTCGAGGTCGCGCAGCCGCCCGACCTCCTGGCCGAGCCAGCGCGCCTCGCCGTTCAGCGGCGCCAGCGGCCCGGTCCCCGCGCCCAGGCCGAACACCGCCAGGGCGGCGCGCAGGCGGCGCAGCCCGACGCGGAGCTGGTGCGGCCCCTCCGGGTCGTCGCCCTGCGCGACCACGAGCGCGTTGGCGGCCACCTGGTCGAGGCACTCGCGCAGCACCGCCGCCGCGGCCTCGCCGGTGGACTCGCGGCGGCGCAACGGCACGGCCCGGGCCTTGCGCGGCGCGAGCGGCGGCCTGATGCGGCCCTGCTCGGCGAGCAGGTAGCCGCGCTCGGCCTTGGTCATGCCGGAGAACTCGAGACCGCCCTCGGGGAGCAGCAGCCGGGCCGCCGCGAACAGCGCCGCCGGCGCACCCTGCCTGAGCTCGAGCTCGGCCTCGCGCCAGGGCTCGGCGCGGCCGCCGGCGCGCACCTCGCCCACGTCGATGGCGAGCTCGATGCGCGCGCCGTCGGCCAGCACCAGGTCGCGCCTGGTGCGCCGCATGCGCGTCTCGCAGACCGGCTCGGGCTGCCGCCCGTCGAGGTGGCGCTTCAGCGCGGCGCGCAGGTCGGGATCGGGCACGAGGTCGAGCTCGAGCCGGCCCGCCCGCACCGGGCACTCGGCCTCCGCCGCCCTGGAGAGGCCCGAGCGCAGCGAGCGCCCCGCCTTCACCGTCTGCACCCAGCGCCGGCCCTTGCGGCGCAGCCGGAGCGCGATGCCGGCGGCCTTCAGCGCCCGGTCGGCGGTGTCGTAGTAGATCGTGTGCAGCGACTCGGTGACCGCCTTGCCGCCGGCGAGACGGGCGAGGGCGGGGTTCTCGCGCAGCCGCTTCTCGGCCGGCCCGTCTAGAACGAACTTGAGCTCGACCTCGTCCATCCTGTGAGCGCTACACTGCGCCCCATGCACGGGCAAGCGAACCTTTTATGACAGTCGTGAGGCATGCCCCGGTGCGTGTCACGAGGCATGCGCGGGGCATGACCGGCTTCGATCCGCTCTAGTCCTCGAGCTTGCGCGCCTCGTCGATCAGCATGATCGGGATGCCCGAGCGAATCGGGTAGGCGAGCCCGGCGCTGTGCGAGATCAGCTCGCCCCGCGCGGCGTCGTATTCGAGGCGCGCGCCGGTGGCCGGGCAGACCAGCGCCTCGAGCAGCTTCGGGCTCGTCTTGTGCCCGGCGGGCCGCGATTCGCGCGGGGAGTCCGGTTGCGGTTCCGGATGGGGTTCCGTTTGCGGTTTCCGGCCTTCCTCGCCGCTCATCTCACTGCACCCGGCCCTGGCCGCCGCCGCCGCCCGCGGCGATGGCGAAGCGCATCAGCGTCATAAGCGTCTCGGCCCGGTCGGCGAGGCAGGGCGCCTCGAGCAGCGCCTGCTTCTCCTCGACCGAGAACGGACACATCATCGACAGCGAGTTGATCAGCAGCTCGGGCTCGGCCTCGCGCAGCGAATCCCAGTCGCAGCCGAGCTTGACGGCGTTGAAATAGCTGCGCAGCAGCGTCACGAACTCCTTGCGGCAGAACGACTCGACCGCCTCGCGGTCGCGCTTGCCCGGCGCGCCGAGGTCCTCGGCGAAATCCGTCCACTTCACGCGCACCCGGCGGTAGGGGGTGAAGCCCTCGAGCTCGCCCTCGATGCGAAAGCGCGAGATGCCGGTGAGCGCGATGAGATAGCGCCCGTCCTCGGTCTCCGACAGCGAGGTGACCCGCCCGGCGCAGCCGATCGTGTGCAGCCGCGGCGGCGGCGCCGGGTCCTCGTAGGGCTGCACCATGCCGATCAGCCGGTGGTCCGAGCGCAGCGCGTCGTCGAGCATCGCCAGATAGCGCGGCTCGAAGATGTTGACCGGCAGGCGGGCGCGGGGCAGCAGCAGCGCCCCCGGAAGCGGGAAGACAGGGATGGTGTCGGGCAGATCGGCAAGGGTGAAGCGCCGAGCCATCGGCCCTCCCTCAGTTGAAGATCATCGATGACAGGCGGCGGCGGCCCTTGAGCGTCACCGGGTCCTTCGGGCCGAAGCTCTCGAACAGCTTGAAGAGCTGCTCGCGCGCGGCGCCGCCGTTCCACTCGCGGTCGCGGCGGAACAGCTCGAGCAGCGCGTCCACCGCCGCCTCGCGCTCGCCCTCGGCGATCAGCGCCAGCGCCAGGTCGAAGCGGGCCTGGTGGTCGTCGGGGTCGGCCTCGAGCCGGGCGCGCAGCTCGCCCGCCTCGCCGGTCTCCCGGGTCTGCTCGGCGAGCTCGATGGCCGCGCGGGCGGCGGCGAGCGCGGGGTCGCCCGCGATTTCCGCCGGGGCGGCGGCCAGCGTCTGCCTGGCCTGCTCGACATTGCCCACCGCCAGCTCGGCGCGCACCAGGCCGGCGAGCGCCCGGGCGTGGTTCGGCTCCTCGCCCAGCACGGCGGCGAAGACCTGCGCGGCATCCGCCGCGGCGCCCTCGACGAGCATCTGCTCGGCCTGCTCCAGCGCCTCGTCGATGCCGCCGCCGCCGGCCATGTCGACGAGGCGCTTGACGAAGGCGTTGATCTCGGAGGGCGGCACCGCGCCCATGAAGCCGTCGACCGGCTGGCCCTCGAAGAAGGCGAACACCGCGGGGATCGACTGCACGCGCAGCTGCGCGGCGATGCGCTGGTTCTGGTCGACATCGACCTTGACCAGCCTGACCTTGCCCTTCTGCGCCTTCACCGCCTGCTCGAGCGCCGGGCCGATCTGGCGGCACGGGCCGCACCACGGCGCCCAGAAGTCGACGATCACCGGCACCTCGCGCGAGGTCTCGATCACGTCGGCCACGAAGGTGGCTTCGCTCGAGTCCTTGATGATCTCGCCACCGGTTCCCGCGGCGCCGGCGCCGGCGGGAGACGTGCCCAGAACGTTCATTGCTGCTCCTCGTTGGTCATCGGCCCGTTGCACCACATAGGGTGGTGCGCGCCGCGCGGCAATCGCGCGGCCGCTCACTCCGCCGCCCGCCGGGCGCGCTCCAGCTCCTCGAGCCGGTCGAAGTCCACGAATAGCGGCTCGTGGCCGGTGAGGGAAAGGAATTTCCCGAAGCCGTCGCGCCCGATGGCGGTGGTCGCCTCGTTGTGCAGCGGATGGAAGTTCAGCGGATCGTGGTGCATCAGCCCCTCGTCGAGCACCACCCGCACCCGGCGCGCGCGGTCGTTGATCAGCCCGAAGGGGGTGACGGCGCCGGGGCGCACGCCCAGCACCTCCCAAAGCAGGTCCTCGCGGCCGAACGAGAGGTTCTTCGCGCCGATCTCCTTCTCGAGATCGCGGATGCGGATTTGCCGGTCCTCGAGGCAGGTGGCGAGCCAGATGGTGCCCTTCTTGTCCTTCATGAACATGTTCTTGACGTGCCCGCCGGGCAGCTCGCCGCGCAGCGCGCGGGACTCCTCCACCGTGAACAGCGGCGGATGGGTGTGGTGCGCATAGGCGATGCCGTGCGCCTCGAGCAGCGCGTAGAGCTCGGCCTCGCCGGCCTTGCCGTCCTCGGTCATCACTGGCCCCCTCGTTCGTGGCCGGCACCCTAGCGCCTGCGCGCCCGAGGGCAAGGGCTCAGGCCGCCGCCGGCTCGGGCGAGGGCAGGCGGCGCGGCAGGCAGGCGACGGCGGTGAAGATCACCAGCGCCGCCAGCGCCAGGATGCGGAACAGCGCGTCGAAGCCCCAGTTATCGTAGACGAAGGCGATCAGCGGCAGGGTGGCGGCCAGCGCCGTGAAGCTGACCACGTAGCGCACCCCGTAGATGCGGGCGCGGAACGGGCCGCTCGCCATCTTGCCGATCATGAAGTCGTTGATCGGGATCTGCCCGAAGGCGCCCAGCATGAAGCCGAGCGCGGCGACGAAGGCCCAGCCGTCGGACAGCCCCGGCATGGCGGCGAAGAAGCCGATCTGCAGCGCCGCAGCGCCCATGAAGACGCGGCGCGGGCCGAAGCGGTCGAGCATCGCGCCCACCGCCACCTGGGCGAGCGAGGCGACGGCGAACACCCCGAAGGCCAGCATGCCGATGGCGGTGGCGGTGTCGGCGTCGCCCGGCGCGAGGCTGCCCGCCCGCTCGGCCAGCCCGCCGGCGAGGCCGGTCAGCCGCTCGGCGAAGATCTTCGGCAGGGCGAAGGTGGTCGACTGGAAGACGATCGAGGAGACCGCCGTGGTCAGGAACACGATGGCCGAGACGCGCACGATCAGCGCCCGGCGCGCGGCATCCATCGCCGCGCGCGCCCCCGGCACCGGCCGCGGCGCGGCGCGTTCCTCACGGATGCCGTCGCGGCGCAACACGGCGTAGGCGAGGCCGAGCGCCACCGAGACCACGCCCGGCACCACGAAGGCCATGCGCCAGCCGGAATTGTCGATCAGCCAGCCGGTGAGCAGCGCCGCCCCGGCCACGCCGAGATTGCCCCACACCCCGTTCACCGCGATGCGCATGCCGGTGTTGCGCCAGCGCATGGTGACGATGGCCAGCCCGACCGGATGGTAGATCGCCGCGAACACGCCAATGACGAAGAGCCCGACGCCGATCTGCAGCGGCGTCTGCGCGAAGGCGGTGGCGATCGAGGCGAGCCCGATTCCGACGAAGAACACCACCATCATGCCGTCGCGCGTCCAGCGGTCGGCCAGCCACCCCGCGGGCAGCGCGAACACCCCGAAGGCAACGAAGCCCGGCGTGGCGTAGGCCAGTAGCTGGGCATAGCCGACGCCCCACTCGGCCGTCAGCGCCAGCGCGGCGACGGTGGCGAACACCAGCATGAACAGGTGGTCGAGGAAGTGCCCGAGGTTGAGCAGCAGGAAATGTGCGCGGTCGCGGGTGATCATCCGGTCTCCTCCGGGGGGCGATATAGGCATGCGAGGGGCCGGATTGTCATGCAAAAATCTTACCCCCTGGCCTTCGCCCGCGTCTCGCGCGGGCTCTCGCCGTGCCGGCGCCGGTAGGCGCGGGCGAAGCTCGCCGGCGAGGCGAAGCCCGACAGCGCCGCGACCTCGAGCGCCGGCATCCGCGTCTCGATCAGCAGGCGCCGGGCGCGGTTGAGGCGCAGCGCCTGGTAGTGGGCGTAGGGCGAGACCCCGAGATTGGCCCGGAACAGCGTCTGCAGGTGGCGCGCCGAGACCCCCGCGGCGCGGGCGATGCGGCCGATCGGCCAGGGCTCGTCGAGGTTCGCCTCCATCGCCGTGACGGCGCGGGCGAGGTGCGGCTCGCGCGGGCGGGCGAGCGTCAGCGCCGGGGCCTGGTCGACCCGCTCGGACCGCTCGTAGGTGAAGAGCTTCGCCACCTCGAGCGACAGCGGGTAGCCGAGGCGGACCCGGATCAGTTCGAGCATCAGGTCGAGGGTGGGTCCCGCACCCCCCGAGGTGAAGCGGTTGCCGTCGATGACGAAGCGCTGCGGCACCACGGCGACGTCGGGGAAGGCGGCGGCGAAGTCCTCGATATCCTCCCAGTGGGTGGTGGCGCTCCGCCCCGTCAGCAGCCCGGCGCGCGCCACCACCCAGGCGCCCGATTCCACCCCGCCGATGGCGGGCCGCGCCCGCCCGGCCCGGCCCAGCCGGCGCACCAGCCCCGGCGTCATCTGCGCCGCGATCTCGTAGCTCGCCGCCACCACCAGCGGCGCCGCCGAGGCCAGCGGGTCGAAGGCCCGCGCCGCCGGGACCGGGATGCCCGCGCGGGTGGGTGCCGGGGCGCCATCGGGCGTGGTGATGGTCCAGCGGAACTGCGCGCGGCCGAGGATGCGGTTGGCGGCGCGCAGCGGCTCGATCGCCGCGGCGACCAGGATCAGCGTGGCGCCGGGGATCACCAGCACCTCGATGTCCAGCGGAGTCGGGTCGGGGGTGAACATTTTCTCGCTTTGCGCATGATTTGGTTCCGAAACAGCAAAGCATGCGGTGCGCCCCGCAGGCAAGCTCGGCGCCAGGCAGCCACAGACGGGAGGAGCCGATGCCGCTCGCCATGAACCGCGACGTCTTCATCACCTGCGCCGTGACCGGCTCGGGCGGCACGCAGGACCGCTCGCCGCACGTGCCGCGCGCGCCCCGGGACATCGCCGCGAGCGCCATCGACGCCGCGAAGGCCGGCGCCGCCATCGTGCACTGCCACGTGCGCGACCCCGAGACCGGCCGGCCCGCCCGCGACGTGGCGCTCTACCGCGAGGTCACCGAGCGCATCCGCGAGGCGGAGGTCGACGTGGTGCTGAACCTCACCGCCGGCATGGGCGGCGACCTGGTGCTGGGCGGGGTGGAAAAGCCGCTGCCTGTGGCCGAGGGCACCGACATGATCGGCGCCGCCGAGCGCGTCGCCCACGTCGCCGCCTGCCTGCCCGAGATCTGCACGCTGGACTGCGGCACCATGAACTTCGCCGAGGCCGACTACGTGATGGCCAACACGCCCGGGATGCTGCGCGCCATGGGCCGCATGATGACCGAGCTGGGCGTGCGCCCCGAGATCGAGGCGTTCGACACCGGCCACCTGTGGTTCGCCAGGGAGCTGGTGCGCGAGGGCATCATCGAGGACCCGGTGCTGGTGCAGCTGTGCATGGGCGTGCCCTGGGGGGCGCCGGACGACCTGCACACGTTCATGGCGATGGTCGCGAACGTGCCCGCGGGCTGGCACTGGTCGGCCTTCTCGCTCGGGCGCAACGAGATGCCCTACGTTGCCGCGGCGATCCTCGCCGGGGGCAACGTGCGCGTGGGGCTCGAGGACAACCTCTATCTGGAGAAGGGCGTGCTGGCGACCAACGCCCAGCTGGTTGAGCGCGCCGTGACCATCATCGAAAACATGGGCGCGCGCGCGGTCGGGCCGCAGGAGGTGCGCGAGCGCCTCAAGCTCGAGAAGCGGGCGCCGAAGGGCGCGTGAGGACATGACAGGCATCGCACGGGCCGCGGTGATCGGCGGCGGGGTGATCGGCGGCGGCTGGCTCGCCCGCCTGATCGAGAACGGCGTCGAGGTGGCGGTTTTCGACCCCGACCCGGAGGCGGCGCGCAAGCTCGACGCGGTCCTCGCCAACGCCGACCGGGCCTATGCCAGGCTCACCATGGCGCCGCGCGGGGCCAAGGGGGCGTGGCGGCTGGCCGGATCCATCGCCGAGGCGGTGGAGGGCGCCGAGTTGGTGGTCGAGGCGGTGCCCGAGCGCATCGCGCTCAAGCACGAGATCTATGCCGGGATCGAGGCGGCGAACGCCGACGCCATCATCGCCTCCTCGACCTCGGGCTACAAGCCGAGCGACCTGCAAGGACCGCTCTCACGCCCCGAGCGCCTGATCGTCGCCCACCCGTTCAACCCGGTCTACCTGCTGCCGCTGGTCGAGGTGGTCGCGGGCGCGCGCACCGACGGGGCCGTCGTGGACCGGGCCATGGGCATCTACGAATGGCTCGGCATGAAGCCGCTGCGCGTGAGGAAGGAGATCGACGCCTTCATCGCCGACCGCTTCCTCGAGGCGGTCTGGCGCGAGGGGCTGTGGCTGGTGAAGGACGGCATCGCCACCACCGGGGAGATCGACGACGCCATCCGCTTCGGCTTTGGCCTGCGCTGGGCGCAGATGGGCCTCTTCGAGACCTACCGCATTGCCGGGGGCGAGGCCGGCATGCGCCACTTCATCGCCCAGTTCGGCCCCTGCCTCGCCTGGCCCTGGACGAAGCTGATGGACGTGCCCGAGCTGACCGACGAGCTGGTCGAGACCATCGCCAGCCAGTCCGACGCGCAGTCGGGCCGCTATTCCATCCGCGAGCTCGAGCGCATCCGCGACGACAACCTGATTGCCATCATGCAGGCCCTGAAGGGGAACGACTGGGGCGCCGGGCAAACCCTCGCCGCCTACGAGCGCAAGCTGTTCGCCCAGGGCGCGGCGAAGCCCGCCGGGCCCGACCTCTCGAAGCCCATCCGCACGGCCGAGCGGCAGGTGCCGCCCGACTGGGCCGACTACAACCAGCACCTGAACGAGGCGCGCTACGGTCAGCTCTTCTCGGACGCCTCGGATGGCCTGATGCGGCTGATCGGGGCGGATGCCGACTACGTGGCCGGGGGCCTGAGCTACTTCACCGCCGAGGGCCACATCCGCTTTCTCGACGAGGTGCGGGCACTCGAGCCGGTCTACGTGGAGACGCAGGTGCTGGCCGGCGCGGGGCGGAAGATGCACCTGTTCCACGCGCTCCGCCACGGCGACGGGCGGCTGCTCGCCACCGGCGAGTACATGCTGATCCACGTCGACCTCGCCAGCCGCGCCGCCTGCGAACCCGGGCCCGGGGTGGCGCGCAAGCTCGCCGAGATCGCGGCGCTGCACGCGCGGCTGCCCGTCCCCGAGGGCGCGGGCCGCGCCGTGGGACGGAAGCGGTGAGCCTGCCCCTCGACAGGCCACGCGCCACGGGCGCGCGACCCGCCGTCGGGTCGAAGGCCCCACCCCCACCCCCGATCGCCGCCACGCGCTGCGCGCGGGCGGCGCCTGGCAGCGCCGGGCCGTCGAAAATCAGGGAGTTCGAGCGATGCATTTCGGCCTGACCGAGGAAACTGAGATGATCGTCTCGACGGTGCGCAGCTTCGTCGAGCACGAAATCTACCCCCACGAAGAGGCGGTCGAGCGCACCGGCGCGGTGCCGCCCGAGGTGGCCGAGGCGATCAGGCGCAAGACCCTCGAGCTCGGCTTCTACGCCTGCAACTTCCCTCAGGAGGTGGGCGGCGCCGGGCTCAGCCACCTCGAGTTCGCCCTCGTCGAGCGCGAGCTCGGCCGCGGCTCGATGGCGCTCACCCACTTCTTCGGCCGGCCGCAGAACATCCTGATGGCCTGCACCGGCGAGCAGCGCGAGCGCTATCTCATCCCCGCCGTGCGCGGCGAGCGCATGGACGCGCTCGCCATGACCGAGCCCGACGCCGGCTCGGACGTGCGCGGCATGAAGTGCTTCGCGCGCCGGCAGGGGGGCGACTGGGTGATCAACGGCACCAAGCATTTCATCTCGGGCGCCGACCATGCCGATTTCGTCATCGTCTTCGTCGCCACCGGCGAAGAGCAGACCAGGGCCGGCCCGAAGAAGACCATCACCACCTTCCTGGTCGACCGCGGCACGCCGGGCTTCGCGATCCGGCCGGGCTACGAATCGGTCAGCCACCGCGGCTACAAGAACATGATTCTGGAGTTCGACGACTGCCGGCTGCCCGACGCCCAGGTGCTCGGCGCCGTGGACGGGGGCTTTAAGGTGATGAACGAGTGGCTCTACGCCACCCGCATCACGGTGGCCACCATGTCCGTCGGCCGGGCGCGCCGCGTCTTCGACTACGCGGTGAACTACGCCGCCTCCCGCCGCCAGTTCGGCCAGCCGATCGGCCGCTTCCAGGGCGTGAGCTTCCAGCTCGCCGACATGATCACCGAGATCGACGCGGCGGATTTTCTCACCCTGGCCGCGGCCTGGCGCCTCGACCAGGGCCTGCCGGCGAACCGCGAGATCGCCTCGGCCAAGCT
>DATKCQ010000026.1:0-18535 GCA_035513135.1 Thermohalobaculum sp.
ACCAGCTCGACATGCGGGCTCCAGCGGAACTGGTCGACGGGCTGCACCCACTCCAGCCGCCAGCCGCCGTCGATGAGGGTGCGCGCGTCGCGCGCGAAGGTCGCCGGGTTGCAGCTGACGCTGGCGATGCGCGGCAGCTGCGCGCGGGCGAGCTGCTCGGCCTGGAGGCGCGCCCCGGCGCGCGGCGGGTCGATCACCACCGCCTCGAAGCCCTTGAGCTCGGCGGGGAGCAGCGCCCGGCGCGCGAGGTCGCGGCGCTCGCCGGTGATCCGCTTCAGCCCCGCCGCGCTGCGCCAGGCGGCGTCGAGCGCGGCCAGCGCAGAGGCGTCGGCCTCGACGGCGTGCACCTCCGCGCCCTCGGCGAGCGGCAGGGCGAACGTGCCGGAGCCGGCATAGAGGTCGGCCACGCGGGCCGCCCCGCCGACCGCCTCGCGCACCGCGGCGACCAGCGCCGCCTCGCCGGCGGCGGTCGGCTGCAGGAAGCCGCCGGGCGGCGGCACCACGCGGGCGCGGCCCATCGCCACCACGGGCGCGCGCATCACCGCCACCTCCTCGCCGTTCCAGGCGAGCCGGGCGATGCCGGCCCGCGCCGCGACCCCCGCCAGCAGCGCCTGGGCCGGGCCGGTGATCGGCCTGGCCTGGCTGACCGCGACATCCACCCCGCCCTCGGTCAGCGTCAGGGTGAGGCGCACCTCGCCCACCCGGCTGGCCGCGAGCCCGACCACCTCGTCGAGCCGGCCCAGCGCCGCGACCAGCGCCGGCTCGGCCACGGCGCAGGTCTCGACCGCCACGATCTCGGCGGAGCCTGCGGCGTGGAAGCCGATCACCGCGCCGCGCTTGGTGCGCCGCGCCGCCACGGTGATGCGCCGCCGCCGGGCGGGCGGCGCGGTCAGGGTCGGGCGGATCGCCGGCGCCTCGATGCCGCGGCTCGCCAGCGCCGCGGCCACCATGTCGCGCTTCCACACGGCGAGGAACGGGTCCGAGGCGTGCTGCAGGGCGCAGCCGCCGCAGGTGCCGAAATGCGGGCAGGGCGGCGCGACGCGCTCGGGCGAGCGCACCAGCACCTCGTGCACCTGGGCGCGCACGCCGTGGCGCACGATGCGCACGCGCTCGCCGGGCAGGGTATTGGGCACGAACAGCGTGCCGCCCTCGGCCACGCCGTCGCCCTGCGCGCCCAGGCGCTCGATCTCGACCTCGTCGGCCATCGGGCCCCGCCGCTCGTGCTTCAGGCCTTGCGCGCGGCGACCAGGAACTCCCGGTTGCCGCCGCCTCCCTCTATAGGGCTGGCGACGAGGCCCGTCACCTGCCAGCCGAGGCCGGTCAGCCATGCGCGGATGCGGTCGCAGACGGCCGCGTGGACGCCCGGGTCGCGCACGATGCCGCCGCGGCCGACGGCCTTGCGCCCCGCCTCGAACTGCGGCTTGACGAGCGCCACGAGGACGGCGCCGGGCTTCGCCAGCCCGAGCGCGCCTTGCAGCGCCTTCTCGAGCGAGATGAACGAGACGTCGGCCGTGATCCAGTCCACCGGCGGCACCAGCCCTGCGGGGATCGCCCGCGCGTTCACCCCCTCGAGGCTCACCACCCTGGGGTCGGCGGCGATTCGCGGGTGCAGCTGCCCGTGCCCGACATCGAGGGCGTAGACCCGCGCCGCCCCGCGCGCCAGCAGCACCTCGGTGAAGCCCCCGGTCGAGGCGCCCAGGTCGAGCGCCACGCCGCGCGGGGTGAGGTCGAAGGCGTCGAGCGCATGGATGAGCTTCAGCGCCCCGCGCCCGACCCACGGGCAGGGCTCGCCCGCCACCTCGAGGCGCGCGCCCTCCGCCACCGCCTGCGCGGGCTTCGAGGCCACGGCCCCGTCCACTGTCACGGCACCTGCCTCGATCAGCGCCCGCGCCCGCGCCCGGCTGTCGGCGAGGCCGAGGGCGACGAGGCGTTGGTCGAGCCTCATGGTATCGGGGGTCAGGCGCGCGCCGCCGCCTCGGCCGCGCCCAGCGCGCGCAGCGCCGTCTCGACGATGTGGGGGGCGTTGAGGGTGGCCACGTCGTACATCTTCTCGGGCTTGTCCTGGTCGATGAAGATGTCGGGCAGCACCATCGGGCGGACCTTGAGCCCGGCGTCGAGCAGGCCTTCGTGGGCCAGCAGGTGCAGCACATGGGCGCCGAAGCCGCCGATGGCGCCCTCCTCGATGGTGACCAGCGCCTCGTGCTCGCGCGCGAGACGCACGATCAGGTCGCGGTCGAGCGGCTTGGCGAAGCGGGCGTCGGCGACGGTGGTCGAGAGGCCGCGCGCCTCGAGCTCCTCGGCGGCCTTGAGGCACTCGGCGAGCCGGGCGCCGTAGGAGAGGATGGCGATCTTCGTGCCCTCGCGGACGATGCGGCCGCGGCCGATCTCGAGCGGCACGCCCGCGGCGGGCAGCTCGACGCCCATGCCCTCGCCGCGCGGGTAGCGGAAGGCGCAAGGCCGGTCGTCGATCTGCACGGCGGTCGCCACCATGTGCACCAGCTCGGCCTCGTCGGCGGCGGCCATCAGCACGAAGCCGGGCAGGCACCCCAGGTAGGCGATGTCGAAGGCGCCCGCATGGGTCGGCCCGTCGGCGCCGACCAGCCCGGCGCGGTCCATGGCGAAGCGCACGGGCAGGCGCTGGATCGCCACGTCGTGCACCACCTGGTCGTAGCCGCGCTGCAAGAACGTCGAGTAGATCGCCGCGAAGGGCCGCATCCCGGCGGCCGCCAGCCCGGCGGCGAAGGTCACGCCGTGCTGCTCGGCGATGCCGACGTCGAAGGTACGCTCGGGGAAGCGCTTCGCAAAGAGGTCGAGCCCGGTGCCGTCCGGCATGGCGGCGGTGATGGCGACGATGCGGTCGT
The DNA here is from genome assembly GCA_035513135.1 of Thermohalobaculum sp. Taxonomy (GTDB): domain Bacteria; phylum Pseudomonadota; class Alphaproteobacteria; order Rhodobacterales; family Rhodobacteraceae; genus Thermohalobaculum. The sequence continues at coordinate 2,862 of DATKCQ010000026.1, forward strand.
CCTTTTCGGCCTCGCTTATCAGCGCGTTCGCGAACACCTTGGTGTAGGAGGGCGCGTTCGGCGCGGGCTTCGCCTGCTTGCCGGTGACCACGTCGAACTTCGCCACGCCGTGATACTTGTCGTGCGAGCTCTCGGCCGGGGCGTAGCCCTTGCCCTTCCTGGTCAGGCAGTGCACCAGCACCGGCCCGTGCGCGCGCTCGCGCACGGTGCGCAGCACGGGCAGGAGCTGGTTCATGTCGTGGCCGTCGATCGGGCCGATATAGTCGAAGCCCAGCTCCTCGAAGAGCGTGCCGCCCACGGTCAGCCCCTTGACCAGCTCGCGGGCGCGCCGCGCACCCTCGCGCAAGGGGGCGGGCAGCCAGCTCACCGCGGCCTCGGCGGCGGCCTTCAGGTCCTGGAAGCTCGCCTGGGAATAGATGCTCGAGAGATAGGCCGACATGGCGCCGACGGGCGGCGCGATCGACATCTCGTTGTCGTTGAGGATCACGATCAGGCGCTTCTTCAGGGCGCCGATGTTGTTCATCGCCTCGTAGGCCATGCCCGCCGACATGGCGCCGTCGCCGACCACGCAGATCACGTCGCCCACGCCCTTCGCCCCGAGGTCGCGGGCGGTGGCGAAGCCCAAGCCCGCCGACATGGCGGTCGAGGAGTGCGCCGCGCCGAACGGGTCGTAGTCGCTCTCGGCGCGCTTGGTGAAGCCCGAGAGCCCGCCGCCCTGCCTGAGCGTGCGGATGCGCTCGCGCCGGCCGGTCAGGATCTTGTGCGGGTAGCACTGGTGGCCGACGTCCCACAGCAGCCGGTCGGTGGGCGTGTCGAACACGGCGTGGATCGCCACGGTGAGCTCGACCACGCCCAAGCCCGCGCCGAGATGCCCGCCGGTCACCGAGACCGCCGAGATGGTCTCGGCGCGCAGCTCGTCGGCGAGCCGCCTGAGCTCGGCGTCGGTCAGGTGGCGCAGGTCGGCGGGCTCGTGCACCCGGTCGAGCAGGGGGGTCTGGGGACGGTCGCTCACGGATCCCTCTCAGGCCAAAGTTTCAGGTCATTGGCAAATATTGCGCGCAAAGGCAATGTCACGGGCCGTCCTCGCGCCCGCGCCGGGCTCACTTCGCGTCCATCGGGGTGCTGCCGGTGGCCTGGCCCTCGGCGTCGGCGACGATCTTCTCGACCTTCAGCTCGGCCTCGCGCAGCTTGGCCTCGCAGTGCTTCCTGAGCGCGTCGCCGCGCTCGTAGAGAGCGATCGACTGCTCGAGCGGCACCTCGCCCTGCTCGAGCTGGCGCACGATGCCCTCGAGCTCCTTGAGCGCGTCCTCGAAGCTCATGCCCTTGATCGGCGTCTCGGTCATCGGGCCTCCGCATGGGCGATCAGCGCGTCCAGATGGGCGCGCAGCGAGTCCGCCAGCCCGTCGAGGTCATAGCCGCCCTCGAGCGTCGAGACCAGCCGTCCCTCGCAGCACTCGGCGGCGAGGCGGCAGATCTCGCCCGTCAGCCAGCCGAAATCCCCGGCCTCCCAGTTCAGGTTGGCCAGCGGGTCGGCGCGATGCGCGTCGAAGCCGGCCGAGACCAGGATCAGCTCGGGCGCGAAGTCGCGCACCGCCGGCAGCAGCGCAGCCTCGTAGGCGGCGCGCATCTCGGCCCCGCCGCTCATCGGCGCGAGCGGCGCGTTCAGGACGTTGCCCGCCCCGGTCTCGTGCGCCGCGCCGGTGCCGGGGTAGAGCGGCATCTGGTGCGACGAGGCAAAGCAGACGCGTGGCTCGGACCAGAAGATGTCCTGCGTGCCGTTGCCGTGGTGCACGTCGAAGTCGACGATCGCGACCCGGCCCAGCCCCAGCGCCTCGAGCGCGTGCAGCGCGCCGATGGCGACGTTGTTGAACAGGCAGAATCCCATCGCCCGGCCGCGCTCGGCATGGTGGCCGCAGGGGCGCACGGCGCAGAAGGCGGCCCGGTGCGCGCCGGCGACCACCGCCTCGACCGCGGCGACGCACGCCCCCGCGGCGTGGCGCGCGGCCGCGAGGCTGTCGGGGCACATGAAGGTGTCGGGATCGAGGCTGACCCAGCCCTCGCGCGGCGCGCGCGCCTTGATCATCTCGACATGGCCGGCGTCGTGGGCGCGCAGGAGCTGCGCGTCCTCGGCGGCGGGCGCCTCGGCGCGCGGCAGCGCGGCGTATGGCTGCCCTGCCAGCACGCGGTCGACGGTCTCGATGCGCGCCACCCGTTCCGGGTGGCCGGGCGGCGTGACGTGGGCATGGCTCGACGGGTGAGCGAGGATCAGCACGGACATGGGGGGACCTTAGACGCAGGCGGCTGCCAGGTAAACGGGGCGGGCCGCTTCAGTCCGGCGTCAGCATGTAGCCCGAGCCGCGCACGGTCTGCAGGTAGCGCGGGGCCTTCGGGTCGACCTCGATCTTGCGCCGCAGGCGGGTGATCTGCACGTCGACCGCGCGCTCCTGCACCTCGCCGCCCGTGCCGCCGAGCTCGGCCGCCAGGCGCTGGCGGCTCACCGGCTGGTTCGGCTGGCGCGAGAACACGCGCATCAGCGCCTGCTCGGTGGTGGTCAGCCGGATCACCTCGTCGCCGCGCCTGAGCTCGCCGCGCAGGATGTCGAACCGCGCCTCGCCCAGCATCAGCGTCTTCGGCGGCGCCTCGCGCGCCGGCGGCGGCGCGGCGCGGCGCAGGATGGCGGCGATGCGCAGGAGCAGCTCGCGCGGCTCGAAGGGCTTGGGCAGATAGTCGTCGGCGCCGGCCTCGAGCCCCTCGATGCGGTCGCCGGTCTCGCCGCGCGCCGTGAGCAGCAGGACCGGCGCCTCGATCCGCCCGCGCAGCCGGCGGGTGAGCGAGAGGCCGTCCTCGCCGGGCATCATCACGTCGACCACGAGCAGGTCGAAATGCAGGCTCTCGAGCAGTCGCGAGGCGTGGGCCGCGTCGCGTGCCACGCTCACCAGGTAGCCGCTGCGCGTGAGAAAACGCCTGAGCAGGTCGCGGATGCGGGCATCGTCATCCACCACCAGGATGTGCGCCGGGGCGTCCTGTGCGGTCACGGCGCCTCCTGCCGGATCAGCGCCAGCACGGCGTCGCGGCCCGCCTCGTTGAGCATCCGCTCGAGCACGGCGCGAAAGCCCGCCACCGCCTCCGGCCCCGCCTCGGAATAGGCGCGCCTGAGCCGCGCCCGCTGCGGCGCGGAGAGCCGGCGCTCGAGCTCGTCGCCCGTTTGCGTCAGGCGCAGGTGGCGCTGGCGCCGGTCGGCGGTGCCCGGGGTGCTCGCCACCAGCCCGTCGGCGATGAGCTGGCGCAGCACCCGGTTCAGCGACTGCTTGGTGACGCCGAGGATCTCGAGCAGCCCGGCGATGGTGATGCCGGGGCGGCGCTTGATGAAGTGGATCGCCCGGTGGTGCGCCCGGCCGTAGCCGAGCTCGGCGAGCAGCGCGTCCGGGTCGCCGGTGAAGTCGCGATAGGCGAAGAACAAGAGCTCGATGCCCTGCCTGAGCTGCTCGTCGGTCAGGAACAGGAGCTGGTCCGAGCGGTTCAGCACGGGCGCCCCGGAAGTCCGTCCTCGGTCCGTCGAAAGCCGCATTCCACCGCTCCCGGCCGAAACTGCCACCGCCGATTCCCAATCGTTCACCGGCAAAATAATTATGTCAGCCTTATTGACTGATTGGAAGCCCGATGTTACCGCTGTCTCGCCGGCCCGGCTCAGATTCTTTCCACCGGGTTCCGGCACACGCAACTTATGGTCTGATGCCCCGTGCGGCAGGCACGGGGTTCGCGTCGAGGGAGACGGACAATGGCGGGCGCAAGCGCGTACGACGATCGCGACGGCTTCATCTGGTTCGACGGCAACCTGGTGGAGTGGCGCGCGGCGCGCGTGCACATCCTGACCCATGCGCTGCACTACGCCAGCTCGGTGTTCGAGGGCGAGCGCGCCTATGGCGGGCGCATCTTCCGCTCCGAGGAGCACGCGCGGCGCCTGCTCGCCTCGGGGCTCGCGGTGGACATGCCGATCCCCTGGACGGTCGCGGAGATCGAGAAGGCCAAGGCCGACACCATGCGCGCCAACGGGCTGAGCGACGCCTATGTGCGGGTGCTCGCCTGGCGCGGCGCCGGGCTCGACATGGGGGTCGCCTCGGCGCGCAACCCGATCCACATGGCGGTGGCGACCTGGGAGTGGGGCGCCTATTACGGCGACGCCAAGATGTCGGGCGCGAAGCTCGACATCTCGAAGTGGAGGCGGCCGAGCCCCGAGACCATCCCCTGCCACGCCAAGGCCAGCGGGCTCTACATGATCTGCACCATGTCGAAGCACGCGGCCGAGGCCAAGGGCTGCTCGGACGCGCTGATGATGGACTACCGCGGCTACGTCGCCGAGGCGACCGGGGCCAACGTGTTCTTCGTGCAGAACGGCAGCGTGCACACGCCGGCGCCCGACTGCTTCCTGAACGGCATCACGCGCCAGACGGTGATCGGGATTCTCAGGGACAAGGGCGTCGAGGTGGTCGAGCGCCACATCATGCCCGACGAGCTCGAGGGCTTCGAGCAGTGCTGGCTCACCGGCACGGCGGCCGAGGTCACGCCGGTCGGCCAGATCGGCCCGTTCAGCTTCGAGGTCGGCGCCCTGACCCGCGACGTGGCCAAGACCTACGAGCAGCTGGTGCGCGGCAACCACTGAGGCATCGCCGGCCGGGCGCGCCGTGCCGGGCGGCGGGCGGCAAAGAAAAGCGGGGGCTTGCGCCCCCGCAGTCGGGTTCTCCAGACCGTCGTTCTGACACTTGCTGCCCGATGGTGTTCTGCCTGCGGCCTGATTGCGTCCCGGTCTCCCCGGCTGTCCCTCGTATCCTTCCGGGCGATCCCGGGGGCGGCCCACCCTCGCTGCGCCGCCCCCGGGCCCCCCGCCCCCGACCTTATGAGCAGCCCGAGGTGCCCCCGCAGGTGTCGCACTTCAGGCAGGTGCCGTTCCTCACCAGCGTGAAGTTGCCGCACTCGCCGCAGGGGTCGCCCTCGTAGCCCTTCATTCGTGCCTCGGCGACGCGGCCCATGACCGCGCTCGCCACCGTGCCGACGGCGCTCGCGGTGGCCCGCGAGGCGCCCAGCGTCTCGACCGCCATCGAGGCCATCGCCTCGGCCCGCCCGGCGCCACCGCTGAGCACCATGAACTCGCTCGGCAGGCGCTTCCTCAGGTAGCCGCTCGAGGAGACCTGCTTGATCATGGCGATGGCGGCGTCCTCGGCCTCCTCGGCCGGCTGCATCTGCGCCTTGCCCTCGTCCTCGCCGCCGCCCAGCTCGTCGAAGCGGGTGCCGTTCGGCTGCACGTGGGCGAGGTCGTCGCGGTCGAGATAGCTCACCGCCAGCTCGCGGAAGATGTAGTCGAGGATCGAGGTGGCGTTCTTGATCGAGTCGTTGCCCTGCACCAGCCCCGCCGGCTCGAAGCGCGTGAAGGTGAAGGCCTCGACGAACTCCTCGAGCGGCACGCCGTATTGCAGGCCGATCGAGATGGCGATGGCGAAGTTGTTCATCATCGCCCGGAACGCCGCGCCCTCCTTGTGCATGTCGATGAAGATCTCGCCGAGCGCGCCGTCGGTGAACTCGCCGGTCCTGAGATAGACCTTGTGCCCGCCGACGATGGCCTTCTGGGTGTAGCCGCGCCGCCGGTCGGGCAGCTTGTTGCGCCGGCCGCGCGTGTCGGCGCCGCGCACCAACACGCGCTCGACGACCTGCGCGAGGATCCGCGCCCGCTCGGGCTGCGTCGCCTCGACCAGCGCCTCCTCGTCCTCGGCGTCGATGAGCGAGGCCGAGAGCGGCTGGCTGAGCTTCGAGCCGTCGCGGTAGAGCGCGTTCGCCTTCACGCCCAGCCGCCAGGACAGCAGGTAGGCCTCCTTGCAGTCGCCGATCGAGGCGTCGTTGGGCATGTTGATGGTCTTGGAGATGGCGCCCGAGATGAAGCTCTGCGCCGCGGCCATCATGCGGATGTGGCTCTCGACCGAGAGCGAGCGCGTGCCGGTCCGCCCGCACGGGCTGGCGCAGTCGAAGACCGCGAGGTGCTCGGGCCTGAGCCCCGGCGCGCCCTCGATCGTCATGGTGCCGCAGACATGGGTGTTCGCCGCCTCGATCTCGCGCGCCGTGAAGCCGAGCTCGCGCAGCAGGTCGAGGGCCGGGTCGTTCAGCTTCGCCTCGGGGATGCCCAGCACGTCGCGGCAGAACTCGAGCCCGAGCGACCACTGGTTGAAGACGAAGCGGATGTCGAAGGCGGCGGCGAGCTGCGCCTCGATCTTCTCCAGCTCGTCCGGCCCGAAGCCCTTCTCGATCAGCCGCTCGGCGTTGACGCCCGGCGCGCCGGCGAGCGTGCCCAGCCCGACCGCGTGGTCGATGATCCGGCGGATCGTCGCGTCGTCGTAGCCGAGCGCCTGGAGCGCCGCCGGCACCGCGCGGTTGATGATCTTGAAGTAGCCGCCGCCGGCGAGCTTCTTGAACTTGACCAGCGCGAAGTCGGGCTCGATGCCCGTGGTGTCGCAGTCCATCACCAGCCCGATGGTGCCGGTGGGCGCGATCACGCTCGCCTGCGCGTTGCGGAATCCGTGCGCCTCGCCCAGCTCCAGTGCCCGGTCCCACGAGGCCCGGGCGCGCTCCACCAGAAGCGCGTCCGGGCAGTTGGCCGCATCCAGCGGCTGAGGGAGGACCGTCAAATTCTCGTATGCGTCGGTCTCGGACCACGCCGCGCGGCGGTGGTTGCGGATCACCCGCAGCATCGCCCCGGCGTTCGCGGCGTAGCCCGGGAATGCGCCGAGCTCGGCCGCCATCTCGGCCGAGGTGGCGTAGGCGACGCCGGTCAGGATCGCCGTGAGCGCGCCGCACAGCGCCCGGCCTTCGCCCGAATCATAGGCCACGCCGCGCGTCATCAGCAGCCCGCCGAGATTGGCGTAGCCCAGGCCCAGCGTGCGGTACTCGTAGGAGAGCCGGGCGATCTCCGCGCTCGGGAACTGCGCCATGGTGACGGCGATCTCGAGCGTCAGGGTCCACAGCCGGACCGCGTGCTCGTAGGCCTCCACGTCGAAGGCGCCGTCCTTGACGAAGGCCAGCAGGTTGAGCGAGGCGAGGTTGCACGCCGTGTCGTCGAGGAACATGTACTCCGAGCACGGGTTCGAGGCGCGGATCGCCCCGGACTGGGGGCAGGTGTGCCACTCGTTGATGGTGTCGTGGTACTGCACGCCCGGGTCGGCGCAGGCCCAGGCGGCGTGCGCCACCTTGTCCCACAGCACCCGCGCCCGGACGGTGCGCGCCACCTGGCCGTCGGTGCGGCGGATCAGCGTCCACGCGTCGTCGGCCTCGACGGCGCGCAGGAAGTCGTTGGTCACGCGCACCGAGTTGTTCGAGTTCTGGCCCGAGACGGTGACGTAGGCCTCGGAGTCCCAGTCGGTGTCGTAGGCGGGGAAGTCGATCGCCTCGATGCCCTGCGCCGCGTATTGCAGCACGCGCTTGACGTAGCCCTCGGGGATCGCGGCGCGCCGGGCGTCGCGGATCGCCGCCTTCAGCGCCGGGTTGGCCTTGGGGTCGCAGGCGGCGGCGTTCGCGGGCTCACGCGAGCCGTTGGCGTTCGCCCGCTCGCCGTCCCAGCCGCGGATGGCGGCGAAGATGGCGTCGAGCTTCTCGCGGTGCATGCGCGAGCCGGCGACGAGGCTGGCGACCTTCTGCTCCTCCTTCACCTTCCAGTCGATGAACGCCTCGATGTCGGGGTGATCCATGTCGACGATCACCATCTTGGCGGCGCGCCGCGTGGTGCCGCCCGACTTGATGGCGCCGGCCGCCCGGTCGCCGATCTTGAGAAACGACATGAGGCCCGAGGACCGGCCGCCGCCCGCCAGCGGCTCGTTCTCGCCGCGCAGGTGCGAGAAGTTGGTGCCGGTGCCCGAGCCGTACTTGAAGAGCCGCGCCTCGCGGGTCCACAGGTCCATGATGCCGCCCTCGTTCACCAGGTCGTCATTGACCGACTGGATGAAGCAGGCGTGCGGCTGCGGGTGCTCGTAGGCCGAGGCGGAGCGGACCAGCTCGCCGGTCCGGAAATCGACGTGGAAGTGGCCCTGGGAGGGGCCATCGATGCCGTAGGCCCAGTGCAGCCCGGTGTTGAACCACTGGGGCGAGTTCGGCGCCGCCATCTGGCGCGCCAGCATGTAGCGCATCTCGTCGAGATAGGCGCGGGCGTCGGCCTCGGTCGAGAAATAGCCGGCCTTCCAGCCCCAGTAGGTCCAGGTGCCGGCGAGCCGGTCGAAGACCTGCCGCGCATCGGCCTCGCCGCCGTAGCGCTCGGCCTCGGGCAGGTCCGCGAGGGCAGCCGCGTCAGGCACCGAGCGCCACAGGAACGAGGGCACGCCCTTCTCGCGCACCCTTTTCAGCCGCGCCGCCACCCCGGCCTTGCGGAAATACTTCTGGGCGAGGACATCCGCCGCGACCTGGCTCCAGGCGGCCGGCACGTCGAAGCCCGCGAGGCGGAACACCACCGAGCCGTCGGGGTTGCGGATCTCGGACGTCGCCTGGCGGAAGGCGATCTCGGCGTAGGGCGATTGGCCCTCGCGGGTGAAGCGGCGCTCGATTCGCATGTCGGTCGTGTCCCCTCATACGCTTGTGGTCAACCGAGCCCCGCGCGCCCGGCGGCTGGCCCCCGCCGGTCCGGAAGGGCCCACCCTCCGGCCTGATCGCCGCGTCTGATCGCCGCGTGTCCCTGCTCCGGGCACCCCAACCGGCGCCCGTTATTTGCTGCGGCTGCGTTGCTGCGGATGCTCACTACATCTTGTGGCTTCCGACGCCGCGACCACCACTTTATGACAGACTCGCGGCCGGTCAACCGAAAAAACGCCGCCTCGCGGCATATTTTGGGGTTGACGGACTTTTCCACACAACCTGTGGGAGAACGAATTAGCAACATTAACCACGCGCGGGCGATCCTGTGCCCAATCAGTCACATGGTGATTTGGATTTGGTTAATTCGATGACTGCGCCGCGCGCCCCACCGGCACCCCTGGTGCCACGCCGGAGACTCAGCCCGGCGCATCCGCGCCGGGGCAGCCGGCGCGCGTCCATGCCCGCAGGCCGTCCAGCGTGGCGCGGCCGAGGCCGGTCTCCCCAAGCCCGCGCTCCCGCGGCCCGCGCAGATAGCCGCGCGCGCGCAGCAGCTCGTGCAGGTAGCTCGCGCCGCCGGGCACCGAATCGGCCCAGACCTGCCAGTCCAGCGCGGCCGCGTCGGCCAGGCCCAGCGCGCAGTGCGCCTCGGCCCGGCCGCGCCAGGCGGTGGGGTGGAAGGGCGCCGTCGCCGCATCGGCCAGGACCGCGTCGTATTCGGCCACGGCGCGCTCCGGCTCGCCCAGCGCCCGCCAGACCCGCGCCCGCTCGAGCCGCGCCTCGACCTTGCGCGCGCCGACCGCGGCGGCGAGCCGCAGGTCGTTGAGCGCGGCGCGGGGCTCGCCCGCGGCGATGCGCAGCCGGGCCCGGCCGAGCAGGGCCGGCGCGTGGCTCGACTCGAGCTCGAGCGCGGTCGCGTAGTCCCTGAGCGCCCGCGCGGTCCGGCCCAGCCGGACATTGGCGTCGCCCCGGTTGGCCAGGAAATCGGCGAGCTGCGCCGGCGCGAATCGGAACGAGGGCACCACCAGACCGCAGGCGCGCGCCACCGCCTCGGCCGGCTCGGCCCGCCCGCAGATGCGCGCCAGGTCGCCCCAGGGCGTCTGCTCGACCGGCGTGGCGGCCGGCCACGGGCCGGCCAGCGCCGCCTCGAATTCGCTGACCGCGCCGACCAGGTCGCCCGCCGCCTCGAGCGCCAGGCCGAGCTGGCGCCGCGTCTCGGCCAGCCGCAGGTCGATTCGGGTCCGAGGCTCCGGCTCGGCCTCCGGTTCGGTTTCCGGTTCGGCCTCTGGGTGAGATTCAACGAGGTCGCCCTCCGGCGGCGCGGCGCCGCCGCCCGGAGCGCCTTGCCCGGGCGGCACGCAGGCGGCCAGCAGCAGGCCGCACAGCAGCGCGCCCCAGGACAGTGCCCGGCCGACGGCCCGCCGGCCGGCCCGCTTCATCCGGGGTTGCGGGCGCTGACGACCCAGGAGCTCGAGCCCATGTAGACCCCGTCCTCGCGCACATGCGGCGCGATCAGCTGGCGCAGGTCGGCGACCAGCGCGTCGTGGCGCTCGCGTGCCAGCTCGCCCGCCTCGCGGTAGACCTCGCCGGCGGGGCCGAGCGCGAGCTGGAAGTCGATCGCGTCCACGACCGAATCACCCATGCGCACCGGCGCGTCGACCCGCTCGAAGGCGATGTCGCCAAAGCCCGCGGCCTTCATCTGCGCGGTGACGAGCTCCTGATCGGCCATCGAGAACGGCCCCGGCCCGCAGGTGCGCGCGCCGGCGCCGGGCTGCGGCAGGTGCGCGAGCGCCACCGCCTTCGCCGCGCCGAGCCACGGGTTGTCCTCGATCCGGCGCCACACGATCATCACGAAGCGCCCGCCGGGCTTGAGCGCACGCCGCACGTTGCGCATCGCCGCCACCGGGTTCTCAAAGAACATCGTGCCGAAGCGCGAGAACAGCAGGTCGAACGCGGGCTCGAAGGGGTGGAACTGCACGTCGCCGACGACGAAATCGATGTTGTCGATGCCCTGCTCGGCGGCGTCGCGCCGGCCGTATTCGAGGAAGGCGTCGCAGCAGTCGATGGCCACCACGCGGCCGGTGGGCCCGACGCGCCTGGCCAGCATGATCGCGGTGTCGCCGAAGCCGGCGCCCGCGTCCATCACCTGCTCGCCCGCGTGCACCTCGAGCTCGGGGAAGATCGCGTCCGAATGCAGCGTCAGCCCACCCACCAGCACGTGCCTGAAGCGAATGAACTTCGGCACCAGGATCTCGTTCCAGAACTGGACGAACTCGGACTGCGGCTCGGCGGTCTCGGTCATGGCGTCCTCCTTTTGCATTGCGCTGTCCGCCAGCGCGGGACGCTAGCAGACTCACCGGTGCGCGAAAATCCCGCTGTGACGACCTTTACACCCGGCGCGGCTACACCTGACGCGGCCGGGTCAGCGTGCGCGTCTCCTCCTCGCGGCGCACCGGCGCGAAGCCGGCCCACTGGTAGAGGGTGATGGCGCGCGGGTGGTCGAGCGTGTTGGTGTTCACGGTCATCTTCGCCACGCCGGGCCGGTCCCAGCCGCCATGCACCGCGCTCGCCAGCAGCCAGCGCGCCAGCCCGCGTCCGCGCGCCTCGGGCACCAGGCCGAAATAGGCGAGCTCGCACACCCCCGCTTCGCGCGTGTCGAGCACGAAGAAGCCGCCCGGCCAGCCGTCGGTGAACAGCGTGAACAGCTCGACGCCCGCGTCGGAGAGGAACGCCTCGACCTCGTCCTCGCCGCGCGCCAGCCAGTCGGTCCACTCGAAGGCGGCGCCGACCGCGCGGTAGAGGTAGAGGAAGTAGTGCGCCGGCGGCGCCTCGGCCCGGATCAGCGCCAGCAGCGGCCCGGCCGGGGTCGGCGGGATCTGCGTCGCCGGTCGCGCCGTCATTTCCAGATAGGTGACGATGTAGCTGATCGTCTCGCCCGGCTGCTTCACCGCCATGGCGCTCAGCCCGTCTCCACGGCGAGGTCCGCATAGGCGCCCCACTCGGCCCACGAGCCGTCGTAGAGCGCGTTGCGCGTGTGGCCGAGCCGGTGCAGCGCCAGCGTCAGGATCGCCGCCGTCACGCCCGAGCCGCAGCTCGTCACCACGGGCCTGGTCAGGTCCACGCCCGCCGCCTCGAACAGGCGGCGCAGCGCGTCGGGCCCCTTCATGGTGCCGTCCGGGTTGAGCAGGCTCGCGTAGTGCAGGTTCTTCGCGCCGGGGATGTGGCCGGCGCGCAGGCCGGGCCGCGGCTCGGGCTCCTCGCCGCGGAAGCGGGCGGGCGAGCGGGCGTCGACGATCTGCTCGGCGGCCAGCTTCACGGCCTCGGCCACCTGGGTCACGTCGCGCACCATGGCGGCGTTGCGGCGCGCCGTGAAGTGGCGCTCGCGCGGCTCGGGCGCGTCCTGCTCGACCGGGTGGCCCTCGGCGGTCCATTTGGGCAGGCCGCCGTCGAGCACGGCCACGTCGTTGTGGCCGAACACCCGGAAGGTCCACCACACCCGGGCCGCCGAGAACAGGCCCTGCTGGTCGTAGACGATCACCCGGTGGCCGTCGCCGATGCCCATGCGGCGCACCCGGCTGACGAACTTCTCGACGGGCGGCAGCATGTGCGGCAGCGGCGAGCGCTCGTCGGCGATCTCGTCGATGTCGAAGAAACGCGCGCCGGGGACGTGCGCCCGGGCGTACTCGGCGCGCGCGTCGCGCGGGTCGCCCGGCAGGTAGAGGCTGGCGTCGAGGATGCGGATGTCGGGCGCGTTGAGGCGCTCGGCCAGCCACTCGGTCGAGACCAGCAGGTTGGGGTCGCTCGTCGCCATCGCCTGTCTCCGCCTGACCGTCCTGAGGGGATGTCCTAGTGGCGCAGCGCCGCGGAATCAACTGGCCGCTTCCCGCCTCCCGCCGATCGGTCTAAGGTTCGGGGCGCGAAGCACGACGCGAGGAGCCCGCCATGACCGTGCCGCCCCCGGCCGCGCCGGGCATGAAGCTGGCCGAGGTCGAGACCCCGGCGCTGCTCATCGACCTCGACGCCTTCGAGCGCAACCTGCGCGCCATGGCCGAGGCGGTCGGACCCACCGGGCTGCGCCTGCGCCCGCACGCCAAGACGCACAAGAGCCCGGTGATCGCCCGGCGCCAGCTGGCGCTGGGCGCCGTCGGGGTCTGCTGCCAGAAGGTCTCGGAGGCCGAGGTGCTGGCCGATGGCGGCGTCGACGACGTGCTGGTGACCAACCAGGTGGTCGGCGCGCGCAAGCTCGAGCGGCTGGCGGCGCTGGCCCGGCGCGTGAAGGTCGGCACCTGCGTCGACGACGCGCAGAACGCCCGCGACCTCTCGGCCGCCGCCGTGCGCTTCGGCGCCGAGATCGAAGTGCTGGTCGAGATCGACGTGGGCGCCGGGCGCTGCGGCGTCGCCCCGGGCGAGCCGGCGCGCACGCTGGCGGGCGAGGTCGCGACGTTGCCCGGCCTCAGGTTCGGCGGCCTGCAGGCCTATCAGGGCGCCGCCCAGCACCTGCGCCGCGCCGAGGAGCGCGAGGCCGCGATCGCCCGCGCCGCCGAGCTGACCCGGCAGACCGTGGCGCTGCTGGCCGGGGCCGGTCTGGAGTGCCGCACCGTCGGCGGCGCCGGCACCGGCACCTATGCGCTGGAGGCGGCGAGCGGCGTGTGGAACGAGCTGCAGTGCGGCTCCTACGTCTTCATGGACGCCGACTACGCGCGCAACCTCGACGCCGAGGGCGCGCCCGTCGCCGCGTTCGAGCAGGCGCTGTTCGTGCTTTCGACCGTGATGAGCCAGCCCGCCGCGGGCCGCGCCGTGCTCGACGCCGGGCTCAAGGCGCTGGCCTTCGACAGCGGCCCGCCCCTGGTGCACGGCCGCGCCGACCTGCGCTACGAGGGCGCCTCGGACGAGCACGGCAAGGTGGCCTTCGAGGCGACCAACGCGCCGCTGCGCCCCGGCGACCGGCTGCTGCTGGTGCCCGGCCACTGCGACCCCACCGTGAACCTGCACGACTGGTACGTGGCGGTGCGCGGCCTGAGCTGGGAGGGCGCCTTCGTCGAGGCGGTCTGGCCCGTGGCCGCCCGCGGCGCCGGGTTCTGAGGGCCGGGGGTGGAGGCCGAGACCTTCGACTACGTGATCGTCGGCGCCGGCTCGGCCGGCTGCGTGCTGGCGGCGCGGCTCAGCGAGGACCCCGGCACCCGCGTGCTGCTGCTCGAGGCCGGCCCCGAGGACCGCAATCCGTGGCTGAATCCCTGGCTGCACATCCCCGTGGGCTACTTCAACACCGTCTGGGACCCGCGCTTCGCCTGGCGCTTCGAGACCGAGCCGGAGGCGAACACCGCCAACCGCCGCATGCCCTGGCCGCGCGGCCGGGTGCTGGGCGGCTCCTCGGCGATCAACGGGCTGATCTACATCCGCGGCCAGGCCGAGGACTTCGACCACTGGCGCCAGCTCGGTCTGACCGGCTGGGGCTGGGACGACGTGCTGCCCTATTTCCGGCGCGCCGAGGACCAGGAGCGCGGCGCCGACGCACACCACGGCACCGGCGGGCCGCTCGCCGTCTCGGATCTGCGCATGCGCCACCCCTTGTGCGAGGCGTTCATCGCGGCGGCGGTCGAGGCCGGCATCCCGGCCAATCCCGACTTCAACGGCGCCGCCCAGGAGGGCGTCGGCTACTACCAGCTCACCGCGCGGCGCGGCCTGCGCTGCTCGACCGCCACCGGCTACCTGCGCCCGGCGCGCCGGCGGCCCAACCTCGCGGTGCGCACCGGGGCGCTGGCCGAGCGCATCGAGCTGGCCGAGGGCCGCGCCACCGGCGTCACCTACCGCTGGCGCGGCGCGCGGCGCACCGCGCACGCCGGCGGGGAGGTGCTGCTCTGCGCCGGCGCCATCGGCTCCCCCCACCTGCTGCAGCTCTCGGGCATCGGGCCGGGCGAGGCCCTGGGCGCGGCGGGCATCGCGCCGCGGCACGACCTGCCGGGCGTCGGCGCCAACCTGCAGGACCATTTCCAGGTCCGCATGTACTACCGCTGCACCCAGCCGATCACGCTCAACGACCAGCTGCGCAGCCCGCTCGGCAAGGCGCGCATCGCCGCCGAGTTCGCGCTCAGGCGCGCGGGGCCCATGAGCATCGGCGCCGGCCAGGTCGGGCTCTTCACCCGCTCGCGCCCCGACCTCGCCACCCCGGACATCCAGTTCCACTTCTTCCCGCTCTCGACCGAGCGCCCCGGTCTCGGCATCAGGGGCCTGCACCCGTTCTCGGGCTTCACCGCCTGCGTCAACCAGCTGCGCCCCGAGAGCCGCGGACGCATCATGGCGAAGTCCGCCGACCCCGCCTGCCCGCCGGGCATCTGGCCGAACTTCCTCGATGCGGCCGAGGACCGGCGCGCCACCATCGCCGGGGTGCGGATCGCGCGGCGCATCATGGCCCGGCCCGCCATGGCGCGCTACGTCGCCGAGGAGATGAACATCGGCCCCGAGCACCGCAGCGACGAGGAGATCCTCGCGCGCGCCCGCGAGGTCGGCGCCACCATCTTCCACCCCGCCGGCACCTGCGCCATGGGCGACGGGCCCGCGGCCGTGGTGGACGAGCGCCTGCGCCTGCGCGGCCTCGGCGGGCTGCGCGTGGTCGATGCCTCGGTGATGCCCACCCTGGTCTCGGGCAACACCAACGCCCCCGTCATCATGATCGCCGAGAAGGCCGCCGACCTGATCCGCGCCGGCTGAGGTGCCTAGGGCCGTTTCGGTAATCCCTGAATCACCGAAACGGCCCTGGCATATTGAATTGACGCGATTTCCGAGCCGCAAAGTGAGTCCACTTTGCTCGAAATCGCTCTACCCGGCCCGGCTGGCCGCCACGGCCTGGGCGAACTCGCGCTTCAGGAGCCCGATGTCCTCGACGCCCACCGAGACGCGGACGAAGCCCTCGGTGATGCCCAGCGCGGCGCGCGCCGCCTCGCTCAGCCCGCGGTGCGAGCTCGAGGCGGGGTGCGACAGCGTCGTGCCCACGTCCCCGAGCGTCGGCGCGAACGGGATGTGCCGCGCCGCGTGCAGGAACCGGTTCACCTCGGCCCGCCCCCCGGCGAGGCGGAAGC
>DATKCQ010000027.1:0-28402 GCA_035513135.1 Thermohalobaculum sp.
GGCCCGCCTCGCGGCGCCCCTCGCCCGGCATGGCGTGGTCGCGGGCGAGCGGCGCTGCCAGGTGGCGCTCGGCGGGCCGGCGGGCGACTGGGTCGGCGCGGTCGAGGCCGGGCTCGCGGCGCTCGACGCGCTGCCGGGCGGGGCGCTGCGCCTCGAGTACCGCTCCGTCGAGCTGGAGGGCGGCCCGGAGACCCCGCCCGCGGCGCGCGCGCGCGCCGCGCAGGCGCTCGCCGCCGCCCTGCCGGATGGCTATGAGCTGGCCGCCGCGGCACCGGCGCCTCCGCAACCTGTGGCCGAGGCCGCCAGCGAGGACTTCCGGCTGCGCATCACGCGCGCGGCGGACGGGGCGACGCTCGAAGGCCTGGTGCCGAGCGAGACGGCGCGCCGCCTGATCGCCACCTATGCCGAGGCGCGGCTCGGGCCGACCGAGATGCAGTTGGCAATGGCGCCGGCGGGTGGCGACGCGGCCCCCCCGGGCTGGGAGCCCGCGGCGCTGGTCGCGCTCGACGCGCTCGGCCGGGTCGCCGAGGGCGAGGCGGAGCTGCTGCCCGGGCGGCTGCGGCTGAGCGGCCGGGTGGCGGGGCCGGCCGAGGCGGGCCGGATCCATCGGCGGATGCAGCGCGAGGCGCCGCAGGGCTATGCGGTCGAGACCGCGCTGACCGTCGACCTGCCCGCCGCGGTGGCCGCGGTGCCGCCCTCGCCGGCGCGCTGCGCCGCGCTGCTCAACGCCGAGATCGCGCGCCGGCCGGTGGCCTTCGCGCCGGGCGAGGCAGTGATGGCGCCCGGCAGCGCCGGCATGCTCGACCGCCTCGCCGGGATCCTCGAGCGGTGCTATGGCGCGCGCATCGAGATCGGCGGGCACACCGACGACCGCGGGGCGGAGGAGCTCAACCAGCGCCTGAGCCAGCGCCGCGCCGAGGCGGTGCTCGACGCGCTGGTGACGCGCGGCGTGCCGCTGGCGCGGCTCACCGCCCGGGGCTACGGCGAGGCCGAACCGGTCGCCACCAACGCCACCGAGGCGGGCCGCGCCCGCAACCGGCGCATCGACTTCAAGGCGCGGGCCTGCACCCGGCAGGCGCCATGCTGACCGGGCAGGAGCTTGCGCTGGCGATCGCCGCGGTGCTCGCCGGCGCCATGGCGCTGGGGGCGCTGCTGCACTGGCTGTGGCGGCGGCTCTCGGTCGGCCGGTCCGGCGATGGCGGTCGGCTGGCGGCGCTGGGCGAGCGGCTGCACGAGGCCGAGACCGCCCGCGAGGCGGCCGAGCTGGCGCGCCAGGAGGCCGAGGCGCGGCTCGCCCGGCACGAGGCCGAGACGGCCGAGCGCATCGCCGACATCGCGGCGCGGCTGAACCGCATGCCCGCCGGGGGCGCCGGGGGCGACGGGGGCGCCGGGGGCGACGGGGGCGAAGGGGGCGACGGGGGTGACGGGGGTGACGGGGGCGACGAAACCGTTGCCGCGCTGGAGCGCGAGCTGTCCGAAACCAGCGCCGAGCTCGAGGCCATGCACGAGGAGCTGTCCAGCGCCCACCAGCGGATCGGCGAGCTCGAGGCCGAGCTCGACCGCCTGCGCGGGACGGGGGCGTAGCCGCCAGAGCGATTTCGAGCGAAGTGGACACACTTTGCGGCTCGGAAATCGCGGCAAGCGTCCGCCGCGGGCCGGCGGCCCGCTGGCGGCGTCATGCCCGGCGGGCGGGCCGCGGCGTCCAGCGCCGCGCGGCGCCGTCGTCGCTGTCGCGTGCGTCGACCCAGCGGGCGCCGCCGGCATGCGCCTCCTTCTTCCAGAACGGGGCGCGGGTCTTGAGGTAGTCGATCAGGAACTCGGCCGCCTCGAAGGCCGCCCCGCGGTGGCGGCTCGCGGTCAGCACCAGCACGATCCGCTCGCCCGGCGCCAGCGGCCCGTGGCGGTGGATCACCCGCACCGCTTCGAGCGGCCAGCGCGCCCGGGCCTCGGCGACGATCGCCTCGAGCGCACGCTCGGTCATGCCGGGGTAGTGCTCGAGCTCCATGCCGTCGATCGGGCCCTCCTCGGTGGCGCCGCGCACCAGGCCGGTGAAGCTGACCACCGCGCCGATGTCGGCAGCGGATCCGGAGCCCGCTTCGGTCAGCCGCGCCATCTCGGCGGCGATGTCGAAGTCCTCGCGCTGCACCGAGACGCTCATGGCCCGCCCTCAGCCCCCGGTCACCGGCGGGAAGAACGCGACCTCGCGCGCCCCGCCGATCGGCGTGTCGAGATCGCCCATCTGCTGGTCCACCGCGACGCGCACCGCGGCCATGTCGGCAAAGGCCGTGCGGTAGCGCGCCTCGCGGCCGCGCAGCCGCTCGATCAGCTCGCGCGCGGTGCGGGCGCCGGCCGGGTCGATCTCCTCGGCCGCCGCCCCGACCCGCTCGCGCAGCCAGGCGAAATAGAGAACCTGCATGTGGTGCCTCGCGCTCACTCCGGCCCGCGTCCCGGACTCACTCCTCCGGCTCGGCGACGGTCCCGGCGGCATCCTCGCCGCGGGCCTTGTCGCTACGCCGAATATAGGCCAGACCCTTGTGAAAGTAATCCCAGCCGGTCACCAGCGTGAACCAGGCGGCGACCCACAGCAGCAGCAGGCCGAATGCGCCGAAGGCCATCGAGAGGTAGGAGAGCGCCGTCGCGACGGCCGGCAGCATGCGCCCGTCGCTCTCGGCGGGCAGCACCGCGCCGCTGAGGAACAGGAGGCCGATGGCGAACATCTGCGCGGTGGTCTTCCACTTGGCCAGCCGGGTCACCGAGAGCTTCACCGCGCCCAGATACTCGCGCAGCCCGGAGACCAGCACCTCGCGCAGCATGATCAGCGCCGCCGGTGCGACCACCTGCCACTGCAGGTCGTAGAGGCTCATGATGGTGGCGAGCGCGATCAGCACCATCGCCTTGTCGGCGACCGGGTCGAGCATGCGGCCGAACGAGGTCTCCTGGCCCATGCTGCGCGCGAGGATGCCGTCGAGATAGTCGGTCAGCGCCGCGCAGATGAAGATCGCCACGGCGATGCGGTCGGCCGCCGGCCGGTCGAACGCCGAGAACGCCAGCGCCACGCAGGGCGCGGCGATGACGCGCACGATGCTGAGCAGGTTGGGGATGGTCCAGTTCATGCCTTCAGCCTGTGCGCCGCGAAGATCGGGGCTGCCGCGGGGGTTCCACGGGGGTTCCCCGGGGGTGCCACTGGGCTGCCCACCCGCTCCGCCTCCCCTTCTACGGTGCGCGGCCGGCCGCGGCAATGCCGCGGGCGACGGCGGCGCACCCGCGCGCGCCCTCAGCGCCCGTCGTGGAACCAGGCGTGGATCGCCTCGGCCATGGTCTCGGAGATGCCCTCGACGTGGCGCAGGTCGGCGAGCCCGGCCCGGCTGACCGCCTTGGCCGAGCCGAAATGCGCGAGCAGCGCGCGCTTGCGCGCCGGGCCGATGCCGGGGATCTCGTCGAGCGGCGTGGCGCCGACCGCCTTGGCGCGCTTGGCCCGGTGGGCGCCGATGGCGAAGCGGTGCGCCTCGTCGCGCAGCCGCTGCACGAAATAGAGCGCCGGGCTGCGGAACGGCAGGGCGAACGGGCGGCGGCCCGGGGCGTGGAACTCCTCGCGGCCCGCCTCGCGCGCCGGGCCCTTGGCCACGCCAAATAGCGGAATGCCCTCGAGGCCGAGCTCGGCCAGCACCGCGGCTGCGGCGCCGAGCTGGCCGCTTCCGCCGTCGATCAGCACCAGATCGGGCCAGGCGCCGGTGGCGCGGTCCGGGTCCTCGCGCACCAGCCGGCGGAAGCGCCGCGTCAGCACCTCGCGCATCATGGCGAAGTCGTCGCCCGGCGCGAGGTCCGCGCCCTTGATGTTGAACTTGCGGTACTGCGACTTCACGAGGCCGTCGGGCCCCGCGACGACCATCGCGCCGACGGCGTGGGCGCCCTGGATGTGGCTGTTGTCGTAGACCTCGATGCGGCGCGGCGGGGCCTCGAGGCCGAGCGCCTCGGCCAGCGCCTCGAGCAGCCTGGCCTGGCTGGCGCTCTCGGCCAGCTTGCGCCCCAGCGCCTCGCGGGCATTGCGCACCGCGTGCCCGACCAGCTCGCGCTTCTCGCCGCGCTGCGGCACGGCGACCACGACCCGGCGCCCGGCGATGCTGCGCAGCGCCTCCGCGAGCAGCGCGGCGTTCTCGATGGGGTGCGACAGCAGCACCATGCGCGGCGGCGTGCGCTCGGTGTAGAACTGGCCGAGGAAGGCCTCGAGGATCTCGGCGTCCTCCGCCTCGGCCGAGACGCGCGGGAAGTAGGCGCGGTTGCCCCAGTTCTGGTGCGAGCGGAAGAAGAACACCTGCACGCAGGCCTGCGCCCCCTCGCGGTGCAGCGCCACCACGTCGGCCTCCGCCGTGAGGCGCGGGTTGACGCCCTGGTGGCCCTGGATCTGCGCGAGCGCCTGCAGCCGGTCGCGGTAGACGGCGGCGCGCTCGAACTCCATGGCGGCGCTGGCCTCGGCCATGCGGGCCGCCAGCTCGCCCTGGATGCGGGTCGAGCGGCCGGCGAGGAAGCGCACCGCGTCGTCCACCAGCGCGGCGTATTCCGCGCGCGTGACGTGGCCGACGCAAGGCGCGGCACAGCGCTTGATCTGGTAGAGCAGGCAGGGCCGGGTGCGGCTCTCGAACACCGAGTCCGAGCAGGTGCGCAAGAGGAACGCCTTTTGCAGCTGGTTCAGCGTGCGGTTGACCGCGCCGGCCGAGGCGAACGGGCCGAAATAGCGCCCCTTCGCGGTGCGCGCGCCGCGGTGCTTCCTGAGCATGGGCCAGGGGCCGCCCTCGATCAGGATGTGCGGGAAGCTCTTGTCGTCGCGCAGGAGCACGTTGTGGCGCGGCTTCAGGCGCTTGATCAGGTTGGCCTCGAGCAGCAGCGCCTCGGTCTCGCTGGCGGTCGAGATGAACTCCATCGCCGCGGTGGCCGAGATCATCCGCTGGATGCGCACCGAATGGCCGGAATACTTGATGTAGGCGGCCACGCGCTGTCTGAGCGAGCCAGCCTTGCCGACATAGAGCGCCTCGCCGCGCACATCGAGCATGCGGTAGACGCCCGGGCCCCGGCCGAGCGTCGCCAGCGCGCGGCGGATCACGCCGAGTCCGGTGGGCGGCGCGCTCTCGGAAGGCGCGGCCTCGGCGGGGGTCTGTGCCGGTATGGGACGGATGGGACGGTCGGGCATGAGAATCGCCTGCGGGCTAGCTCGGGCCGGGGAAATTATCAAGCGGAATCCTGTCCCCGATTCCTGTGGATAAGTCTGTAGAGAGTTTGCTGTTGAGGCGCGATTCCCATTGAGTCTCAATGTGGTCCATCGGTTTGACCAAAATATAGGCAGTCCGGCAACCCGCTGAAATCAAAGGTGAAAAAACTTCCGTTGAGCAAACGCTTGAATCCGTTGAGCTTTCTTGACGTTTTTGTGAAGCCGCCGGGACGAGGTGGAAAAGTCCCGTTTGCCGCCGCCCCGGCGCGGCCCGGCGGCCCGGCTCAGCGCCCCGGCGCGACGACATCGGGGGTCTGCCAGTTCAGGTGCTGGCCGCCATCGACCGCCAGCATCTGGCCGGTGAACGCCTTGCAGGCCAGGATGAAACGCATGGCGGCGAGGATGTCGGCGGGGTCCGAGCCGCGCCCCAGCAGGCAGGCGCGGCGCAGGCGGGCGAAGTGGGCCGCGGACTCGCGGGTGCCGCGCAGGGTCGGGCCGGGTCCGATGCCGGCGACCCGCACATCGGGCGCCAGCGCCTGCGCGGCGGTGCGCGTGAAGGCGAGCAGCGCCGACTTGGCCAGCGTGTAGGACATGAAGTCCGGGTCGGTGTTCCAGACCCGCTGGTCGAGCATGTTGATCACCACGGCGCCGGCCACCGGCTCGCCGTTCGCGTCCATTGCGGCGCGCGGCGCCTGGGCGGCGAAGGCCTGGGTCAGCCGCACCGGCGCGCGCAGATTGGTCTCCATCGCCCGGTCCCAGCTCGCGCGGGTCGACGAGGCGAGACGGTCGTTCTCGAAGATCGAGGCGTTGTTGACGAGGAGCGTCAGCGGCCCGCCCAGCGCCTCGGTGGCGCGGGCGATCAGCCTCCCGGTCTCCTCCTCGCGCGTCAGGTCGGCGTCCAGCGCCGCCGCCCCGGCGCCCAGGGCGCGCGCCTCGGCCACGGCCGCCTCCGCCGCCTCGCGCGAGGCGTGATAGTGCACGGCCACGTCCCAGCCCGACCCGGCGAGGTCGAGCGCCATGGCCCGGCCCAGCCGGCGGGCCGCCCCGGTCAGCAGCGCGCGGGGCCGCTCGGGCATGGTCTCCTCCCTCTCAACCGCTGAAGGCATGGTAGATGTAGAAGCCGTAGACGGCGAGTAAAACGCCGCCGACGGGCCGCGAGATGCGCCGGCCGAGCCAGACATAGGGCGCCAGCACCAGGCTCGCGCCGATCATCCACCACAGGTCGCGGCCGAGAATCTCGGCGGGCACCGCCAGCGGGCTGACCAGCGCGGCGATGCCGATGATGCCGGTGATGTTGAAGATGTTGGAGCCGACCACGTTGCCGATCGCCACGTCGGCCTCGCGGCGCAACGCGGCGGCCAGCGTGGTGGCCAGCTCGGGCAGCGAGGTGCCGACCGCCACCACGGTCAGCCCGATCACCGCCTCGGAGATGCCGAAGGTGTCGGCGATGCCGCGCGCCCCGTCGATCAGGAAGTCGGCGCCGAGCGGCAGGCCGACCAGGCCGATGCCGATCAGCGCCACTACCTTCCAGGTCGCCATGTGCGGATCGACGTCCTCGAGTTCGGCCAGCTTCGCGAGCGCCGCGCGCTCGTCGCCGGCGCGCGCCGCCATGCCGCTGCGCACCGAATCGTACAGCATGGCCAGGCAGACCCCGGCCAGCAGCGCCCCGCTCGGGCGCCACAGCGTGCCGGGCAGCAGCAGCAGACTGAAGACCGCCGTGGCCCCCAGCATCACGTAGAGGTTGCGCCGGGCGTCCGCGCCCGCGCCGCCCAGCGAGGCCATCAGCGCCGGCAGGCCGAGCACCAGGAACACGTTGGCGATGTTCGAGCCCACCACGTTGCCGAGCGCGATGCCGGGCGCGTCCGCCAGCGCCGCCTGCACCGTGATCAGAAGTTCGGGCGCCGAGGTGCCGAAGCCGACCACGGTCGCCCCGATCAGAACCGCGGGCACCCCGAGCCGCAGGCTGAGCGCCACGGCGCCGCGCACCAGCGCGTCGCCGGCGCCGAGCAGCAGGACCAGCCCGAGGGTCAGCAGGACGGCGTCCATCAGCGCGTCCCGGCCCGGCGCGCGCGGGCGGCCGCGCTGCCGCGGGCAGGGGTCGGTGCCATGGCTCGTGCCGCCCGGCCGGCCGTCAGCGCGCCGCCGGTGGCGGGTCGCAGGCGCATTGCCCGTCCGGCAGCCGGTAGACCTGGCAGCGCGGGCAGCGCTCGAGCGCCGCGACGCTCGGCGGCGCCGGCTTGCGCGGCGGCACCGGCTTGCGCGGGCGGAACAGGACGAACCAGGCGACCAGCAGGGCCAGCGCCAGCAGGGCGAGCTTCAGGGTCACGTGGCCGGTCTCCGTGGTCGGGTTCAGTCGTGCTCGGGTTCGGTCGCGCGAAGCTAGGCCGCGGGCGGCGCCGGATCAACCCGTCGGCGCGGCGCCGGCCGCCGGCCTTGCCGAAAATTCGCTGCACCTCGGCGGAGGCTCGTGTATACAGGCGGGATCGCCGTGCTTTCCGAGGTCGAACAGTTTGATGAACGTGATGAACGAGGACGAGCTCCTGCGCGCCCGGCTGAAGGAGCTGAGGCGCCAGCACCGGGCGCTCGACCAGGAAATCCGGGAGCTGGCCGAGTCGCCCGTCGAGGACCAGCTCCGGCTCAGGCGGCTGAAGAAGCAGAAGCTGCATCTCAAGGACGAGATCGCCCGCGTCGAGGACAAGCTCTATCCCGACATCATCGCCTGAGCGCCACGGCTTGCGGGGCCGGTGCAGGTGCAGGGGGCGGCGATCCGTGACGGGTGCGGCGGAGGTGTGCGGATGAGCCAGGCGCAGGTGGGCATCGTCATGGGCAGCCAGTCCGACTGGCCGACCATGCGCGCGGCCGCCGAGGTGCTCGGCGAGCTGGGCGTCGCGCACGAGGTGCGCATCGTCTCGGCGCACCGCACGCCGGACCGCATGTTCGCCTATGCCGAGGGCGCGGCGGCGCGCGGCCTGCGCGTGATCATCGCCGGGGCCGGGGGCGCGGCGCACCTGCCGGGCATGCTGGCGGCCAAGACCCGGCTGCCGGTGCTGGGCGTGCCGGTGCAAAGCCGGGCGCTCTCGGGCCTCGACAGCCTGCTCTCGATCGTGCAGATGCCGCGCGGCGTGCCGGTGGGCACGCTCGCCATCGGCGAGGCGGGCGCGGCCAATGCCGGGCTGCTCGCCGCGGCGATGCTGGCCACGGCGGATCCGGCGCTGGCGGCGCGGCTCGAGGCCTGGCGCGCGGCGCAGGGCGCGGCCGTGGCCGAGGAACCCGGGGGTGAGTGATGCGCCCCTGCCCCCGGGCAGCACCATCGGCATCCTGGGCGGGGGCCAGCTCGGGCGGATGCTCGCCATCGCCGCGGCGCGGCTGGGCCTGCGCACGCACATCTACGAGCCGGAGCCCGACCCGCCCGCGGCGGACGTGGCGGCGGCGCTGACCACCGCCGCGCATGGCGACTCGGCGGCGCTGGAGCGCTTCGCCGAAAGCGTCGACGTGGTGACCTTCGAGTTCGAGAACGTGCCCGCGGCGGCGGCCGGGACGCTCATGGCGCACGCGCCGGTGCGGCCGCATCCGCGGGCGCTGGCGGTCAGCCAGGACCGGGCCGAGGAAAAGGCGTTCCTCAACCGGATCGGCATCGCCACCGCGCCGTGGCGCGCCGTGGCGAGCCTGGACGAGCTCGAGGCGGCGCTGGCCGCGCTCGGCACGCCGGCGATCCTCAAGACCCGGCGCCTCGGCTACGACGGCAAGGGCCAGGCGCGCATCGCCGAGGCTGGCGCAGCGCAGGCGGCGTGGGAGGCGATCGGCGGGGCGCCGGCGGTGCTCGAGGGCATGGTGGCCTTCGTGCGCGAGCTCTCGGTGATCGGCGCGCGCGCGCCCGGCGGCGCGGTGGTTGCCTACGACCCCGGCGAGAACCTGCACGCGGGCGGCATCCTGCGCCGCACCACGGTGCCGGCGGCGAGCGCCCCGGCGGTGCAGGACGCGGCGCGCCGCATCGCCGGGGCGATCCTCGGCGCGCTCGACTATGTGGGCGTGATGGGGGTCGAGCTGTTCGAGACGGCGGACGGCGCCCTGCTGGTCAACGAGATCGCGCCCCGGGTGCACAACTCGGGCCACTGGACCATCGAGGCCTGCGTCGTCGACCAGTTCCAGCAGCACGTGCGCGCCGTGGCCGGCTGGCCGCTCGGCGACGGCGCGCGCCACTCGGACGCGGTGATGACCAACCTGATCGGCGACGAGGCCGGGCGCTGGCACGAGATCGCCGCCAGCGGCGACGCGCTCCACCTCTACGGCAAGCGCGCGGCGCGCCCCGGGCGCAAGATGGGCCACGTGACGCGGATAACCCCGCGAACCGGCTGAACCGCGCGAGAGTGATCTCGAGCAAAGTGGACTCACTTGCGATTCGGAAATCGCGGCAACGCAACATGCTGGGGCCGTTTCGGTGATTCAGGGATCACCGAAACGGCCCTAGCGAGCGTTCGGTCCCCCCGGTCCCGGCTCGCCCGGTGCCCCGGTGGCGTCTGGCGCGCCCGCGGCGCCCGGCGCGCGGATCAGGCCCAGGAGCTGGCGCGGGACCCAGGTCGCGGCGCGCAGGATGGGGTTCTCCTCGATCCGCGCCTTCGCCTTCTCGATGCGCATCACGTCGTCGATGCGCCGGTCAAGGAAGGCCCAGCTGTTGGCGAAGCCCGGGCTGGCATCGCCCAGCCAGTAGAGCATGGTCGCCGAGTAGACTGCGCCCAGCGACATGCGCTTGGTGTACCAGTTGTAGTCGGTCGCCGTGTCGCCGCAGGCGTTCCAGATGATGTCGGCGGTCTCCCAGACCAGCCGCGCGCCCTCGGGCGCGTGGATCGGCAGCGCCAGCAGCGCGGCGCCCCGGCGCACCGCCTCGCGCTGCTCGGCGATCAGCTCGATGCGCCGGCGCACGCAGTGGGTGATGCGCTCGCGCATGCGCATGGTGGCGAGGTCGGCACCGGCCAGCTCGCCGGCCAGGCGCCGGTCGGCGCGGCGATGGAAGGCCGCCACCATGTCGATGCCGCCGCGCGGGAGGGCGAGCCGCGCGAGGCCCGGATCGACGCCCGATTCGGCGGTCGCGGCGTCGAGCGCGGCCTTGCTCCAGCCGTCGAACACCACATGCGGCAGCGCGGCGTCGAGCAGGCGCTCGCGCGCTTCGCTCAGGTGGTCGTGCTCGGATTTCCGAGCTTCGGTCATGGCGCTCACGTCCCTCCGCAGCCTTGTGGACAGCCGGCTTTCCCCTATGTATATAGGCCCCTTCTGGAAAAACCGAAACCGACGGAAAGGTGGTGACGTAGGTGCAGGTACTGGTTCGCGACAACAATGTCGATCAGGCGCTTCGGGCGCTGAAGAAGAAGATGCAGCGCGAAGGCATCTTCCGCGAGATGAAGCTTCGACAGCATTACGAGAAGCCGTCGGAGAAGCGGGCGCGGGAGAAGGCCGAGGCAATCCGCCGGGCGCGCAAGCTGGCGCGCAAGAAGGCGCAGCGCGAGGGTCTTCTCTGAAGCTTCTCCGTGGCGTCCCGGCATTGGACCAGGACGCATCGAGCCTACGGCCCCCGCAACCCGGTTGCGGGGGTTGAACGTCTCTAGGAGGGCAGAATGGTCATGCTGCCCGAGGCCAGCACCCAAGCGGGGCTCAGGCTTTACGCCATCGGCGACGTGCACGGCTGCGCCGACCTGCTGGCCGGGATGCATCTGCGAATCGCCCGCGATCTGCGGCGCCGGCCACCCGGCGACTGGCGGGTGATCCATCTCGGCGACTACGTGGACCGGGGGCCCGAATCGGCGCGGGTGCTGTCGCTTTTGATGGACTTCGCGGCCGGCGGGCGGGCCGAGTTCCTGCTCGGCAACCACGACCAGTTCCTGCGCGATTTCCTCGAGGACCCGCAGGCGGCGGATTTCGACATGTGGATGATGAACGGCGGCGGGCCGACGCTGCGCTCGTTCGGCGTCGGCGCCGGGCTGCTCGGCCACTTCCCGGACCCGCCGGCGCGCCAGCGGATCCGCGACACGGTGCTCGCGGCGATGCCCGGCGTGGCCGATCTCCTCGCCGCGCTGGCGCCGATGCGCCGCCATGGCGACTATGCCTTCGTGCATGCCGGGGTGCGCCCCGGGGTGCCGCTCGAGCGCCAGTCGCCGCACGACCTCGTCTGGATCCGCGAGCCGTTCCTGATGTCGCGGGCCGACCATGGCGCGGTGATCGTGCACGGCCACACGCCTCTCGATGCGGTCGAGGTGCGGCCCAACCGCATCGGCATCGACACCGGCGCGGTGTTCGGCGGGCCACTGACCTGCCTGGTGCTCGAGGGCCGCGAGCGGGCGCTGCTCGGCCCGGCGGGCCCCGAGCCGCTGGGCGCCGGCTGACCGCGGCTTGCGACGCCCGGATTGCGGCCCGGATTGCGGCCCGGATTGATTGTGGATTCGCCGCCCTGACTGCACTATCTGGTAAGAAGACCTGACCAGACGGGCCGGGAGGCCTCGCTGTCATGGAGATGCCTGTCCCGAACCGCGCGGTGCTCGAGCGCAAGGGAGTGCTGGTCGACCGGCTGACCCGCGCGCTCGGCGCGGACTGGGTGATCCACGCCGAGGAGGAGCTGCGCGCCTACGAGTGCGACGCGCTGACCGCCTACCGCTGCCCGCCGCTCGCCGTTGCCCTGCCCGGCTCGACCGAGGAGGTCGCCGAGGCGGTGCGCATCTGTGCCGGGCTGGACGTGCCGATCGTGCCGCGCGGCGCCGGCACCTCGCTCTCGGGCGGCTCGCTGCCCACCGCCGACAGCGTGGTGATCGGCGTCTCGCGCCTGCGCCGCGTGCTCGAGATCGATCTCGCCAACCGCTGCATCCGGGTCGAGGCCGGCATGACCAACCTTGCCGTGACCGAGGCGGTGCAGGGCGAGGGCTTCTTCTACGCGCCGGATCCCTCGTCGCAGCTCGCCTGCGCCATCGCCGGCAACGTCGCCATGAACTCGGGCGGCGCGCACTGCCTGAAATACGGCGTGACCACCAACAACCTCATGGGCGTGCGCATGGTCACCGCGGCGGGCGAGATCGTCGAGATCGGCGGGCCGCATCTCGAGCCCCCGGGCTACGACCTGCTCGGCGTGATCTGCGGCTCGGAGGGCCAGTTCGGCCTGGTCACCGAGGCGACCCTGCGCATCCTGCCCGCGCCCGAGGGGTCGCGCCCCGTGCTGATGGGCTTCGACTCGAGCGAGACCGCGGGCGCCTGCGTCGCCGACATCATCCGCTCGGGCGTGCTTCCGGTCGCCATCGAGTTCATGGACCGCGCCTGCATCCAGGTCACCGAGCAGCACGCCCATGCCGGCTACCCGATGGACGTCGAGGCGCTGCTGATCGTCGAGGTCGAGGGCTCGGCGCCCGAGATCGACGAGCAGCTCGCCCGCATCAAGGAGGTGGCCAACCGCCACGCGCCGAGCGTGCTGCGCGAGGCGACCTCGGAAGCCGAGGCCAAGGCCATCTGGCTCGGGCGCAAGGCGGCCTTCGGCGCCATGGGCCAGCTCGGCGACTACATCTGCCTCGACGGCACGGTGCCGGTCGGCACGCTGCCCGAGGTGCTGCGGCGCATGGGCGCGCTGTCGCAGCGCTACGGCCTCGAGGTGGCCAACGTGTTCCACGCCGGCGACGGCAACCTGCACCCGCTGATCCTGTTCGACGCCAACGCGCCGGGCGAGCTGGAGCGCGCCGAGGAACTGGGCGCCGAGATCCTCAAGCTGTGCGTCGATGTCGGCGGCTGCCTGACCGGCGAGCACGGGGTGGGCGTCGAGAAGCGCGACCTGATGGCGCACCAGTACGGCCCCGCCGACCTCGAGCAGCAGATGGCGGTCAAGGACGTGTTCGACCCGCGCTGGCTCCTGAACCCCGCCAAGGTGTTCCCGCTCGCGCTCTCCGAGGCGCGGCGGGGCGCTGCATGACCGCGCTCGCGCCCGGGACCGAGACCGAGCTGGCCGAGGCCGTCGCCACGGCGGCCGCGGCGAAGACCCCGCTGGAGATCCGCGGCGGCGGCTCGCGGCTCGCCATCGGCCGGCCGGTGCAGGCCGAGGCGACGCTGGCCACCCGGGGCCTCGACGGCATCACGCTCTACGAGCCGGGCGCGCTGACCCTGGTGGTCCAGGCCGGCACCAGGCTGGCGCAGGTCGAGGAGACGCTCGCGGCGGAGGGCCAGCGCCTGCCGTTCGAGCCGATGGACCACCGCTTCCTGCTCGGCACCGAGGGCGAGCCGACGGTGGGCGGCATGGTGGCGACCGCCGCCTCCGGCCCGCGCCGGGTGCAGGCCGGCGCCTGCCGCGACGCGATGCTCGGCGTGCGCTTCGTCAACGGCAGGGGCGAGGTCATACGCAACGGTGGCCGGGTGATGAAGAACGTCACCGGCTACGACCTGGTCAAGTTGATGGCCGGCAGCCACGGCACGCTGGGCGTGCTCACCGAGGTGGCCTTCAAGGTGCTGCCCGCGCCCGAGCGCGCGCTGACCCTGGTGATCGAGGGCCTCGAGGACGCCCGCGCCGTCGAGGCCATGGCATGCGCCATGACCAGTCCGTTCGAGGTCACCGGCGCCGCGCACCTGCCGCCCGAGAGCGACGGCGTCGCGGCGCGCACGCTGCTGCGCATCGAGGGCATGGCCGGCCAGGCCGACTACCGCGCCGAGCAGGTGGCGCAGCGGCTGGCCGGGTTCGGCCCGGCGGAGCGGCTGGAAGGGGCCGAGCACGAGGCCGTCTGGCTCGGCATCCGCGACGTGCGCCAGTTCGCCGGGCGCCCCGGCGCGGTCTGGCGGCTGGCGCTCAAGCCCTCGGACGCGCCAAAGGCAGTGGCGGCGGTGCGCGCCGCGCTCGACTGCGAGGCGCTCTACGACTGGGCCGGCGGCCGCGTCTGGGTCCTCACCAGGGATGCGGGCGACGCCGGCGCCGCGGCGATCCGCGCCCAGACCGCGCGGCTCGGCGGCCACGCCACGCTGATCCGCGCCTCGGCCGCCACGCGCGCCGCCGTCGAGGTGTTCGAGCCCGAGCCCGAGGCCGTCGCCCGCTTCTCCCGGGGCCTGCGCGCGCGCTTCGACCCGGCGGGCATCCTCAACCCGGGCCGGATGAGGGCCTGAGGCGATGCAGACCCACTTCACCGAGGCGCAGCTCGAGGACCCGCAGGTCGCCCGCTCGAACGAGATCCTGCGCAAATGCGTGCACTGCGGCTTCTGCACCGCCACCTGCCCCTCCTACGTGGTGCTCGGCGACGAGCTGGATTCCCCGCGCGGGCGCATCTACCTGATCAAGGACATGCTGGAGAAGGGCCGGCCGGCGGACGCCAGGACGGTCAAGCACATCGACCGCTGCCTCTCCTGCCTCGCCTGCATGACCACCTGCCCCTCGGGCGTGCACTACATGCACCTGGTCGATCACGCGCGCGAGCACATCGAGCGCACCTACCGCCGCCCGCTGCCCGACCGGGCGCTGCGCTGGCTGCTGGCGCAGGTCCTGCCCTATCCCGGCCGCTTCCGCCTGGCGCTCACGGGCGCGCGGCTGGCCCGGCCCTTCCGGCGCCTGATCCCGGGCAAGCTCGGCGCCATGATCGACTTCGCGCCGGCGCGCACCGCGCCGCCCGCGGCGCACGACCGGCCCGGCGTCCACCCGGCGCAGGGCGCGCGGACGCGGCGCGTGGCGCTGCTCACCGGCTGCGCCCAGCGGGCGCTCAACGCCGACATCAACGCCGCCACCATCCGGCTGCTCACCCGGCACGGCTGCGAGGTGGTGATCGCCGAGGGCATGGGCTGCTGCGGGGCGCTGACGCACCACATGGGCAAGACGGAACTTGCGCACGCCTCGGCGGCGGCCAACATCCGCGCCTGGACGCGCGAGATGGACGGCGAGGGGCTCGACGCCGTGATCATCAACACCTCGGGCTGCGGCACCACCGTCAAGGATTACGGCTACATGCTGCGGCTCGACGAGGGGCTGAAGGCCGACGCCGGGCGGGTCTCGGCGATCACCCGCGACATCTCGGAGTTCATGCTGGAGATCGGTCTCGCGGAGGCGTCGGCGCCGGGCCTGCGCGTCGCCTATCACGCCGCCTGCTCGCTGCAGCACGGCCAGAAGGTCACCGAGGCGCCGAAGACGCTGCTGCGCGCGTGCGGCTTCACGGTGCTCGAGCCGGCCGAGGCGCATCTGTGCTGCGGCTCGGCCGGCACCTACAACCTCATGCAGCCGGCGATCGCGCGCGCGCTGCAGGCGCGCAAGGTCGCGCGCCTCGAGGCGACCCGGCCGGAGGTCATCGCCGCGGGCAACATCGGCTGCATGATGCAGATCGGCGCGGCGACCGGCGTGCCCGTGGTGCACACCGCCGAGCTCCTCGACTGGGCCACCGGCGGCCCCGAGCCGGCCGCGATCAAGTCCCGGCGCACGGCCGCCGAATAGCCCCTCGCCCCGCGGCCCGGTCCGCGCTATGGTGCGCGTGATGATGCGGGTGGGTGTGCTTTTCCTTCTTGTCCTTCTTGTCGGCATCGCCGGCGTGGCCTGCCTCCCGGCGGGGGCGCTGGAGCTCGACCGCCACCGCATGCTGAATGCCGAGGAGCACGAGCCCTGGCGCGGCGTCGGCCGGGTCAACATCACCACCGCGACGACGCGCTCGATGTGCACCGGCGCGCTGATCGCCGAGGACCTGGTGCT
The DNA here is from genome assembly GCA_035513135.1 of Thermohalobaculum sp. Lineage (GTDB taxonomy): Bacteria > Pseudomonadota > Alphaproteobacteria > Rhodobacterales > Rhodobacteraceae > Thermohalobaculum. Next base: position 15,876 of record DATKCQ010000027.1, read on the forward strand.
GACCGCCGCGCACTGCGTGATGAATCCCCTCACCGGCCAGCCCTACCGGCCCGTAGACGTGCATTTCGTCGCCGGCTGGCGGCTCGGCCAGAAGATCGCGGCGCGCATCTCCAATGCGATCGCGGTGCATCCGGAGTACCGGCTCAGCGACCACCCGGAGCCCGAGCAGATCGCCACCGACCTTGCGCTGATCCGCCTCGCCCAGCCGATCGCGCGCGACCAGGCGCTGCCCTTCGAAATCGCGCCGTCGCCCGCCGAGGGCACGCCGCTCACGCTGATCAGCTATCGCGGGGACCGGCCGCACGCGCTGACCCGCCAGCAGGGCTGCGAGGTGCTCAGCGTGAAGGCATCCGTGATGGCGCTGGCCTGCGAGGTGACCTTCGGCGCCTCGGGCTCGCCGCTGTTCGTGGAAGAGGGCGGGCGCGCCCGGATCGTCGCCGTGGTCTCCGCCAAGGGCGCCAGCAGGCGCCACCCGCTGGCGCTGTCGGTGATGGTCGACGCCGCGCTGCCGCAGGTGCTGTCGGCGCTGAAGTGAGCCCACCGGCGTGACGGGGCCGCAAGGACAACCAGGGGCCGGCCTCAGCCCGGCTTCCTGTCGCTGAGCCGCGCGGCCTCGGCGACGATCTCCTCGGCGCTCTCCGAGCTGATCGTGGAGCCCAGCCGCACCAGCGCCGTGGTCTGCTCGGCGTAGTCGCGGAAGGCGCCCTGGTAGAACGCGCTGAGCGCGTCCATCGCCTCGGTCACCGTCTCGCAGTGCGCCAGCCGGTCCGTGGCCTCGATGTCCGCGGTGACCCGGCGGCGCGCGAAGTCGAGCAGCTCGGCGTTGAACTTCAGCGCGTCGCGGAAGGCGCGCGAGTGCAGATGCGCCAGCGTCGTCAGCGAGCGCTGGCCCGCCTCGGCCACCTGCTCGATGTCGGGGCCGTTGACCAGCGGCGCAAACGCACTCGGCGCTTCGGTGCGGTTGTCGGCCTTCCTGGCTTCGCTCTCGGTCTGATTTCGCCTGTTCTGCTTGGGCATGGGAGCTCCTCCTTGTTGGCGGCAAAAGTGTGCGCGGCCCGGGTGGGATCCTGGCGGAGTGCCCCTCCGTGGCGCCGCTCCGCAGGCCTTTCCGGGATTGCCGGCGGCCTGCTCCCCTCGGCGGCGACCTGTGCCCTGGGCGTCTCGACCCCCGCCACGCGGGCGGGACGATCGACTCCTAGCACGCCCCGCCGATTCGCCACGAGTCCTGAATCGCAACCAATCGCTCCGCCGGCTTGACAGGGCCCCGCCCGAGTCCCACATCGGGGCCGCCGGGCGCCGATTGCGGGCCCGGGTGAGGCGCTTGTGCCCGCCCGCAAGGGGGGCGACGGCGGCTGTATCGCTTCGCACGAAGGAGGATATGACCCATGCGCAATCTCGATCTCTCCCCGCTCTACCGCTCGACCGTGGGCTTCGACCGGCTCGGCTCGATGCTCGACCAGCTGCTCTCGGGCGAGACGGCGGTGCCCAGCTACCCGCCCTACAACATCGAGCGGCTGGACGACGACCACTACCGCATCTCCATCGCCGTCGCCGGCTTCCGCGACGAGGACCTCAATGTCGAGGTCAAGGACCAGACCCTGACCGTCACCGCGAAGAAGCGCGAGGTGCCCGAGGACCGGCAGCCGGTCTATCTCTATCGCGGCATCGCCGAGCGCGGCTTCGAGCGGCGCTTCCAGCTCGCCGATCACGTGAAGGTCACCGCCGCGCGGCTCGAATACGGGCTCCTGCACATCGACCTGATGCGCGAGGTGCCCGAGGCGCTGCGGCCGCGCACCATCCCGATCGCCCCGGCGGGCAAGGGCGGAAACGGCACGACTTCGGCCTGAGCCCCGCCTTCGCCATCTGGGCGAAAGAAAGTTGCCCTGCGCGCCCGGCTTGCGCAACCGGGCGCGGATTTTCGCTTGCCTCGCCGCGCGATTGCATTTAATCGAACGCGCGTTCGAATCAGGAGACTTGACCCTCGCGGGCGCCTGCCTTCCTAATTCGCACAAGGATCAGGCGACGCGCGGGCCAGACCCGGCGATAGCGCCCACCCGCCGCAAGAGCGGGACGACAGGGAGGTCGCACGTGACGGAAGAAGCTCAGCGCTCGTCCGCGCCCGACACGTTTCCCAAGCTGCTGCGCGCCAACGTGCGCGAGCGGGGCAGCCGCCCGGCCTACCGCTACAAGCTCTACGGCATCTGGCAGAGCTGGAGCTGGGCCGAGACGGCGCAGGAGATCCGCGCGCTCGCGCTCGGGCTGACCAGGCTCGGGCTCGAGCCGGGCGACGCGCTCGCCATCATCGGCAACAACCGCCCGCAGCTCTACTGGTCGATGGTCGCGGCGCAGATGGCGGGCGCGACCCCGGTGCCGATCTACCAGGACTCGGTGGCCGAGGAGATGTGCTACGTGCTCGACCACGCCGGCGTCACCTTCGCCGTGGTCGAGAACCAGGAGCAGGTGGACAAGCTGCTCTCGATCCATGAGCGGCTGCCGGCGTTGCGCCACGTGGTCTACTGCGACCCGCGCGGGCTCAGGAACTACGATCACTCGGCCATGCACGCCTTCGAGGAGGTGCAGAAGATCGGCCGCGGCTCGGAGGCCGAGCTCGCCCCCGAGCTCGACCGCCGCCTCGAGGCCGGCAAGGGCTCGGACGCCTGCGTGATCCTCTACACCTCCGGCACCACCGGCCGGCCCAAGGGCGTGGTGCTGACGCACGACAACATCCTGACGACCTCGCGCGCCTCGGCCGAGTTCGACCGGCTGGTCGAGACCGACTCGATGCTCTCCTACCTGCCGATGGCCTGGGTCGGCGACTTCATCTTCTCGATGGGCCAGGCCTATGTGAAGGGCTTTTGCGTGTGCTGCCCGGAGTCGCCCGAAACCATGCTGCACGATCTGCGCGAGATCGGGCCGAGCTACTTCTTCGCGCCGCCCTCGATCTTCGAGCGGCTCCTGACCACCGTGATGATCCGCATCGAGGACGCCAGCGGCCTCAAGCGCCGGATGTTCCACGCCTTCATCGCCCACGCCAAGCGCTGCGAGGGCAAGCGCAAGGCGGGTGAGGCCCTGTCGCTCGGCGACCGGGCGCTCAATGCGCTGGGCGAGCTGCTGGTCTACGGGCCGCTGAAGAACGTGCTGGGCTTCAGCCGCGTGCGCGTCGGCTACACCGCGGGCGAGGCGATCGGGCCGGATCTGTTCGAGTTCTACCGCTCGATCGGCGTGAATCTGAAACAGCTCTACGGCCAGACCGAGGCCAGCGTCTTCATCACCCAGCAGCCCGACGACGCGGTGGACCCCGAGACCGTGGGCGTGCCCACCCCGGGCGTCGAGATCCGCATCGACGAGGCCACCGGCGAGGTGTTCTACCGCTCGCCCGGGGTCTTTCGCGAGTACTACAAGGCGCCCGAGGAGACCGCCAAGACCAAGACCGAGGACGGCTGGGTCGCCACCGGCGACGCCGGCTTCATGGACGAGCGCACCGGGCAGCTGCGCATCCTCGACCGCGCCAAGGACGTGGGCAGGCTGGCCGACGGCACGCTGTTCGCGCCGAAATACATCGAGAACAAGCTCAAGTTCTGGCCCAACATCCGCGAGGCGGTCTGCTTCGGCCACGGCCGCGAGTACGTCACCGCGATGATCTGCATGGACATGGAGTCGGTCGGCAACTGGGCCGAGCGCAACAACATCGGCTACGGCTCGTACCAGGAGCTGGCCGCCCACCCCCAGGTCTACGAGATGATCCAGCGCGACGTCGAGACGACCAATGCGAGCCTCGCCGAGGATCCGCGGCTGGCGCACTGCCAGATCCGCCGCTTCCTCATCCTGCACAAGGAGCTCGACGCCGACGACGGCGAGCTGACCCGCACCATGAAGGTGCGCCGGCGCATCATCGCCGAGCGCTACGCACCCGTGATCGACGCGCTCTACAGCGGCGCCGACCGCGTGCACTGCGAGATCGACGTCACCTACGAGGACGGCCGCAAGGGCAAGATCTCGGGCATCCTGGCGATCCGCGACGCCAAGACCCATCCCGCCGCGGCCGAGCCGGCGAAAGCGGCGTGACGGGGGCGGCGTGAGAGGAGCGGGTCCATGAGCACCGAGCCGGTGGCCGAGGCCGCCGCGACCGACACCGAATACGTCGAGAAGGAGATCGAGCACGGTCTCGCGCCGCGCCGCATCGGCGACACGCTGATGGACATCCGCAACATCACCCTGCGCTTCGGCGGCGTCACCGCCATCAAGGATGTGAGCTTCGACATCCGCCAGGGCGAGATCCGCGCCATCATCGGCCCGAACGGCGCCGGCAAGTCCTCGATGCTCAACGTCATCAACGGCTTCTACCACCCGCAGGAGGGCGAGATCTGGTTCCGCGGCGAAAAGCGGGGCAACCTCAAGCCCTACCAGATCGCGCGCCAGGGCATCGCCCGGACCTTCCAGAACATCGCGCTGTTCAAGGGCATGTCGACGCTCGACAACATCATGACCGGGCGGCTCATCCACATGCGCCGCAACATGTTCTGGCAGGCGCTGTGGACCGGCCCGGCCGAGAGCGAGGAGATCGAGCACCGCGAGCGCGTCGAGCGCGTCATCGACTTCCTCGAGATCCAGCACATCCGCAAGACGCCCGTCGGGCGCCTGCCGTACGGGCTGCAAAAGCGTGTCGAGCTCGGCCGGGCGCTGGCCGCCGATCCGCAGCTCCTGCTGCTCGACGAGCCGATGGCCGGCATGAACGTCGAGGAGAAGCAGGACATGTGCCGCTTCGTGCTCGACGTGAACGACGAGCTCGGCACCACGATCGCCCTGATCGAGCACGACATGGGCGTGGTCATGGACATCGCCGACCGCGTCGTGGTGCTCGACTACGGCCGCAAGATCGCCGACGGCACGCCCGACGAGGTGCGCCGGAACGAGGCGGTGATCGAGGCCTATCTCGGCGTCGCGCACGACTGAGGGGAGCGCGCATGGGGTTCCTCACCGATCCGTTCTTCTACGAGGTGGTGGTCGCCGGGCTGCTGGCGGGGGTGATGTATGCGCTGGTCGCGCTGGGCTTCGTGCTGATCTTCAAGGCCTCGGGCATCTTCAACTTCGCGCAGGGCGTGATGGCGCTGTTCGCGGCGATGACCATGGTCGGCTTTCTCAGCGGCCAGCTCCCCTTCGCCCATGTGATCAACTGGATCTTCGGCACCGGCTGGCACCATGTCTACGCGCCGCCGATGCCGCGCGGCGACACACCGCCGGTCTGGTTCGTCATGCTGTGCGCCCTGCTGACCACGGCGGTGATGATCGCGCTCGCCTGGGTGATCGTGCGCGTGGTGTTCCGGCCGCTGGTGAACCAGCCGCCGATCATCCTGTTCATGGCGGCGATCGGGCTCGCCTTCGTGCTCGAGGGCATTGGCGACCTGATGTGGGGCGCCAACGTCAAGGTGCTCGACATCGGGCTGGCGTCCGGCCCCTCGGACTGGATCCTCGACGCCACCGACATGTTCGTCGAGAAGGTCGAGCTCGCCGCCGCCGTGGTCGCGGCGATCCTGGTGATCGGGCTGACGCTGTTCTCGCAATACACCAAGATGGGCCGGGCGCTGCGCGCGGTGGCCGACGACCACCAGGCGTCGCTCTCGGTCGGCGTCTCGCTCGAGACCATCTGGTGGATCGTCTGGTCGGTCGCGGGCATCGTCGCGCTGGTCGCCGGCATCATGTGGGGGGCGAAATCGGGGGTGCAGTTCTCGCTCAGCCTGATCGCGCTCAAGGCGCTGCCGGTGCTGATGCTCGGCGGCTTCACCTCGATCCCCGGCGCCATTGTCGGCGGGCTGATGATCGGCGCGGGCGAGAAGGTCTTCGACTTCTACGTGGGCGTGCCCTATCTGGGCGGCGCCACCGAGAACTGGTTCGCCTTCATGCTAGCGCTGGTCTTCCTGCTGTTCCGGCCGCAGGGCCTGTTCGGCGAGCGCATCATCGAGAGGGTCTGACATGCACCGCTCACGCATCGGCGCGGTCTGCATCGACTGCCGGACCGAGGACCTGGCGGAGGCCACGGCCTTCTGGTCCGGCGTGCTCGGCGTCGAGGGCCGGGTCGCGGACGACGGCAAGTATGTGAGCTTCGAGGGGCTCACCGGGCCGCGGGTGGAGTTGCAGGCGGTGGACCACGCGCCGCGGGTGCACCTGGATTTCGAGACCGACGACCGCGAGGCCGAGGCGGCCCGGCTGAAGGCGCTCGGCGCCATGGAGGTGGCGCGCATCAAGGACTGGATCGTCATGCAGGCGCCGACCGGCCACCGCTTCTGCCTGATCAAGCCACAGGGCGACGATTTCCCGGGCGACGCCGCCCGCTGGGAGGACTGACCGAATGCTCTACCGCGAGGCCGGCGACTTCAAGACCAGCTACCAGGCGGATCTCGCCACCTTCCCGATCCGCGCCGAGCGGCTCGCCTTCTGGGCGCTGATGGCGTTCGCCTTCCTGGTCATGCCGTTCTTCGTCAACGACTACTGGGAGCAGGCGATCCTGCTGCCCTTCATCGTCTACGCCCTGGCGGCGCTGGGCCTCAACATCCTCACCGGCTACTGCGGGCAGGTCTCGCTCGGCACCGGCGCCTTCATGGCGGTGGGCGCCTATGCCGCCTACAAGCTGATGACCTCGTTCCCCGGGCTCGACATGATCTCGATCACCCTCCTGTCGGGGCTGATCACCGCCGGGGTGGGGCTGATCTTCGGCCTGCCCTCGCTCAGGATCAAGGGCTTCTACCTCGCCGTCGCCACGCTCGCCGCACAGTTCTTCCTGATCTGGATGTTCAACAAGTGGGGCTGGTTCTACAACTACTCGGCGACGGGCCAGATCTCGGCGCCCACCCGCACCCTGTTCGGCATGAACATCACCGGGCCGCGCACCGAGCCGTGGTTCACCTATCTCTTCGCGCTGAGCTTCCTCACGGTCTTCTGCTGGGTCGCGCGCAACCTGGTGCGCGGCCGGCTCGGGCGCTCGTGGATGGCGATCCGCGACATGGACATCGCCGCCGACATCATCGGCGTGAACCCGATGATGGCGAAGCTCACCGCCTTCGCCGTCTCGTCCTTCTACATCGGCATGGCGGGCGCGCTCTACTTCACGATCTGGAAGGGCGCGGCGGAGGGCACCGAGGCGTTCGGCATCCTGATCTCGTTCTTCGTGCTGTTCATGATCATCATCGGCGGGCTCGGCTCGATCCTCGGCTCGCTGATCGGCGCGGCGTTCTTCGCGCTCCTGCCGGTGTTCTTCAAGAACGTGCTGGTCGAGGGCTTCGGCTGGCCCACCGACATCGCCCAGCACACCCAGACCACGCTGATCGGTGTGCTGATCATCTTCTTCCTCATTGTCGAGCCGCATGGAATCGCGGCACTGTGGCGCACGGCAAAGGAGAAACTCCGCCTCTGGCCCTTCCCCTACTGAGGGGCCGGCGGCACGCTCGGGCCCCTCGCAAAAGGGGTCGGAAAACGGTCCGGACCAAAGGGAGGACACGACCATGAGACTTTCCAGACTGGCGATCGCCGCGGTGGCGGCCTGTGCGGTTGTGGCACCGGCGCATGCCGACCTGGTATTCCCGATGCTCAGCTACCGCACCGGGCCCTACGCGCCGAACGGCATCCCGTTCGCCGACGGCCAGAACGACTACCTCACGCTGATCAACGAGCGCGACGGCGGCATCGGCGGCGAGCGCATCCGCGTCGTCGAGTGCGAAACCGCCTACAACACCGACAAGGGCGTCGAGTGCTACGAGTCGGTCAAGGCCGAAGGCGCGCTCACGATCCAGCCACTCTCGACCGGCATCACCTACCAGGTGATCCCGAAGGCGACCGCCGACGGCATCCCCGTGCACTCGATGGGCTACGGCCGCACCTCGGCCGCCAATGGCCGGGTGTTCCCGTGGGTCTTCAACTTCCCCGGCACCTACTGGGACGCCGCCTCGATCATCGTCAAGCACATCCTCGAAGAGGAGGGCGGCTCGCTCGAGGGCAAGAAGATCGCGCTGGTCTACCACAACTCGGCCTACGGCAAGGAACCGATCCGCACGCTCGAGGAGCTGGCGAAGAAGCACGGCTACGAGCTGATGCTGCTGCCGGTCGATCATCCGGGCCAGGAGCAGAAGGCCACCTGGCTGCAGGTCCGCAAGGAGCAGCCGGACTATGTGCTGCACTGGGGCTGGGGCGTGCAGAACCAGGTCGGGGTGCAGGAAGCCGCCAACATCCGCTACCCGATGGACCACTTCATCGGGGTGTGGTGGGCGGCGACCGAGCAGGACGTGCTGCCGGCGGGCAAGGGCGCGCATGGCTACAAGGCCATCGCCTTCCACGGCGTCGGCAAGGACTACCCGATCTATGACGAGCTGCAGCAGTACGTCTACGATGCGGGCCTCGCCGCCGGCGCCGGCGACAACCCCGGCACCGTGCTCTACAACCGCGGCATGGTCGCGTCGATGTGGGCGGTCGAGGCGGCGCGCAAGGCGCAGGAGATCCACGGCGTCACCAATATTACCGCCGAAATGATGCGTGATGGCTACGAGGCGCTCGAGGTCGACGAGGAGCGACTGACGGAGCTCGGCCTGCCCGGCTTCACCGTGCCGGTCAAGGTGACCTGCGCCAACCATGGCGGCCCGGGCCTCGGCGCCATCCAGCAGTGGGATGCCGAGAGCCAGAGCTGGTCGATCATCACCGACTACATGGAGGCCGACCGCGAGGTGGTGGACGCGCTGATCGCCGAGGACTCGGCGGCCTACGCGCAGGAGAACAACATCACCCCGCGCGAGTGCCCGGAGGGCTGAGCTGACGGGCCGCCCCCCGACACCTGCGGGGGGCGGCCCACATTTGCCGACGGATCGGACCACGGCGCACCGTCATCCCCGCGCAGGGGGGTGCGGGCGATGACAGGCGAGGCAAGGCATGCTCGACACGGCCGAGGCCGACAGGCTGCTCGAGGTCAACAACATCGAGGTGATCTACAACCACGTGATCCTCGTGCTGAAGGGCGTCTCGCTCAGCGTGCCCAAGGGCGGCATCGTCGCGCTGCTCGGCGGCAACGGGGCGGGCAAGACCACCACGCTCAAGTCGATCTCCAATCTGCTGCGGTCCGAGCGCGGCGAGGTCACCAAGGGCTCGATCGTCTACCGCGGCGAGCGGGTCAACGACCTCTCCCCGGCGGCGCTGGTCAAGCGCGGCGTGATCCAGGTGATGGAGGGTCGGCACTGCTTCGAGCACCTGACCATCGAGGAGAACCTGCTCACCGGCGCCTACACCCGCACGGACGGGCGCGCCGCCATCCAGCGCGACCTCGACCTGGTCTACGGCTACTTCCCCCGCCTCAAGGACGTGCGCCGCAGCCAGGCCGGATACACCTCGGGCGGCGAGCAGCAGATGTGCGCCATCGGCCGGGCCCTGATGAGCCGGCCCGAGACGATCCTGCTCGACGAGCCCTCGATGGGCCTGGCGCCGACGCTGGTCGAGGAGATCTTCGAGATCGTGCACGGGCTGAACGAGAACGAGGGCGTGAGCTTCCTGCTGGCCGAGCAGAACACCAACGTCGCCCTGCGCTTCGCGCATTACGGCTACATCCTCGAGAACGGCCGCGTGGTGATGGACGGCCCGGCCGCCGAGCTGCGCGAGAACCCGGACGTCAAGGAGTTCTATCTCGGCATGTCCGAGAAGGGCCGCACCAGCTTCCGCAACGTGCGCTCCTACCGCCGCCGCAAGCGCTGGCTGAGCTAGAGCCGTTTCGGTGCTTCCTGGATCATCGAAACGGCCCTAACATCTTGAGTTGCCGCGATTTCCGAGCCGCAATGTGGGTCCACTTTGCTCGAAATCGCTCTAGGCGGCCCGCGCCCGGGTCTCCTCGGCCGCGGCGATCGCGCGGATGTGGACGCTGAAGGCGTCGTCCTCGCCCTCCAGAAGCTTCGGCAGCAGGGCGCGGAAGTCGGGGCGCTGGCACCACTCGCGCATGTCGTCCTCCCACGATAGCCAGCGCCGGGCCGCGTTGCCGTCCATGTTCTCGGAATAGAGGATGATGTAGGCCTTCTCGAACAGCGACACGAGCATGCGGAACAGGATGTCGCGTCGCTCGAGCTGCTCCTCGCTGAAGTTCGCCGCCGCCGTCGATTGCCGCCACAGCAGCAGGTCGGCGTTGTCGAGCGCCAGCCGCAGGAAGTTGTCGTATTCCTCGGAGAGCCGCCGGTGCAGTTCGCTCTCCTCGGCGCGCAGGCGGCGGCGCTGCTCGTAGACGAAGACGAGGATCGCCGTGGGAAAGCCGAGGATGGTGACGGCGTAACTCAGCGCCTCGAGAATTATCATTGCGGCCTCCGGCGACGCGGGCTACCCCGTCGATGACAGCAGAATGCCGCCTCGGCGACAAGGCCGCGGGAGCAGGGCGGGCGCGGCGGGAGGAGCGGCGATGAGCGAGCACTACGACGACCTCGAGACCCGCGACCCTGGCGCGCGTGAGGCCGCGCTGTTCCAGTGCCTGCGCGCCCAGCTCGGCGCGGCGCTGGCCAGGGCCCCCGGCCTCGCCCGCCACCTCGACGGGGTGGAGCCCGGCACCGTCGCCGACCGCGCCGCGCTGGCCCGCCTGCCGGTGCTGCGCAAGGCGGCGCTGATCGAGCTCCAGGCGGCCGATCCCCCGTTCGGCGGGCTGACCACGCGGCCCGCGGCCGGGTTCGAGCATATCTTCCAGTCGCCCGGGCCGATCTACGAGCCCGGCATGTCCTCGACCCCCGACTGGTGGCGCATCGCCCGGGCGCTGCACGCCGCCGGGTTCCGCCGCGGTGCCATCGTGCACAATTCCTTCGCCTACCACCTGACGCCGGGCGGCCACATGCTCGAATCGGCGGCCCGCGCGCTCGGCTGCCCGGTGATCGCCGGCGGCGTCGGCAACACCGAGGCGCAGGTCGCGGCCGCGGCCCAGGCGGGCGCCACCGCCTATATGGGCACGCCCGACTTCCTCAGGGTCATGCTGGAGAAGGCCGCCGAGCTCGGCCGCGACCTCTCTGCCATCCGCCGCGCCTGGGTCTCGGGCGGGCCGCTCTTCCCCTCGCTGCGCGCCGAGTACGAGGCCCGCGGCATCGCCTGCCTGCAGGGCTACGCCACGGCCGATGTCGGCCTGATCGCCTACGAGATCCAAGGGGAGGCGGGCGCGCGCGAGGGCATGGTGGTCGACGAGGGCGTGATCCTCGAGATCGTCCGCCCCGGCACCGGCGCGCCGGTGCCCGAGGGCGAGGTGGGCGAGGTGCTGGTCACCGTGCTCAACGCCGACTACCCGCTGATCCGCTTCGCCACCGGCGACCTCTCCGCCGTGCTGCCGGGGCCGAGCCCGTGCGGGCGCACCAACCTGCGCATCAAGGGCTGGATGGGCCGGGCCGACCAGACCACCAAGGTCAAGGGCATGTTCGTGCGCCCCGAGCAGGTCGCCGAGATCGTGCGCCGCCACGCGGAGGTGCTGAAGGCCCGCCTCACCGTCTCGCGCGCCGGCGAGCAGGACGCGATGACGCTGGCGGTCGAGGCGCAATCGCCCGGCCCCGAGCTGGCCGCGCGGCTGCGCGAAACCATGCTCTCCGTGCTCAAGCTCCGGGGCGAGGTCGAGGCCGGCCCGCCCGGCAGCCTGCCCAACGACGGCAAGGTGATCGACGACATCCGCAAGTTCGACTGAGCCGGCGATGCGCGAGAGCCTCGATGTCCACACCGTCGTGCTGGCGCTCGGCTTCGTGATGCTGATCGGCATGGCCGCGCTGCACCGCCACCGGCTGAACCGCGCCATGGCCGCGTTGCCCGAGGAGGCGCGCGAGCGCCTCGGGCTGATCAGGCCCGAGGCTGTCTCCGCCCGCGCCCACCAGCGCGTGGTCGCGCGCCGCCTGCTGATGCGCGGCCTGCCCGGCTGGCTTCCGCTCGGCGAGGAGGCCCGGCGCGACCTCTTCTGGTACCGCGCCTTCGGCTTCGGCGCCGGCGCCTGGCTGATCGGCGCGCTGCCGGTCGCCTGGGGCGTCTGGATCCTCGTCCCGGTCCTCGGCCTGCCGCTCGCCGGGACGCTCGCCGTCTACGCGCTGATCGACGGCCCCTGGGGAGGTCCCGCATGACCCGCGTCGCGGTGATCGGCGCGGGCATCGTCGGCGCCGCCATCGCCCTGGCGCTCGCCCGCCGCGGCGCCGGGGTCACGATGATCGACGCCGGCGGCGCGCGCGCCTCCGAGAACAGCTTCGGCTGGATCAACGCCAGCTGGTTCAACCGCCCCGACTACTTCCGCCTGCGCCACCAGGCGATGGCGGCCTGGCGCCGCTGGCAGGGCACGGTCCCCGGCCTCGCGCCGAACTGGACCGGCGGCCTGCTGTGGGAGCTCGACGACCCCGCGCTGGACGCCTTCGTCGAGGGCCATGGCGCCATGGGCTACGCCATCCGCCTGGTCACCCGCGACGAGATCCGCCGCCTCGAGCCGGCACTCGCCGATCCGCCCGCCCGCGCCGCGCTCGCGCCGCAGGAAGGCTGGGTCGACGCCGGCCGCGCGGCGGCCGCCCTGCGCG
>DATKCQ010000028.1:0-2873 GCA_035513135.1 Thermohalobaculum sp.
ACCCCCAGATCCGCCTCCCGCTCCACATACGCCTCGCCGATCCCGCGCGCGAGGATGAACGTCAGCTTCCCCTGCCGCACCTTCTTGTCCTGGGCCATCAGGGCCATCAGGCCGTCGGCGTCGGGGAGGTCGCCCTGGATGTCGGCGAGGCGGTGTTTCATGCCCATGGCGGATAGGTGCGCGGCGACGCGGGTCGGGTCGTCGGGCGGGCACAGGCCCATGCGCGCCGAGGTCTCGAAGGCGAGGACGAGGCCAAGGCCGACCGCCTCGCCGTGCAGGAGGCGCGCCGAGTAGCCGGTCGCCGCCTCGAGCGCGTGGGCGAAGGTGTGGCCGAGGTTCAGGAGCGCGCGGTCGCCGCGCTCGCGCTCGTCGGCGGCGACGATCGCCGCCTTCATGGCGCAGGACCGCCGCACCGCCTCGGCCCGCGCCGCGCGGTCGCCCGCGAGCATCGCCGCGCCGTTCGCCTCGAGCCAGGCGAAGAACGCCGCGTCGCCCAGCAGGCCGTATTTCAAAACCTCGGCGTAGCCCGCGAGGAACTCGCGCCGGGGCAGGGTGTCGAGCGCGCCGATGTCGGCCAGCACCAGGCGCGGCTGGTGGATGGCGCCGACCAGGTTCTTGCCGTGGACCATGTTCACCCCGGTCTTGCCGCCGACCGAGCTGTCGACCTGGGCGAGCAGCGTGGTCGGCACCTGCACGTAGTCGACGCCGCGCCTCAGCACGGCGGCGGCGAAGCCCGCGAGGTCGCCGATCACCCCGCCGCCCAGCGCCAGGATCAGGTCGTCGCGCTCGACGCGGTGCTCGAGCAGGCGGCCGAGCAGCCGGTCGAGCTCGCCCATCGACTTGGTCGCCTCGCCCGGCGGCAGCAGCACGGCCGGCGCCTCGATGCCGGCGGCGGCCAGCCCCTCGCGCAGCGCCTCGAGGTGCAGCGCGGCCACCGTCGCGTCGCTGACGATCACCGTGAAGGGCCGCGCGAGCAGCGGCGCGACATGCCGCCCGGCCGCGGCGATCAGCCCCGGCCCGATCACGATGTCGTAGCCCCGGCCTGCGAGGTCGACGCGAACCGTCTGCATCATCGGGGCTCCCTCTCCAGCGCGCCGCCATGCGCCTCGAGCGCCGCGAGGATGCGCCGCGCCATCTGCTCATGGCTGAGGCCGGGCAGGCTGTCCACCCGGATGTCGGCGAGCGCGTAGACCGGATAGCGCTCGTCGATCAGGCGCGCCAGGGTGTCGCGCGGGTTGCCGCGGTTGAGCAGCGGCCGGTGGCCGCGCCCGTGCGTGCGCTGCGCCAGCAGGTCGAGGCTGGCGCGCAGCCACACCGAGGTGGCCCGCTCGGCGATCAGCGCCCGGGTCTCGGGGGTCATGAAGGCGCCGCCGCCGGTGGCGAGCACCTGCGCGCCCTCGCCGAGCAGGCGGCCGATCACCCGGCGCTCGCCGTCGCGGAAATGCGCCTCGCCGTAGCGGGCGAAGATCTCGGGCACGGTGAGGGCGGCGGCGCGCTCGATCTCGGCGTCGGAGTCGCGGAACGGGGCGCCGAGCAGCTCGGCCAGCCGCGTGCCGACCGAGGTCTTGCCCGCGCCCATCAGCCCGATCAGCACGACCGGGCGAGCGAGCCGGCGCGCGGATTTTCGGTCGGCCGCCGGCTGCGGCATTGCCCTCCTCCCGGCTGGCGGTTACCCTGCCGGGCTTACACCACCGCGCCACCGCAGAAAAGACGGGTGGGACCGAGGCGAATGCGCAGGCTCTTCAAATATCTGTTCGGACTGGCGCTGCTGCTGGCGGTGGCGTTCGTCGGCTACGCCATGTTCAGTGACCTGCCGGCGCCGGAGCGCGACAAGGTGGTCGAGTTGCCGCTGCCCGGGAAGGCCGGGCAGGGGGCGCAGTGAGCGGCGCCGAGGCGCACTGGATCGACGCCTTCCTCGAGGCGCTGGCGGCCGAGCGCGGGGCGGCGGCGAACACGCTCGCCGCCTACCGGCGGGACCTCGCGGACTTTTCGGCATGGCTGGGGCGCAACGGAGCGCGGCTGGGGGCGGCGCGGCGCGCCGAGATCGAGGCGTATCTGGGAGCGCTGGAGGCGGCGGGGCTGAGCCCGGCGACACGGGCGCGGCGGCTCTCGGCGATCCGCCAGCTCTACCGCTTCGTGCTTTCGGAGGGCTGGCGGGCGGACGACCCGGCGGTGCGCATCGCCGGGCCGCGGCCGCTGCGGCGCTTGCCCGGCACGCTGTCGGTGGACGATGTGGACCGGCTTCTGGAGGCGGTGCGCGGCCGGCCGGGGGGGCAGGCGAAGCGGGTGCGGCTCGCCTGCCTCGTCGAGCTCATCTATGCCACCGGGCTCAGGGTCAGCGAGCTGGTCTCGCTGCCCGCGGCGGCGGTGCGCGGCAACCCGCGCATGCTGCTGGTCCGCGGCAAGGGCGGGCGCGAGCGCATGGTGCCGCTGTCGGAGCCGGCGCGCGAGGCGCTGGCCGCGTGGCTGCGCCTGCGCGACGCGGCCGAGGCCGGGCGGCGCGAGGCGGGCGGGCGGCCCTCGCCCTGGCTGTTCCCGTCGCGCGGGCGGCAGGGGCACCTGACGCGGATCGCCTTCTGGCAGGCGCTGAAGGGGCTGGCGGCGGCGGCGGGGCTCGAGCCCGCGCGCCTCTCGCCGCACACGCTGCGGCACGCCTTCGCCACGCACCTGCTGGCGAACGGCGCGGATCTGCGGGTGATCCAGCTGCTGCTGGGCCACGCCGACATCTCGACCACCGAGATCTATACCCACGTGCTCGACGCCCGGCTGAAGGCGCTGGTGCTCGAGAAGCACCCGCTGGCGCGGCCCGCCCCGGGCTGAGCTTCCCTTGCGGCGGCCCCCCGCTTGCCCGCATAACTGGCGGACCACGCACA
>DATKCQ010000029.1:0-9001 GCA_035513135.1 Thermohalobaculum sp.
GAGCCTGACCCCCCTCCCGGCGCGAGGGGGAACGCCCGGCGCCGGTGCCGCGCGCCCCCCTCTCCCGCTGGGAGAGGGGCCGGGGGAGAGGCGGCCGAGGAACGGCGGGCGAAAGCCCCGGGGCCGCGGGCCGGGCGGCCCGTGTGGCCGGCGCCTCAGCGCCAGAGCCGGTCGCCGACCTGCTCCTCCAGGCCGGCGTAGAGGTGCGCCACCTGCTCGCCGTAGCCGTTGAACCGCACGGTGGGGATGACCTCGTCGGTGCCCAGCACCTTCTCGGTCGCCTGGCTCCAGCGCGGGTGATCGACCTCCGGGTTGACGTTGGCCCAGAAGCCGTACTCGCTCGACTGCAGCTCCTCCCAGAAGCTCACGGGCCGCTCGTCGGTGAAGCTGATGCGCGTGATCGACTTGATCGACTTGAAGCCGTATTTCCAGGGCAGGTGCAGGCGCATGGGCGTGCCGAACTGGTGCGCCAGCACCTTGCCGTAGGCGCCGACCACGAGGAAGGCGAGCTCGCTCGCTGCCTCGTCCATGGTCAACCCCTCGACATAGGGCCAGGGATACCAGTGCTGGCGCTGGCCGCGCGCGGTGTCCGGGTCGAGGAACGTCTCGAACCGCACGAACTTCGCGCCCGAGAGCGGCTCGGCCAGCGCGATCAGGCGCGAAAGCGGGAAGCCGATCCAGGGCGCCACCATCGACCATGCCTCGACGCAGCGGTGGCGGTAGACGCGCTCCTCGAGCTGCATCCTGCCCAGCAGGTCGTCGATGCCGATCTCGAAGGGCTTGTCGACCAGCCCGTCGATGGTCACCGTCCAGCCCTCGGTGTCGAGCGCCGCCGCCGCATCGTGGATGCGCTTGTGCGAGCCGAACTCGTAGAAGTTGTTGTAGGTGCCGTTGATCGTCTCGTCGGTCACCGCCCGCCCGGCATCGGCGAAGGCGGGGTTGGTGGCGGGCACCGGATCGAAGGCCGTGCCGGGCCCGCCGGGCAGCGCGGCCCTGGCCCCGCCGCCGGCCAGCAGCCCGGCGGCGACCAGCCCGCCCATCAGCCCGCCCCCCGCGGCGAGCACGCGGCGGCGGTTCCAGAAGACGTGCTCGGGCGTGACGCGGGCCTCGGGGATCTGCCAGCGCGGCTTGCGGATGAGTTTCAACGGGCACCTCCGGCGGTTCTGCTGTTCGCGACCATCAAGGTTGCGATTCAAAATCCGGACAGGATCAGTGCGCGGCGACGCCTTCACGGGGGCTACAGGAATGAATCCCGTCGATGCGTCATGAAAGTTGCTCGTTCATGCCCGGCTGCGCGGAGCATAGCCGCCAGCGCGCCGCGGTCCAATCACAAGCGCGTCAGTCGTGGCGAAACTCGCTTTCCGCATAGCCCTGGAGGTGCAGGAGCGCGGTCAGGTCGGCGTGGCGGATCAGCGCGTCGGCGCGCGCCTCGAGGGCGGGCTGCGCGCGGTAGGCGACGCCCAGCCCGGCCGCCTCGATCATGGCCAGGTCGTTGGCCCCGTCGCCCACGGCGATCGCCGCGGCGGGGGTGATGCCGAGCCGGGCCGTGATCTCCCCGAGCGCCGCCAGCTTGGCCTCGCGGCCGAGGATCGGCTCGGCCACTCCGGCGAGGCGGCCGTCCTTGAAGATCAAGCGGTTGGCGCGGTGCTCGGCGAAACCGGCGGCGGCGGCGACGCGCTCGGTGAAGAACGAGAACCCGCCCGAGACCAGCGCCGTGTGGGCGCCGTGCGCGGCCATGGTGCGCACCAGCGTCGCCGCGCCGGGGTTGAGCCGGATGCGCTCGGCGAAGACCCGCGCGAGCGCCGTCTCGCTCAGGCCCTGCATCAGCGCGAGACGCGCGCGCAGCGCGCCGGCGAAATCGAGCTCGCCCGCCATCGCGCGCGCGGTGATCGCCGCCACCTCGGCCTTGACCCCGGCGTCGTCGGCCAGCTCGTCGATGCACTCGACGGGGATGATGGTCGAATCCATGTCGGCGATCAGCAGGCGCTTGCGCCGGCCCTGCGCGGGCACGGCGTTGAGGTCGATGCCGCGATGCGCGGCGCGCAGGGCGGCCAGGTCCGGCGGGGCGTCCAGCGCGATCTCGGCCGCCGCCCGGCCGAGGCGGCGCGGCGCGCCGCCCCCCGTCGCGCCGGCGACGGCGGCGATCTCGCCGTCCGCCAGCCCCCGCCCGGCCGCGGCCGTCAGGACCAGGACGTGAGCCATGCCCGGCTCAGCCGAGGGCGGCCCACTGGCGCTGCGGCGGGGTCACCGTCTCGAGCTCCTCGGCGAGCAGGAACGCCAGCTCGAGCGCCTGGCTGGCGTTGAGCCGCGGGTCGCAGGCCGTGTGGTAGCGGCTCGAGAGGTCCGCCGCGGTGAGCTGCTGCAGGCCGCCGGTGCACTCGGTCACGTCCTGGCCGGTCATCTCGAAATGCACGCCGCCGGCATAGGTTCCTTGCGCCGCGTGCACCTCGAAGAACTCGCGCACCTCCTGCAGCACCCGGTCGAAGGGCCGGGTCTTGTAGCCCGACTCGGATTTCACCGTGTTGCCGTGCATCGGGTCGCACGACCAGACCACCTGCTTGCCGGCGCGCTCGACGGCGCGGATCCAGCCTGGCAGGTGCCTGGCCACATTGCCCGCCCCGGTGCGGCAGATCAGGGTGATCCGGCCCGGCGCGTTCGACGGGTTGAGCGTGTCGATCAGGCGCAGCAGCTCGTCGGGCGCGAGCGACGGCCCGCATTTGAGGCCCAGCGGGTTGATCACGCCGCGGCAGAACTCGACATGGGCGCCGTCGGGCTGGCGCGTGCGGTCGCCGATCCAGATCATGTGGCCCGAGCCGGCCACGGTCTGCCCCGTGGTCGAGTCGACCCGCGCCAGCGCCTCCTCGTAGGGCAGCAGCAGCGCCTCGTGGCTGGTGTAGTACTCGACCGTGCGCAGCTTGGTCTCGGTCGCCGGGTTCAGGCCGCAGGCGTCCATGAAGTCGACCGCGCCGGAGATGCGCCGGGCCAGCTCCTTGTACTTCTCGGCCTCCTCGGAGCCGTTGGCGAAGTCGAGGTTCCACGTCTGCACCCGGTGCAGGTCGGCGTAGCCGCCGCCGGCGAAGGCGCGCAAGAGGTTCAGCGTCGCCGCCGACTGCATGTAGGCCTGGATCAGACGCTCGGGATCGGGCGTGCGGGCCTGCGCCGTGGGCGCGATGTCGTTGACGATGTCGCCGCGGTAGGAGGGCAGCTCGACGCCCCCCACCATCTCGGTCGGCGCCGAGCGCGGCTTGGCGAACTGGCCGGCGACGCGGCCGACCTTCACCACCGGCACGCGCGCGGCGAAGGTCAGCACCACCGCCATCTGCAGCATGACCCGGAAGGTGTCGCGGATCGGGTCGGCGCGGAACTCGGCGAAGCTCTCGGCGCAGTCGCCGCCCTGGAGCAGGAAAGCCCGACGCTCCGCGACCTCGGCCAGCCGCGCCTTGAGGCGGCGCGCCTCGCCGGCAAAAACCAGCGGCGGGAAGCTGGAGAGCCGCCCGGTCACCGCAGCAAGCCGGGCCTCGTCGGGGTAGGCGGGCATCTGCATCGCCGGGAAGCCGCGCCAGCTCGACTTGCTCCAAGTCGTGTTGGCCGGCGTCGCTGTTGCGGGCGTCGCTGTTGCAGGTGTGCCGGCGCTCTTGCGCGTCGTCGTCCCGGTCATCTGCGGCATCTCCCTTGCATTTCCCGCCGCCCCTATATAGCAGCGCGGCGCAGGTGGCCAGACCCGCGGCCGGAGCGCCGGCAGGCGCGCTTGACGCGCGGCGCGGCGCGCGGTCAATCTGACCCTGTCGCGGCGCAGCGCGGAGGTTGGCGATCACGGCCATGACGAGCGAGGCAGCAGCCGCGGCGGCGAAGACGCAGGAGTTCGTCTTCCTGCTCGCCGAGACGTTCTCGATGATGCCGTTCGCCGCGGCGGTGGAGCCGCTGAGGATCGCCAACCGCATCACGCGCCGGCCGCTCTACAGCTGGCGGCTGGTGTCCGAGACCGGCGCCCCGGTGAGCGCCTCGAGCGGCGTCACGGTGCAGGTCGACGGCGGGCTCGAGGAGATGTCGCGCGAGGCGCGCATCGTCGTGTGCACCGGGTTCGGGCTCGAGCGCGCGGCCTCGAAGCCGGTGCTCACCTGGCTCAGGAAGCAGGCGCGGCGCGGGGTCGGCATCGGCGCAGTCTGCACCGGCGCCTACGTGCTGGCCAAGGCGGGGCTGCTCGAGGGCCGGCGCTGCACGATCCACTGGGAGAACCATGCGGCGTTCGCCGAGGAGTTCCCCGAGGTCGGGCTCTCGAAGCTGCTCTACGTGGTGGACGACGGGCTGTTCACCTGCGCCGGGGGCACGGCGGCGGCCGACATGATGCTGCAGCTGATCAGCGACGTGCACGGCTCGGACCTCGCCGCGCTGGTGGCCGACACGCTGGTGCACACGCCGGTGCGCACGGAGGCCGACGAGCAGCGCCTCTCGGTGCCGGCGCGCATCGGCGTGCGGCATCCGAAGCTGGTGCAGATCATCCAGACCATGGAGCGCTCGACCGAGGAGCCGGTCAGCCCGTCGGACCTGGCGAGATCGGTGAACATGTCGACGCGCCAGCTCGAGCGGCTGTTCCGGCGCTACCTGAACCGCAGCCCGAAGCGCTACTACATGGAGCTGCGGCTGGAGAAGGCGCGCAACCTGCTGCTGCAGACCGACATGAGCGTGATCAACGTGGCGCTGGCCTGCGGCTTCACCTCGCCCTCGCACTTCTCCAAGTGCTACCGGGCCTATTTCAACCGCACGCCCTACCGCGAGCGCGGCGCCCCGGCCAATACCGGTGCGGCCAGGACGGCGAGAGGCGAGGCGGGGACGGCGTGACGGCGCGCGCGCGGCCGCAGCCGCCCGGCCGCGCCGCCTACCGCGCGTTCCGCCTGATCAGCACGCGCTGGTCGGACAACGACGTCTACGGCCACATCAACAACGTCGAGTACTACGCCTTCTTCGACACGGTGGTGAACGCCCACCTGATCGAGCGCGGCGTGCTCGACATCCAGGCCGGCCCGGTGATCGGGCTGGTGGTGGAGACGACCTGCCGCTACTTCGCGCCGCTCGCCTTCCCCGAGCCGGTCGAGGGCGGCCTGCGCGTCGAGCGGCTGGGCCGCAGCTCGGTCACCTACGGGGTCGGCATCTTCCGTGCCGGGGCGGAGCGGGCGGCGGCGGCGGGGCATTTCGTGCATGTCTACGTCGACCGGGAGACGCGGCGGCCGGTGGCGCTGTCCGCGGCGCTGAGAGCCGAGCTGGAGCGGCTGACGGTCGGGGCGTGACGCCCGGGGTTGTTTGGTCGGGGCGGGCTGGTCGGGGCGGCCGGATTCGAACCGGCGGCCTTCGGTTCCCAAAACCGACGCGCTACCAAGCTGCGCTACGCCCCGTGACGCGGTTGCGCCTTCGCACTAAAGCAAGCGGGCGGGCCGGGCAAGCGCGGCGCGCTCAGGGCGGGCAGCTTGCGTGCTCGGGGGCCTCGCGGAAGGCGGGGTGGATGGTCTGGGTGCCCGGGCCGATGCCGAGCTCGGCGGCGAGGCCGGCATTGATCTCGAGCACGGCGCGCACCGGCCCCTGCGAGGCCGAGGTCCGGTCCGAGTAGGTGTCGCGCCGCTCGGCCACGCTGTCGACCCGGCCGGCGACGTCGATGAAGATCATGTCGAGCGGGATCATGGTGTTGCGCATCCAGAAGCGCGCCGGGCGCGGCGGCTCGAAGATGAAGAGCATGCCGGCGTCCGCGTCGAGCTTCGGGCGGAACATCAGGCCGCGGGCCTGCTCGGCCGGGTCGTCGGCGATCTCGACGGCGAAGCGGGCCTTGCCCTGAGCGGTGAGGATGGTGATGCTGGCGGGGTGGCAATCCGCGGCTGCCACGGGATCGGCTGCCACGGGATCGGCTGGAACGAGATCGGCTGCAACGGGTTTGGCTGCCACGGGATCGGCCGGAACGGGCCCGGTGGGCACGGGGCCGGCGAGCAGGAGAACGAGTGCGAGGGTGCGAATGCGTCGCGTCAACTGGATCGCCGGGTCGGGTTTCGTTGCCGGATCGGCGCGTGCCGGCTCAGGGCGTGTCGGGTCCGCCCGGTCCGCCCGGTTCGCCCGGTCCGCTCGTGTCGTCCTTCTCGGCCGCTGCCTCCCACAGGCGCAGCTCGGCGACCATCAGGCCGCGCGGGCCGCGCGTGGTGCGCACGGCCATCGCCTCGCCGCCGGCGAGGTCCTGGAAGCCCGAGCGGCGCACCGTCTCCATGTGCACGAAGACGTCCTCCTCGCGGCCGAAGACATTGACGAAGCCGAATCCCTTCTGCTTGTCGAACCACTTGACGCGGGCAGGCTCGAGCGGCCCGAGATCGGCGGCGGCGGCGAGGAACTCGGTGGGCCGCGCTGGCTCGGCGAAGCCGGGGGCGCCGGGGACGCCCGACGAGGCGGCCGATTCGTCCGGCTCCTCGACCTCGAGAAGCTCCTGGGCGGCGAGACCGCGCTGGCCGTGGCCGCAGACCACGTGGACCCGCGCGCCCTCGGCCAGCGCCATCCGGCCGGACGCACGCACGCAGGAGGCATGCACCATGATGTCCGGCCCGCCGTTCTCGGGCACGACGAAGCCATAGCCCTTCACGGCGTCGTACCACTTGACGCGGCCCCAGACCGACTTCGCCCATCCCGAATGCGTCTCCGACAAGCCGCTACTCCACCTTCCCGTGCCAAAGCCCGGTTTTGACTATATTTCTGCCATGCTCCCGCCTCAAACCAAAAATGCACGTGATTCGGAGCCGACCTCCAGAAATATCTGCACTTATGCGACCATAGACGGGTTTTACATGAGATCAATACGCCCTCTGGTTGTGGCGGCCGGCGTTGCGCTCGCCGCCTGCGCAACCGAGCCGGCCGGGACGCCCTCGGCACGGCCGGTGCTGGAGGCAGGCTTGCACCTGCCGCGCATGATCGTGCTCGAGCGCCCGCCGATCATCGCCGTGCAGGGGATGGAGCAGATGCCGCTGGCGATTCGCGCGGCGGAGAGCATGGACATGGCCGAGCTGATCGGCCGCGCTGGTGCGCGCTGGGCGCGGGTGGACGCGCTGCCCTTCCTGACCCAGACCGAGGCGGGCCGGCGCTTTCTCGCCGCCAGCCCGCCCAGGGCGCTGGCGCGCGGCATGCCGCCCGAGTTCTGCCCGGCGGTGGCGCTCGCCGAGGGCCCGGCCGGGGCGGGGCGCGGCAGCGTGGTCCGCCGGGCGCTGGAGTCCTGCCTCGCCCGGCTCGGGGCGGCGCGCGAGGGCTGCGGCTGCCGGGTGATCGCGCTCGACGATGCGCTCACCGTGCCGCGCGAGGAGGCCGCCTATGCCATCGGGGTCAGCGCCCGGCTGCAGGTGCCCGACCTCGGGCTCGATTTGATGCTGGTCGCCGAGGACGGACCGGGCGACGCGCCGGAGGTCCTGCTGCGCGACCTGCGCGGCCCGGTGGCCCGCCTGGTGCGCGGCCCGGGCGAGGCGGTGGTGGTGGAGCTTGCCGGCTCGGGCCGGCGCTTCGAGGGCTTCCGCATCCCGGTCGGCTTCCGCCGCGGCCGGCTGGCCGAGCGGGTCTATGCGACCGACGCCGAGGGCCACCGGCTGCGGCTGCTGGTCGGCTTCGAGCCGGCCGAGCTCTCCGGCCACGCCGCCGCCTGGCTGGCCTGGCCGGGCGAGGGGTGAGGGGCGCGGCCCGGAGGCCGCGCCCGGTGTCCGGCTTCGCCCAGCCTCACTTCGCCCAGCCTCACTTCGCCCGGAATTGCGTCCGGGCCGCGTTGGCCGCGGCGGTCGCGGACTTGAAGGCCTGCTCGATGCCGACCCGGCCGCCCTCGGCCATGACCTCGGCGACCTTCTCGGTGTCGAGCTCGGCCACAATTTTCTCGTCGGGCTGCGGAATTGCCTCGCGCAGCGCCACGAGGGCCGCGCCGAACGCCATCTCTACGAGCGGTGTGCCGTCGAACCAGTCGATGCCGTCCTCCGCGCGGCGCCGGCGCGGCGGCTCCGGCAACCAGGGGTCGATCTCGGGGATCAACTCCGGGATCGTCGGCTTGACGATGAGGTCAAGGATCAGCCGCACGCTCTGGCACTGACCGGCATAGCGCCCGAGCACGTCCCGGGCGTGCTTGCCGATGAGCCAGAGGATGTGCGGCCGGACCCGCGTGAGCCGGATGTCGGTGGTCGAGAGCACAGCCTCCATCACCCGCTCGCTCCAGACGAGGCGCCAGGCGATGCGCGTGTTCATGCAGCGGATCCGCTCGGGCGGCGCCAGCCAGACGGCGATGTTGCGGTAATAGTACTTGATCTCCTCGAGATGCGCCTGGCCTGCGGCGCTGTAGAGAAAGCCCTGGCTCTTTGGGTCCATCGGCGAGGAAAAGGGATCGCCGACCAGGTTGATGTTGACGAAGTGATGCCAGGTGGCGTCGGTCACCACGCGCCCGATGCCGGCGCGGTGGCCGTCATAGGCCGCGATTCCGCCGAAGCTGTGCGCGACGGTCGGCGCCTTGCTACCCGAGGTCGTCCCGGAGAGCACCGTCGAGGTCGATATCACCTCCGGCAGGGGCTTCGCGCCGCCGTCGGTCGCGTTCGGATACTCGGGGCCGAGCGGCCCGCCGATGTTGAGGTTGAGACCGGTATTTCCCGGCTCGACGCACTCGCCCTCGTGCGGGTGGTCCGGCATGACCCGGATGACGCCGTTCGGGCCGCAGAGCAGGGGGTGGGGAAAGCTGTAGCGGAAGATGCCGATGCTGCGCCGGTAGATGCGTGGCTGGATTCCCTGCGGCGTGTCGTCGGACTGGTCGTCGAATTGCGACCCGGGACTGCTGCCGATGCGGTTGGTGTCGTTGCGTCTCTCGCCGCTCATACTCACCTCGTCGAGGGCGTTCTGCGCCGAGGTGCTCTGCCACAGGCGCATGTTGCGCGCCCGCGGTACCGCGTGGCACAGAAAGCGCCCGAGCGCCCCGTGGTCGCCGGTGGCAAACAGGCCGCCGCCGGCGTTCATGAACTCC
>DATKCQ010000030.1:0-3639 GCA_035513135.1 Thermohalobaculum sp.
CGGCGCTCCCACTTGCCCTCCTTGGCGAGGTAGATCTCGGCGCGCAGATCGGGGCTTTCGGCGTGCCGGGCGTCGAGCTCGGCCAGCGCCACGTTGCGCTTGGCGGTGGGCAGCCAGGCGGCCGAGGTGACGTGGCCCGCGACGCGCCGGCCGCGGTAGACCAGCGCGTCGCGAGCCGGCCGCGCGCCCTCGACGTCGAGCATGACGAGGCGGCGGCGCGGCCCGGCGGCGTGCTGGCGCACCAGCGCCCGGCGGCCGTTGAAATGACCCTTGGCGAAGTCCACGACGCGCCCGAGCCCGAGCTCGAACGGCGTGCGCCCGCGGCTCGGCCGCTCGGCGCGGTGGATCGACTGGAACTCGGCGCCGGTCATGATGAACCCCGCCTCGATGCGGGCGATGTCGAGGGCGGCCGCGCCGATGGCGCGCAGCCCCAGGCCCCGCCCGGCCTGCCAGAGCCGGTCCCAAAGCGCCAGCGCGCGGCCGGGCGCGGTCCACAGCTCATAGCCCAGATCGCCGGTGAAGCCGGTGCGCGAGACCAGCAGCCCGGGCTCGGGCTCTGTCGCGTCGAACGGGCGCAGCGCGGCCAGCGCCAGCCCCGCCGCCTCGAGCACCGCGAACGAGGTCGGGCCCTGCAGCGCCAGCGCGGCGATCGCGTCGGTCTCCTCGGCGATGCGGGCGTCGAAGCCCCAGGCGATGTCGTTGAGCCAGGCGAGCTGGCGCTCCTGGCAGCACAGTCGGAAGCGGTCGGGGGCGAGGCGGAACAGGGTTCCGTCGTCGATCACCATGCCGTCCTCGTCGCACCAGATCACGTAGGCGACCCGGCCCGGCGCCAGGCCGGCGACGTCGCGGGTGACCAGCCGGTTGGCGACGCGGGCCGCGTCCGGCCCGGAAATCGCGTATTTGCGCATGGGCGAGAGGTCGAACAGCGTCGCCTGGTTGCGGATGGCGAAGTACTCGGGCTCGACCCGGCTCAGCACCCGCGGCGACAGATACCCGGCCCAGTCGACCCAGGCCTCGGCCGTGGAGAGCGCGCGCAGGCGCGGCTCGAGGGGTGTGCCGACGGGCCCGGCGGGCACCGCCGGGCGCGGCGCGGCCCCGGGCCGGTTCATGACGCGCCCCCGTCTACAGGCGCGTCCGGCGCCGGCACCCCGTCGGCCAGCGCCGCCAGCGCCGCGTTGCGCCCGGGCAGGCCGGTGATGTCGCCGCCCGGATGGGCCCCGGCGCCGCACAGATAGAGGCCGGGCAGCCCGGTGCGGTAGCGCGCCATGCCGTTGACCGGGCGCAGCGTCAGCATCTGGTCCGGCGAGAACTCGCCGTGGTGCCAGTGGCCGCCGGGCGCGCCGGTGCGCGCCTCGATGTCGGCGGGGGTGAGCAGGGTGGAGCCCCGCACCAGCCCGGCGAAGCCCGGGGCATGGCGCTCGAAGGCGGCGATGACGCTGGCGGTCAGGGCGGCGCGGGCGTCGTCGGTCCAGCCGCCGGGCGGGCTGTGGGGGACATACTGCACGACGGCCGAGACGCGCGGCGCCTCGCCCGCCTCGATCAGCGCCTCGATCACCGGCTCCGGCGAGGGCCGGCCGTACTTCACCGGGTTGAACGCGCCCTCGATCGCCGTGACCGAGGGCGCGAGCAGCAGGCGGCCGACGAGGTGCCGCGCGTCCAGGCCGGCGACGCGGGGCACGGCGCTAAGCGCCAGATCGAGCCGCGCCGCGGTGCCCTCGGCGCGGATGGAGCGGATGCGCCGGCAGGGCTCGGCGTCGAAATGCCCGGGCCCGGCGAGCATCAGCGTCGGCCGGGCGCCGAGGCTCGAGAGCACGAGGTCGGCGGGCACGGTCTCGCCGCCGGCGGTCAGCACCCCGCGCACCCGGTCGCGCTCGACGGCGAGGCCGGTGGCCTCGACGCCGTAGCGGATGGCGGCGCCGCGCCGCCCGGCCGCCTCGGCGAGGCGCTGCGCAAGCACCGCCATGCCGCCGCGCGGGCGCCGGCGCTCGCCGCCCTGGAGCTGGCGGTAGATGAGCGGCAGCACGGTGCCCGGCGCGCGCGGCCCGGCCTTCGCCCCGAGCACGCCGTCGAAGGCGAGGCTCGCGGCCAGCGGGCCGTCCGCGAGGCGATCCAGCACCACGTCGGCCACGTTGGAAAGCGCGATGCGCAGGAACTCGCGCATCTCGGCACGCCCCAGCCGGCGCAGGCCGAGCCCGGTGCGCGCCAGCCCGGCCAGGTCGGCGATGCCGGCGCGGTCGAGCCAGCGCGCGCCCAGAAGCGGCGGCGCGGCGGCGGCCAGCGGCGCCAGCACCCGCGCGAACCGGCGCAGCCGCGCGACGAGGGCGCGGTAGGCCTCCGCCTCGGGGTGCTGCGCGCCGTCCGAAAGACGCGCCTCGGCGCCCTCGATCACCACGTGCCGGCCGCCCGCGTCGAGCGCCACCGTGGGCAGCGGCGGCCCCAGGCGCAGCGCCCCGGCGTCCACCCCGAACGCCGCCAGCGCCGCCGGGTGCAGGTTCCACACCAGATGCGCCAGCTCGATCCCGTCTCCCGCCATCATCCCGCCCGGCCCCGCCGCCCGCTCCAGCACGGTGACGCGGGCGCCGCGCCCGGCCAGCATGGCGGCCGCGGTCAGCCCGTTGTGGCCGGCGCCGATCACCACCGCGGTCATCTGCCCGTTGCCGGCCATGCGCCCCCCCTCACGCCGCCCGGAAGGCGCGGGCGCCGCGCCTGAGCCGCCCGGCATCGCGCAGGATCTCGCGCGCCGCGTTGGCGCCGGGCGCCGCCATCACGCCGCCGCCCGGATGCGCCGAGGAGCCCACCAGGTAGAGCCCGCGGATCGGCGAGCGGTACTGCGCCCAGCCCGGGACGGGGCGGTTGAACAGCAGCTGGTCGAGGCTCAGCTCGCCCTGGAAGATGTTGCCCTCGGTCAGCCCGACCTCGCGCTCCAGGTCGCGCGGCGTGCGGATTTCGGCGTGCAGCACGTGGTTGCGGAAACCGGGGCTGACGCCCTCGATCTTGTCGAACACCGCATCGCGGAGCGCGTCGCGGGCGACGTCGTCCCAGTTCTCGCCCGACGCGACCCCGTCGCGTTCCAGCGCGTAGGGCGCATACTGGATGAACAGCGTCATCATGTGCCGCCCCGGCGGCGCCATGGTCGGGTCGATCAGACTGGGGATCAGCATGTCGAAATAGGGCTCGGCAGACCAGCGGCCGTCCTTCCAGTCGTCATAGGCGCGCTCGAGCTCGAGCAGGCTTTCGGAGGCGTGCAGGTCGCCGGCCAGGAAGCCGGCCCCCTCCGGCGCGGCGGGGAAGTCGGGCAGCGCGTCCAGCGCCAGGTTGATCTTGGCCGACGAGCCGCGGATGCGGAACCGGCGCACGCCTGCCAGGAAGTCGTCCGGCAGGTCGGCCGGGTCCATGCACCCCAGGAACGTCCGCTTCACGTCCATGTTCGAGGCGACGACGCGCGCCCTGACCTCCTCGCCCGAGGCCAGCGCGACGCCCTCGATGCGGCCGTCCTTCACCAGGAACCGCTCGATCTCGGCATCCGTGCGGATCTCGCCGCCGGCCTCGCAGAGCGCCGCCGCCAAGGCTCGGCTGATCGAGCCCATGCCGCCGCGGGCGAATCCCCAGCTGCCGGTCGCGCCGTCGATGTCGCCCATG
>DATKCQ010000031.1:0-5410 GCA_035513135.1 Thermohalobaculum sp.
GCCGAACCTGCCGGCGCGGCTGCCGCCGATGCTCGCGCGCGCGGGGTTCGGCAACATCCGCTGGCTGCCGGTGCCGGTCGTCAACCCCACCCTGCACGAGAACACCTTCGCCTACTGGGGCGCGCGCCTGATGGCGGCCTACGCCGTGACCCAGGGCGTCGACCCGGAACGCGCCCGCGCCTGGCTCGCCGCCCTTGACGCGGCCGAGGAGGAGGGCGAGTTCTTCTTCTCGTCGGTGCCGATCCTGACCACCGCGCTCGCCGGCTGAGGAGGCCGCCATGCACCCCAACCCCGCCTTCCGGCAGGCGCCGGACGCCCGCGCCCTCGCCTTCGCCGCGGCGCGCGGCTTTGGCGTGCTCACCGCGGCCGGCGCGCAGGGGCTGCTCGCCGCGCATGTGCCGTTCGTGCTGGAGGAGGGCCGGCTCGCGGCGCACCTGGTGCGCTCGAACCCGCTGGCGCGGCACCTGGCCGGCGCACCGGCGCCGGCGCTGATGATCGTCTCGGGGCCGGATGCCTATGTCTCGCCCGACTGGTACGGCGAGGCCGACATGGTGCCCACCTGGAACTACGTCGCGGTGCATTTGCGCGGCACCCTGGAGCTGCTGCCCGGGGACCGCCTGCGCCCGCACCTCGAGCGCCTCTCGGCGAATTTCGAGGCACGGCTGGCGCCCAAGGCCCCCTGGACGCTCGGCAAGATGAGCGCCGGGGCGATCGCCCAGAAGCTGCGTCAGATCGTGCCGGTGGAGATGGTCCTCAGCGGCGTCGAGAGCACCTTCAAGCTCAACCAGAATCGCGCCGCGAGCGCCCGCGCGGGCGCCGCGGCGGCGCTGGCGGCGGGCGGCACGCCGGGCCTCGAGACCGCGGCGCTTGCCGCCCTGATGCGGGCCGTCGAAAACGGCTGAGAGGCGCGCAAGCTTTGGAAAGGCGGCCCCCAAGGTTCGGTAACAACTGGAAAACCGCCAACAAAACACTTGGCAGGCGGCCCTGTGGGGATTAAATGGGCTGCAACCCCCGCGGGGAACCCGGACACAGGCGCCGGATTCAGGTATCGACACGAGAACTCCAGGAGGATGATCGCGTGCTGCGCGACACCGAGCTGATCGCATTCATCGACGAGCAGAGCCGGCGTGCCCGCAAGCTGTTTTCCGCAGTGGTGCTGGCCGCCCTCGATGACGCGATCAGGGATGAAAAGACCAAGGGCACCGGCGCCGAGGAACTCGCGCGCTGGGCGCGCTCGCGCGACGGGCGCGAGGTGCTGAGCTGCGCCGGCATCGACCCGACCGAGCGCGTGATCGACGGCATGATGGCCTTCGTGCGCCGCGGCGTGCGCGTCTCGGCGGCGCTGCGCCGCGAGGAGCGGGTCGACAGCAGGCGCGTCGACCATCTCGAGCGGCAGGACGGCCTGGCGGCCTGAGCGCCGCCCGCGGCGAATCCCTGCACCGACCTTTACCGGCTTGGCCCCTGGAGCCAGCCGGCGCGGCCGCATGTCGATCCGGCGAACTCGTGCCGCCGCCCGTCCTGCCGGACGCTCAGCCGAACATGCCCGACTGCCAGGCCTGCAACAGCATCACCCCACCCGCGAGCGGAAGCACGGCCTGCTGCTCGCCCCTGAGGATCAGCACCATCAGCACCAGCGCGCCGAGCATCGCCGGCCAGTAGAGGCTGGTCAGGTCGCTCAGGGCCGCAATTGTCGCACCGTCGAGCCCGAAACCTCCGTCCGAGCCGCCATCGCCGCCACCGCCAAGGGCGCGCTTGAATTCCGCCATCGGGGGCCCTCCACGTATTCCCGTGAAAGCCCGGCGGGCTCACGCACCACCGGTCCCCCTCGCACCCTGCAACACATTGTGCGCTCAAACGTGGCGTAAAGCAACTTTCTCGCGAGCACGCGGACACGGCACGCGGGTTCGGGACCTCTCGCGGGTCTCCGCTCAGGGCATCGGCACGTCGTTGACGTATTTCGGCACCTGGTAGCCCGTCTGCACCGCCGGGCGCTCGGCAATGCGGACATACCAGTCGCGCACCCGGGGAAACTCGGCGAGGTCGATCTGCTGCCATTCGAAGCGGCTGATCCAGGGCCAGATCGCCATGTCGGCGATCGAGTATTCGCCGGCCACGAAGTCGCGCCCGTCGAGCCGCAGGTCGAGCACGCCGTAGAGGCGCCGCGCCTCCTTGGAGAACCGTTCCTCGGCATAGGGGGCCTTGCCGGGGTTGTACTTCACGAAGTGGTGCACCTGGCCGAGGAACGGGCCGATGCCGCCCATCTGCCACATCAGCCACTCGATCACGCGCCAGCGGCCATCGCCGACCTCGAGGAAGCGCCCGTATTTCTCGGCGAGCCAGAGCATGATGGCGCCCGACTCCATCAGCTCCATGCCGGTCTCGCGGTCGCGGATCGCCGGGATCTTGTTGTTGGGCGCGAGCTTCAGGAAGGCGGGGTCGAACTGCTCGTCCTCGCCGATATTGACCGGGTGCGCCTCGTAGGGCTCGCCGAGTTCCTCGAGCAGGATCGAGACCTTGCGGCCGTTGGGCGTGGTCCAGGTGTAGAGGTCGATCATTCTGCCCTCCCTCGCGGATCGTTGTGGAATTTCGGCGCGGTCAGACGTGCTGGCCGCCGTTGATCTCGATCTCGACGCCCGAGACGTAGGAGCTCTCGGCGGTGCACAGATAGTAGATGGTGCGAGCCACCTCCTCGGGCTTGCCCAGCCGGCGCAGCGGGATCTCCTCGACGAGCTTCTCGGTGCCGGGCGACAGGATGGCGGTCTCGATCTCGCCCGGCGCGATGGCGTTGACGCGCACGCCCAGCGGCCCGAAATCGTGGGCCATCTCGCGGGTGAGCGCGGAAAGCGCCGCCTTCGAGGTGGCGTAGGCCGCGCCGGCGAAGGGGTGCACGCGGGCGCCGGCGATCGAGGTGACGTTGACCACCGCGCCCTTCGCCGCCGCGAGCTCCGCGATCAGGCCGCGCGCGAGCACGACGGGGGCGAAGAAGTTGACGTGGAACACGTGGCCCCAGGTCTTCAGGTCGGTGCCTATCGTGTCGAGCCGCTCGCCCGCCGGCCCCTTGGGCGAGATGCCCGCGTTGTTCACGAGCGCTTCCAGCCGGCCGTTGCCCAGCCGCCCGCGGATGTTCTCGACCGCCTCGATGGTGCTGTTGGGGTCGGCGAGGTCCAGCTGGATGTGGTCCTCCGGCCCGGCCTCCCAGGGGCAGTCCTCGGGGAACGGGTGGCGCGAGCAGGTGATCACCCGCCAGCCGGCCGAGGCGAAGCGCTTGACCGTGGCATGGCCGATGCCGCGGCTGGCGCCGGTGAGCAGCAGCGTCTTGCGGTCGCTCGGCTCGGCCATGCGGGGTCTCCTCTCCTGACGGCACCCGGCTCAATCTAGAGCGATTTCGAGCAAAGTGGACTCACTTTGCGGCTCGGAAATCGCGGTGACTCAACGTTCTAGGGCCGTTTCGGTGATCCAGGAACCACCGAGACGGCTCTAGTGCGCCGGCGCCGCCCGCGCCACGCCCCTCGTGCCTGGCGCCGCTTTCGGCGCGCCTCCCCCCTGAACCGCGGGAGCGGGGAACGCCCGGCGCCGGCGCCGCGCGCCCCCCTCTCCCTGTGGGAGAGGGGTCGGGGGAGAGGTATCGAACCGCCGCGCCCCTCACGGATGCAGCCGCTGCACCGCCCATTTGTCGGTGTCGGGCTTCAGCCGGGTCCAGCGGAAGCGGTCGTGCAGGCGGAAGTCGCCCTGCGCCCAGAACTCGATCTCGACGGGGCGGAGGCGCAAGCCGCCCCAGAAAGCGGGGCGCGGCGGGTTGCGCGGGTGCTTGGCGGCGAGCTTGGCCACCTCGGCGAGCAGCGCCCGGCGGCTTGCCAGCGGGCGCGACTGGCGCGAGGCCCAGGCGCCGATGCGCGCCTGGTAGGGGCGCGAGGCGTAGTAGGCGTCGGCCTGGGCCGCGGGCACGGGTTCCACCGGGCCGCGGATGCGCACCTGGCGGTTCAGGCTCTTCCAGTGCAGCACCAGGGCGGCGCGCGGGTTGGCCTTGAGCTCGAGGCCCTTGGCGCTCTCGAGGTTGGTGTAGAAGACGAAGCCGCCGCGGGTCTGGCTTTGCTCGATCTCCTTGAGCAGCACCATGCGCACATTGGGCATGCCCTGCGCGTCGACGGTGGCGAGCGCCGCGGCGGTGGGGTCGCGCGGCTCGCCGGCGCCGGCCTCCTCGAGCCAGGCGCGGGCCAGGGCGTAGGGCTCCTCGGCCGCGAAGACGCCCGTGAGCTTGCCGCCGGTCGTCAGGTCCACCATGCCGGGCCTCTCGCTGCTCGCTGCTTGCCGCTTGCCGACGCGCCTGCATAGCGCGCCTCGGCAAGGCGGGAAAGGGCCGGCGCGCGCCCCCGCGGCCCATATCGCTTGATGCCGGGCACGAATTCACCTAACACCCGCGGGAGCGTCCACACCTAGGGGGGAGATCCGCATGACGGCTGGGCTGATGGCGGGCAAGCGTGGCCTGATCATGGGGGTCGCCAACGAGCGGTCGATCGCCTGGGCCATCGCGCAGGCGTGCCGCGCCCAGGGAGCCGAGCTGGCCTTCACCTACCAGGGCGACGCGCTGAAGAAGCGGGTGGAGCCGCTGGCCGCCTCGGTCGGATCGGAGATCGTCATCCCGTGCGACGTCACCGACGCCGCCTCGATGGACGCGGTGTTCGAGGCGCTGGGCGCCGAATGGGGCCGGCTCGATTTCCTGCTGCACGCCATCGCCTATGCCGACAAGGCCGAGCTGAAGGGCCGCTACGTCGACACTTCGCCCGGCAACTTCGAGCGCTCGCTGAACATCTCGTGCTACTCGTTCACGGCGCTGGCGCAGCGGGCCGAGAAGCTGATGGACGACGGCGGCGCGCTGCTCACGCTGACCTATTACGGCTCCGAGAAGGTGATGCCGCACTACAACGTCATGGGCGTCGCCAAGGCGGCGCTCGAGGCGAGCGTGCGCTACATGGCGATGGACCTCGGCCCCAGGGGCATCCGGGTGAACGCGCTCTCGGCCGGGCCGATCCGCACGCTGGCGGCCTCGGGGATCGGCGATTTCCGCTACATCCTGAAGTGGAACGAGCTGAACTCGCCCCTGCGCCGCAACGTCAGCCTGGAGGACGTGGGCAAGGCGGGCATGTACCTGCTCGGCGACCTCGGCTCCGGGGTGACCGGCGAGTGCCACCACGTCGACTGCGGCTACCACGTGGTCGGCATGAAGGCCGAGGACGCGCCGGACATCGCGCTCGAGCGCGACTGAACGTCGGGCTGCCCGGCCCTGCCAACCGGTGTCCACGCGTGGACACCTGCCCAAGTCATTGATTTCGCATGAATCGCGCTGTGGGCGCGCATCATGGTAAAGGCGGGCCGGGACGCTCGAGGGGACGTTGAGTCTCCGCGATTTCCG
>DATKCQ010000032.1:0-3994 GCA_035513135.1 Thermohalobaculum sp.
TCTACCGCGAGACCGTCCGGCGCATCCGCGAAAGCGGCACGGACATGCTGATCAACCTGACCACCGGCCCGGGCGGGCGCTTCATCCCGAGCGACGACGAGCCGGCGCGCGCCGCCCCGGGCACCATGCTGACCACCGGCGAGGTCCGCACGCAGCACGTGGTCGAGCTCAAGCCCGACATCTGCTCGCTCGACCTCAACACCATGTGGTTCGGCGCCGGCGCGGTGATCAACGCGCCAGGCAGCATCCGCACCATGGCCGAGCGCATCTACGCCGCTGGCGTCACGCCCGAACTGGAGGTCTTCGACACCGGCGACATCGCCCTGGCGCGCGACCTGATCGGCGAGGGCACGCTGCGCCTGCCGGCGCTGTTCCAGCTGGTCATGGGCGTGAAGTACGGCATGCCGGCCACGCCGCAGGCGCTCGCCTTCGCCCGGTCGCTGCTGCCGGACGGGTGCGCGTGGGCGGCCTTCGGCGCCAGCCGCATGGCCTACCCGACGCTGGCCCAGGCGTTCCTGCTCGGCGGCCACTGCCGCATCGGCATGGAGGACACCGTCTATCTCGAGAAGGGCGTGAAGACCCCCGGCAATGGGGCCCTGGTCGAGAAGGCGGTGCGCATCATCGACGAGCTCGGTGGCCGCGTCGCGAGCGTCGACGAGGCGCGCGAGATTTTGGGGCTGCGTGGGGCCGCCCGCGCCTAGCGATTTCGAGCAAAGTGGACACACTTTGCGACTCGGAGATCGCGGTGACTGAGCTTGCTAGAGCCGTGAGGTCTCGGAAGGTCGTACCCCCGGTTTGGGATTGGGCCGTGATCCCCAAACCCGCAGCCGCGACTCGCAGTCACTCGCCTCCAACGACAACAGGGTTTTACGCACATGCCGCCTGGGGCGTGCGCCAATCCTGGTGATCTCGACGCCGCACGACCTGCCGCTGTTCCGCGGGCCGCCGGATCGACCACCTCGCTCCGCGACGCGCCATCATATCTCGCGGCGCCTGGGGATCTTCAATGTGAGGAATCCCCAGGCGAGTCGGCGGTCACTTGAGCTGGCAAGGGTCATTGGAAATATGGTGGGCGCGGCTGGGATTGAACCAGCGACCCCTACGATGTCAACGTAGTGCTCTCCCGCTGAGCTACGCGCCCGTGACCTCGGGGTCCACCGCGCCGTATACGGCGCGGCTGGGCGGCGTGCAACCCCCGCGCACGGCGCAAAAGGGGGTGCAGGCGGGGCGGCGAGCGACTAGACTGCGGCGCATGGAGTCGCGCCCGCCTTTCCGCCTGCTCGAGCCCGCACGGCTGTCGAGCAGTGCGGTTTTCAACTCGCCGCACAGCGGGCGGGATTACCCGGACGAGCTGGTCGGGCGCAGCCGGTTGACGCGCGAGGGGCTGCGCGCCTCGGAGGACGTTCTCGTCGATGAGCTGTTCGCCGCGGCGCCCGGGCATGGCGCGCCGCTGCTGGCGGCCACCGCGCCGCGGGCCTGGCTGGACCTGAACCGCTCGCCGGCCGAGCTCGACCCGGCCCTGATCCGCGGCGTCAGACTGCGCGACGCGACGCTCAACCAGCGCGTGGCCGCGGGGCTCGGGGTGATTCCGCGCGTGGTTGCCGAGGGCGCCGAGATCTACCGCACCAGGATCGCGCTGGCCGAGGCCGAGGCGCGCATCCGCACGGTCCATGCGCCCTATCACGCGCAGCTCGAATCGCTGCTGGTCCGGGCGCGCGACGCGTTCGGCATGGCGGTGCTGTTCGACTGCCACTCGATGCCGTCCGAGGCGCTGCGCGCCGCGCCGCGGGTCGATGGTCGCTGCCCCGACGTGGTGCTTGGCGACCGCTTCGGCGCCGCGGCAGGACGCGCGCTGGTGCTCGTCACCCAGCGTGCCTTCGAGCGCCAGGGCTTCACGGTCGTGCGCAACGCGCCGTTCGCCGGGGGCTACATCACCCAGCGCTACGGCCGCCCGGCGCTGGGGCTGCACGCCATCCAGATCGAGATCGACCGCGGGGTCTATCTCGACCAGGTGCGGCTCGAGCCGCTCGCCGGCTTCGCCGAGGTCAGGGAGCGCATCGGGCGCGTGGTTTCCGAGCTCGCCGGGATCGCCAGCGGCGTGGCGGGCCTCGCCGCCGAGTAGCCCGGCCTTCGCGACCGCATCGCCCAAAAAAAGGCCGGGTTGCCCCGGCCCAAGTCTAAGGGAGGAAACGCCCAAGAAGGGCAGCGATACAAGGTATCGCTAAGAGGGGAGTTTAAGTGTGCGCCGCAGCAAGAGCAATCCTGCGCGTGCGCGGCGCCGGCAGACAGGGCACGACCTGTGGCAAATCGGCTACGGGCCCGGGGTCAGCGCAGGGCGCGGCCGCGGATGATGGCGGCGGGGCCGAAACGGGCGCGGATGGCGTCGGTGGCGGCCTCGGCGCGGCCGGGCGCGGCGAAGAGGGCCGGCGGGGCGTCGCTGGCGGGGGTGAGGTCGGACAGGCCGATGCCGATCAGGCGGAACGGGGCCTGGGGCTGCATGCGGGCGAGCATGGCCTCGGCGTGGGCGTAGATGGTGTCGGCGAGGTTGCTGGGCTCGGCGAGGCGGTCCTGGCGGGTCAGGCCGCGGAAGCCGGCGGTCTTGAGCTTCAGGGTCACGGTGCGGCCGGCGAGGCCCTTGGTCTTGGCGCGGTCGGAGGTGCGCACGGCGAGGCGCCACAGGTGGCCGGCGAGGCGCTCGGGGTCGCTCAGGTCGGCGTCGAAGGTGGTCTCCGAGGAGATGCTCTTGGTCTCGTGGCCGGGCTCGACGGGCCGCGTGTCGATGCCGTGGGCGAGCGCGTGCAGGCGGCGGCCGATCTGGCCGTAGCGGCGGGTGAGCTCGGCCGGGGTCAGCGGGCGCAGGTCCTGGATGCGGCGGATGCCGTCGGCCTCGAGGCGGCGCGCGAGGGCCTCGCCGACGCCCCAGATGGCGCGGACGGGGCGGGGGGCGAGAAAGGTCAGCGTCTCGGCGCGGCCGATGACGGCGAAGCCGCGCGGCTTGTCGAGGTCGGAGGCGAGCTTGGCCAGGTACTTGTTGTGGCTCAGCCCGACCGAGGCGGTGATGCCGAGCTCGCGCTCGATGCGGGCGGCGAGGCGGGCGAGCGTCAGGGCGGGGGGCGCGCCCATGAGGCGCTCGGTGCCGGCGAGGTCGAGGAACGCCTCGTCGAGCGAGAGCGGCTCGACCAGCGGGGTCAGCGCCTCCATCATGGCGCGGATCTCGCGGCTGACGGCGGCGTAGACCTCCATGCGCGGCGGCAGCACGACGGCCCCGGGGCAGAGCCTGAGCGCGCGGAACATGGGCATGGCCGAGCGCACGCCGGCGATTCGGGCAATATAGCAACAGGTGGCGACCACGCCGCGCCGGCCGCCGCCGACGATGACGGGGCGGTCGGCCAGCGTGGGGTCGTCGCGCTTCTCGACGGCGGCGTAGAAGGCGTCGCAGTCGATGTGCGCGATGGCGAGGCCGGAGAGCTCGGCATGGGCGACGAGCCGCGGCCGGCCGCAGGCGGGGCAGCGCCGGCCGGGGGGCGGCTGGCCGGCGTCGAACCAGCCCAGACAGTCGCGGCAGAGGGCCTCCATGGGGGGAGGTTAGCAGGTTGCGGGGAGGGGCGGGAGTGGGTGTGAAACGGGGGGCGTTTCACGCGTGAAACCGGGGTTAAGTGCTTGAGTTTGTAAAGATAAGAGAAAATATGGTCGAACAAACTACATTCCGGCAGTAAGGTAGGGAGTCAATGGACACTGCACGCGTCGATATCGCTTACCGCCCGATGCGGGTGGCTTGGGTAATCGAGTCGAACGATTTCGACTCGTTCCGGAAGGTAGTACGTCTTTCGCACACTTTATGGGGAGGTGCATTCAACCCGATTGTGTTCGCAGATAGAGCCGAGGAGGCACGCGACCTTATCAGCTTGTTCCGCGCCGATATGCTCATGCCGGTGGGCACGTCACCGGAATTGGCTGCCTTTGTGGACGCTTTCCCACACCTGCCAACACCTTT
>DATKCQ010000033.1:0-29789 GCA_035513135.1 Thermohalobaculum sp.
AAACGGCCTGAGGAGGGCGGCACGGCCATGCCGGCGGATCAGCGCGGCGGCCGGCGGCGTGCCGGCCGCGGGCCGGGTCGCCCAGGGAAAGCCGCCGTGGAGCAGAATGCCGAGACCGAACCGCAGCCTAGCCGGCAGCCACCCCGAACCGGCCGTGTCGCCCGGGCTTTGCGGGCTGGCGCGCCGCGCAGTGCCGCGCGGGCCGCGCGCCGCAACGGGCGCGTCACCGGGCAGGTTGCCCGTCGCTCGCACGGAAATGGAAGGCGCTTTCACGGATGCGGCCCCAGGCTCGATCCCCAAGCTGCCTTGAACATGGGACGGCAAACGCGGGCGACGCAAGCCCGCGATGACGGTTCAGCGCTTTATCCTGCAGGCAGCCTGGTGCCTGGCCTCCCCGCGGTTCCCGGGAGACTTCATCCGTTCACGAGAGAGGAACACCAGAGCAGCTCGGCGTCTGACTTGCGGCGACGCCGCAATTGTTGGCCTCGTTATCGCCCGTCTTCTGCGCGGTGTCGCGCATGTCGATGGCTTCGAGAGCGGGTGGCTCCCAAAGCTTTTTCATGTCCAACGTCATCCCATACTCCTGTTACTCACCACGCTCGAAGCCGCAGTCGGCCGGCATTCCGGCACCGGCAGCGTCCGTGACCCGACTGTAGCCACTACGGCCGCGCACGGAAAGGTTAAGATACGGTAACTTAGGATCGTCTAGACAAAAAGAGGTATTTTCGTGGCTCGATGCGGGCCATTTCCCGATCCTTCTCCCTTGCCGCCGCGGGGCTGATCGCGGCGGGATGGATCTCGCAAACGATCGGCAGGTGATCCGAGGCCCTGCGGGCGAGCGGCGTGCCATGCGGCCGGATGGCGAGCGGCGCCCCGCAGGCGCGCGCCAGAATCCGATCGAGCGCGAGCACCGGGAAGAATGCCGGGAAACCGGCGGGCCGCGGCACTGCCTGGCACAGGCGCAGCAGCGGGCGCAGGGTCGGGCTGCCCGGAAGCCAGTCGTTGAAGTCGCCGAGCAGCAGGGTCGGCAGCTCGGGCCGCGCGGCGACCAGGTCGCGCAGGCGCACCGCCTGGCGCCACCGCTCGCGCAGGCCGAGGCCGAGATGGGTGACGATCACCCGCAGGCGGACGCCGTGGGCGGCGATGTCGACATCGATGGCGCCGCGCGGCTCGCGCCCGAGCTGGCTCAGGTCGGGCCGGGCGATGCGCCCGAGCGGCAGGCGGGTCAGGAGCAGGTTGCCGTAATGGCCCCGGTGGTCGCGCAGGTTCGGCCCGGCCACCGCCCGGTAGCCCGGCAGGTGCGCCAGGTACTCGAACTGCGAGGGCGCCGCGCCCGGCTCGGGGTGCCAGTCGACCTCCTGGAGGCCGATCAGGTCGGCGTCCAGCTCGCGGATCACCGCGGCGATGCGGGCCGGGTCGCGGCGCCGGTCGCGGCCGACGGCACGGTGAATGTTGTAGGTGGCGACGCGCAAGGGAGGCCCGGGGGTGAGCATCGCGGTGGCGGTGCGGGGCGCGTCAGACATCGCGGGCCGCGGACCGGTGCCGCAGGAAGTGCCGCCAGCCCCAGGCCGCCACGGCCGCGATGAGCAGCAGCAGGCCGGCGAGGATCGCCGCGTTGGCGGCGCTGGGCGCGCGCATGAGCTGGCCGAGCTGGCCGGAGAACAGGGTGATCGCCACGATGCCGGGCGCCATGCCCAGCACCGTGCCGGCCGCGAAGTCGCGAAACCGGATGTGCCAGGCGCCAGCCGCCAGGTTGATCAGCGTGAACGGCGCCACTGGCAGCAGCCGCACGACGGTCATGGCGAGGATGCTGCGCCGGGCCAGCTGCCGGCTGATTCGGTCGAGCCGCCGGCCCGCCAGCCGCCGCAGGGCGTCGCGCCCCAGCACGGCGCCGGCGGCGTAGCCCGTCACGGCGCCGAGCAGCGAACCCGCCGTGGCCACGGCGAGCCCGGCGACCGAGAGCAGCCCGGTCCCGGCGATCAGCGCCAGCACCGGGAACATCACGAGACCGCCGGCCACGTAGAAGCCGAGCACCGCGGCGGTGAGCCGCCAGTCGCCCCCGATCGCCAGCGCCCAGGCCTCGAGCGTGCCGGCATCGGCGAGTTGTGCCAGCGGCCCCCAGCGCCACAGCGCCGCCAGCGCCAGCAGCGCCGCCAGCACCGCGCCCAGCCGGATGTAGGCCAGGCGCAGCGTGGTCCGCCCGGCGGTGTCGTCGACCAGTGCGTCGGCAATGCGCTCGGGCTCGGCCGGCGCCTCCGGGTCGAACAGCTCGGATTCGGCGAGCACTGTGTCGAGCCGGTCGGGCGGCACCTCGGGAAACGGCACGAGGCTGCGGCCGGGGCCGCGCAGCGCCTCGATTGCCGCGATCAGCGAGCCGCGCGCCGCGATCTCGCGGGCGACGCGGTCGGCCGAGGTGTCGAGGTGCTCGGCCAGCCGCCGCGCAGCCGGGTGATCGCCTGCGCCGGCGCCGTGCCGGCCGCGCTCTCGAGCGCCAGGTCGCACTCGGAATCGAGGCCCATCGAGCGGTTGTTGAGGTTGGCCGAGCCGACGCGCACGAAGCGCCCGTCGGCCACCATGACCTTGGCATGCACCTTGATCGCCACCTCGCCGGCCGCGCCCACCACGGGCATGTAGACGCGCAGGCGGCCGTGCCGGTCGGCCTGGCGCAGCCGCGCCAGCAGGTAGCGCTGCCGGGTGCCCATGGTGCTCTGCTCGAGCCAGCCGGTCGGCGCCTGCGGCACCACGAGAACGATCTCGGGGCAGTCGTCCTCGCCCAGCCGGTCGAGCACCGCGCGGGCGATGCGGGTCGCGGTGAAGTACTGGTTCTCGATGTAGAGGGTATGCTCGGCGCGGGCGATGGTGTCGCGAAACAGCGCCTCGACCTCGCGCACGGCGCCGCGGCCCTTCCAGGCCGGGTAGGTGCGCGCGATCGCCACCTCGACGTCCTCGATGTCGGGGGCAAGGTGCCCGGGCCAGCAGTCGGAAGGGGCACCGGCGCGGGCCGGCACCGGCCGGTGTCCCGTCGCCCATTGCCAGCGGTCGCGCGCGGTGTCGGCGAGGGCCCCGGCCGCGGGCCCCTCCACGATCGCTTGCACGTGTGATAGGGCCCGTAGGGCGCGCCGTCGGGCGTGCGCCGGCGCGGGTCCTCGGGCAGGTGCCCGGGGTCGTCGAGCCGGCCGAAGCTGAGGTCGAGGCCGCCGAGGAAGGCGACTCTGTCGTCGATCGCCACGATCTTCTGGTGCTGCGAGGCGCCGAGCGGGTGCTCGTCGTCGATCGCGAAGCGCAGGCGCGGATGGGTGAACCAGTCGAAGCGCGCCTTTTGCAGCCACTCGCGGTCGGGGGCGTAGAGGATGGGCGAGTCCCAGTCGAGCACCCGGATCTCGAGGTCCTCGCGCCGCCGCGCCAGGTGCTCGAGAAACGGGCCGAGCGCGTTCGGCACGCCCGGCATGGCGCGTTCGGGAAACTCGAGCAGCATGCGGCTGTGCACGTCCCAGCCGATGATCAGGATCGAGCGGCGCGCGCGCAGGGCGGCCGCCTTGAAGGCGCGGAAATAGGCGGCGGCATCGACGAGGAACGCCAGCCGCCCGGCGCGCACGGTGCGCCAGCAGTTGCGGCCCTCGGCGATGATCGGGCCGGTGGATCTTGCGGCCTCGCGCTGGTCCTCGTTCATCCTGTCAGCGGTCCGTCCCGTGCTGATCGTTCGCGGCGGCCGGCGGGCGCCATGCGCCCCGCCGCGTGAGCCATTCCGATCTCGGCATGGCCGGGAGCGGGGACAAGTGCGGGGACCAGTGCGCCGTCAGCGCCGGCGCACGGCGGTGGTGACGTAGTTGACCGCCAGGTCCCGGTCCGAGAGCCGCCACGCCCGGGCCAGCGGGTCGAACACGAATCCCTTCGCATCCACCACCTCGAGCCCGGCCCGGACCAGCATGGCCTCGAGCTCGGCGGGCGCGATGAACCGGCGCCAGTCGTGGGTGCCGCGCGGCAGCCAGCCGAGCACGCGCTCGGCGCCGACGATGGCCAGCAGGTAGCTGCGCGCCGTGCGGTTGAGGGTCGAGCTCAGCATCACGCCCCCGGGGCGCAGGAGCCCGGCGCAGGCGGCGATGTAGGCCTGCGGGTCGGGGACGTGCTCGACCACCTCCATGTTGAGCACGGCGTCGAAGCGCTCGCCCGCCGCGGCCAGCGCCTCCGCGGTGCCGGCGCGGTAGTCGATGGCGAGCCCCATGCGCCCGGCGTGCAGCCGCGCCACGGCGATACTGCGCTCGGCGGCGTCCACCCCCACCACCTCGGCGCCCAGCCGCGCCATCGGCTCCGAGAGCAGCCCGCCGCCGCAGCCGATGTCCGCGAGGCGCAGCCCGGCGAAGGGGCGCGGCGCCCGCGGCTCGCGGCCGTGCTCGGCGGCGATCTGCGCCACGGCGTAGGCCAGCCGGCAGGAGTTGAGCATGTGCAGCGGGCGGAACTTGCCCGCCGGGTCCCACCACTCCTCGGCCATCGCCTCGAAGCGGGCGATCTCGGCCGGGTCGACTCCCGCTGCTGCCGGCATGGCTTGCCCCCGTGTGGCTCGTCTCCGTGTGGCTCGACTCCGTGTGGCTCGTCTCCGTGGCGCCCGCGCTTGAATGCGCGCGCATCCGTGACATAGTGGAGCAAGGCGCGGCCCGCGCCAAGTGAACGCCCGACCGACCCCCGCGTCCATGCGGAACCGGAGAGACGCGCCCGTGTTGCAAGGTCCCGATCCGAGGAGCGCGCCGAGGCTCTATCCGGTGATCGAGCCCCATGAGCGGTTCCACCTCGCCGTCGGCGACGGCCACGAGCTCTATGTCGAGCTGTGCGGCAACCCGACGGGGCGCCCGGCGCTGGTGTTGCACGGCGGGCCCGGCGCCGGGATCAGCCCGTTCATGCGCCGGTTCTTCGACCCCAGGCGCTACATGATCGTGCTGTTCGACCAGCGCGGCACCGGGCGCTCGCGCCCGCATGGCGGCATCGAGGCCAACACCACCTGGCACCTGGTCGACGACATCGAGCGGCTGCGCCGGCACCTCGGGGTCGGGCGCTGGCTGCTGTTCGGCGGCTCCTGGGGCTCGACCCTGGCGCTGCTCTATGCCCAGCGCCACCCGGGCTGCGTCACCGCGCTGGTGCTGCGGGGCGTCTTCACCATGACGCGGGCCGAGCTCGGCTGGTTCTACGGCGGCGGCGCGGCGCGCTTCTTCCCCGACGAGTGGGCCGAGTTCACCGCCCCCATCCCGGCCGAGGAGCACGGCGACCTGATCGGCGCCTACTACCGCCGGCTGAGCAACGGCAACCTGGCCGAGCAGCTCCGCCTGGCTCGGCCCTGGGTGCGCTGGGAGACCGCCACCGCGGCGCTCAGGCCGACCCGCGCCGGCTTCGTCGAGGCCGACTACGCGCGCGCCTTCGCGCGCATCGAGAGCCACTACTTCGCGAATCACGGCTGGCTCGAGGAGGACGGCCAGATCGCCCGCGACATGGGGCGAATCGGCGCGATCCCGGGCGTCATGGTGCAGGGCCGCTACGACATGATCTGCCCGCCCGACACGGCGCACCGCCTGGCCGCCGCCTGGCCGGCCGCGGCGCTGCGGCTGGTCGATGACGGCGGTCACGCGCTGTCGGAGCCCGGCATCGCGGCCGAGCTGGTGCGCGCCACCGACCGCCTCGCCGATCTCGCCTGATTCGCCGGGACCAAGACCGCATGACTGGGACCGCATGACTGGGACCGCATGACCAAGACCGCCGACGCCATCGTCATCGGGGCCGGGGTGATCGGCGCCGCCACCGCGTTCGAGCTGGCGAAGCGCGGCTGGCGGGTGCTCGGGGTGGACCGCCAGCGCCGGCCCGGCCACGGCTCGACCGCCGCGTCGTGCGCCATCGTGCGCATGCACTACTCGACGCTGGACGGCACGGCGCTGGCCTGGGAGGGCTACCACTACTGGCGCGACTGGGCGAACTACCTGGAGCTGCCCGCCGGGGCCGGGCTGGCCCGGTTCCGCGAGACCGGCTGCCTGGTGATGTGCACCGAGGCGAATGGTGGGCTGATCCGGCACATGGAGATCAGCCGGGAGCTTGGTTGCCCCTATCAGGAATGGGACGCGGCGGCGATCCGCGAGCGGTTGCCGATCTACGATCTGCGCCGCTACGGACCGGCCAGGCGGCCCGACGATCCGGGCTTCGGCGAGCCGACCGGGGGCGAGATCGAGGGCGCGGTGCTGTGGCCGAACGCGGGCTACGTGACCGACCCGGCGCTCGCCGCGCAGAACCTCGTCGAGGCGGCGCAGGCGAAGGGCGCGCGCTTGCGGCTGGGCGCCACGGTGACGGAGATTTTGCGCGAGGGCGGGCGGGTGCGCGGCGTGCGGCTGGCCGACGGCGAGGCGTTGCACGCGCCGGTGGTGATCAACGTGGCGGGGCCGGCCTCGGCGCGGGTCAACGCGCTGGCCGGGGTGCTCGACGACATGACCATCCGCACCCGGGCGCTGCGGCAGGAGGTGGTGCACCTGCCGGCGCCGGAGGGCTTCGATTTCGAGCGCGACGGGCTGATCGTCTCGGACAGCGACATCGCCTGCTACTGCCGGCCCGAGCAGGGCAACCACATCCTCGTGGGCTCGGAGGACCCGCCCTGCGACCCGCATCAATGGGTCGAGGACGACGCCGACTTCGAGCGCGACTTCACCGAGCAGTGGCGGGTGCAGGCGCTGCGCTATGCCCAGCGGGTGCCCAGCCTCGGCATCCCGTCCAGGATGCGCGGGGTGGTGGACCTCTACGACGCCTCGGACGACTGGATCCCGGTCTACGACCGCTCGGCCCTGCCGGGCTTCTACATGGCCTGCGGCACGAGCGGCAACCAGTTCAAGAACGCCGCCATTGCCGGCAGGCTGATGGCGGCGCTGGTCGAGCACTGCGAGGCGGGCAACGACCACGACGCGGCTCCGATGCGCTTCACCCTGCCCTGTCTGGGGCGCGAGATCGACGCGGGCTTCTACTCGCGGCGCCGGCCGATCAACCCGGAATCGAGCTTCTCGGTGCTGGGCTGAGGCCGCCCTGCCAGAGCGTCCAAATGGGCGTCCAAATTTGGGCGATTGTATACTTTACAAAAGTCGCCTGATTCCCTATGGGGCCTGTGCGTGACAGGCCGGACGGTTTAAAATGGCTCGCCATGAGCGAAAAGAAGCAG
Organism: Thermohalobaculum sp.; assembly: GCA_035513135.1. GTDB lineage: Bacteria > Pseudomonadota > Alphaproteobacteria > Rhodobacterales > Rhodobacteraceae > Thermohalobaculum. The sequence goes on from DATKCQ010000033.1 coordinate 7,178, forward strand.
GACGAGAAGGAAGTGGAGCGGCGCCGGGACGAGGCGCTGCGCCGGGCGCTCAGCACGCCTCCGAAGCCTCATGCGCCCAAGGGCGATGGCGAGAAGAAAGATCAGGAGCGGAAGGCGTAAGCCGAGACAGACAGGCTGGCGCCCGCGTTAGCCAGTTGAGGTGGTCATCCGATGACCTCGACTGTGCGGACTTTTACGAAATCGATGACGTTGACCGCGGCGCTGAGCATGGCTTCGAGGGCGACGGCTGCGGGAACGCCGCGCATGTTCGGAACATCGCGAAGTCCTATGAAATGGGACACGTGGCCATCGTAATGGAAATTCCCGGTTGGAGCTATCACCGCCCAAAGGAAGTCGTTTGTGTTGCCGATGCGGCTTGGGAGGAAAAGGAACTTGATCGCGCGATCAAAAATGGCCTTGTTGTAGCGTATAGCGTAGATGTTGAGCTCTGGAGCAAGGCTGACCTGGTGCTTGTTCGGACCGGAAATCTTTCCGAGCGTTCTAAGAACATCATTACCTCCCATATGATTTTGTCCTTGCCACCAGGGTTCAAGTTCCTTGAGGTGCGGGATGATGCTTCGGGAGATGTCTCGGCATTGCCCCTTTCTACCGAAAAGAGTGACGAAGTCGTCGGGATCACGAGCAAAAGGGAAGTGGGTTTTGGTTCCGCGTGCCTTGCCGTCGATGCAGATCGTTGCGGCATACATCGCTTGGTCGAGTGCGTTTCGCGCATCGACCACGACTCGGTATCCTTTCCTCTGGAGGATTTGAGGTGGCGTTGGCAATCGTATTTTGATCACTTGATTTCCGGTTTGCGCTTCGGTTTCGTTGATGATCACTGGTTTGTTGTTCGCAGCGTGTGTTTTTAGCGCTGAAAGGAAATCTGCGAGACCGTCTTGAGCCTCTTCGAGACAGCCTTGGCAACTGCTGAAAGCATCATCAATGTCAGCAAAATATGACGGCATAGTTTGAAGCTTCTCACAAAGCGCCGCGAGTCCACTCGCGCATGTTTCGTAACCACGCTGATCTAGTCGGTGAGTTGTTTCAGGATCGCGCGCAGAAGGCGACGGAAGCCGAGGCGCGAATACCTCTGATTAGGCACTCGCCCGCGCGTCAGTCCGCCGATAGGTGAGGCGCTTGCCCTCGGCGCCCTTGGCAATCGCAGCGGCGCGGGTGGCGTCGTCAATGTCGAGCGCCGCGCGGTGGTTGTAGCGGAACTCGAACTCGGCGGTGTAGCGGTGCAGGTGCTGCTTCCCGCAGTGCTGATACACGCCCTTCATGCCGCGCTTGAAGATGCTGAAATAACCCTCAAGCGTGTTTGTGTGCGCCTCGCCGCGCCCGTATTCGCCAGCCGAGTGGTTCACGGTCATGTGCTCGGCGAAGGACTTGCCGAGGTTCTTGTGATAGCCGGCCTCATCGGTCGAGACGCGCGCCTCTTTGGCGATGTTCTCGCGCAGGATCGGCAGCAGATCGCGCTGCGTGAGCATATCAACGACCATCGTGCGCGCCTTGCCGGTTGATCGGTCAACGAGGGCGAGAACCTTCATCTTCTGCTGCGGTCCGCGCTTGCCCTTGTGGTAGCGGGTCCACTTGGGATCGGTGCCGATGAAGGTTTCGTCGATCTCGACGATACCCCCGCTGCCGCCCATCGGAGTGGCGTCGTCGTCGCGCATGGCCTCGCGGATACGATGGGCCATGAACCATGCGGTCTTGTAAGTCACGCCCAGCATACGGTGGAGCTGGTGGGCGCTCATGCCCTTCTTGCTGGCGGCGTAGAGGTGGAAGGCGAGCACCCACTTATGCAGCGCAACCTTGCTGCGCTCCATGACGGTGCCAACCGTGACCGTGAACTGGCCCTTGCAGGCGTTGCAGTAGTAGAGGCCCGCGCGATGCGAGCGCTTGGTGCCTTCGATCTTGGCGATGGCATCCTGATCGAAGTTTCCGCAGTGCGGGCAGACCGGACCGTGCGGCCAGCGGATCGCCTCAAGGTGGCGGCGTGCCGCGTCGTCGTCGTGGAAGATGGGATCGTTCATGGCGGTCATCGGTCTACCCTCTGTCTGTCACCCTGAAGCTAGCGACTCACGGCGCTTTTGTCAAGTATATAAACGCCCAAATTTGGACGCATACCTAACCCATTGATTTCACCAGGAATCCGATTTGGACGGTTTTTATGGTTAACGGCGGCCGCGCGGCGCAGCGCCCTTGCCGCGCCGGTGCGCGCGGTGAAGCCGGGGGTCGCGGGTAGGATGGCGGCCGGAGCGACCGCGGCGGGCCGGAGCCCGCCCTACAGCGGGGCCAGGCGGCTGACCTCGGCGAGGATGGCGAAGTAGAAGACGAAGCTCGCGGCCAGCACGAAGGCGTGCCAGATGGCGGTGTGGAAGCGCAGGCGGTCCCAGTAGAGAAAGACCACGCCGAGCGTGTAGAGCCCGCCGCCCGCGAGCATCAGCATGAAGGTCGGGCGCGGGATCTCGTTCCAGACCGGGCCGAAGAGCACCACCGCGCCCCAGCCGAGCGCCAGGTAGAGCGCGAGCGAGAGTGTGTCGAGCCGGCCCGGCACGGTGATCTTGAGCACCGCGCCGAGCAGCGCCGCACCCCAGATGCCGGCGAGGATCGGCACCATCGAGTCGCCCGCCAGCAGCACCGCGAAGGGCGTGTAGGTGCCGGCGATCTTGACGTAGATCGCCGCGTGGTCGAGCCGGCGCAGGATCTGCTTGGTCCGGCCGTGGCGCACCATATGGTAGCAGGCGGACAGCGTGAACATGGCGATCAGGCTGGCGCCGTACACCAGCGCCGCGCCGACCGTGCCGAGATCGCCGTGCCACACCGCGGCCAGCGTCACCATCACCGGCACGGCGATCAGCGCGAACAGGATGCCCAGAACATGCAGAACCGCGTCGGCCAGCCGCTCGGCCCGGCTGTACACCGGGTAGGGCGTCCGGCCGCCCGGAACTGCGATGTGAACGCGATCCTGCCGCATGGTATTGACTATAACGCACCGGGGTGACGTCCCGATACATTTCACGTAACATTTTGGCAAAATTGTCGCAGGTTCCCCATGCGTTCCCTCTTTTCCGGCGGCTGTGGCGGAAATGTCGCGGCGGCGCGGCCGGAGGCCCGGCTCACGGGCCGTTCCAGTGCACGGTGCCGTGGCCCGCGAGGTCGTAGCCGCCGAGCTCGGCGGCGCGCGACGCCAGGGCGGGCGTGCGGCAGAACGCCATCAGCGCCTGCCAGCGCGGCTCGAACCAGGCGCGGCGCTCGATGGCGATGTCGTAGCGCTCGATGACCAGCGGCAGGAAGCCGAGGCGGAACTGGCGGGCCATCGCCGCGAGGCCCGGCGCCGCGTCGGCGGCGCCGGAGGCGACCGCGGCGGCGGCGTCGGCCTCGGTGCGGGCCGGGTGCGCGACCACGGTGAAGTCGGCCCGGGCGAGGCCGGCGCCGGCGGCGAGGTGGTCGAACAGGATCTGGCCGCCCGCCTTGGGCTGGCGCAGCGCCACCCGGCGGCCGCGCAGATCGGCGATGCCGCGTATCTCGGCCTCGAGGCCGGGCGCGAGGATCAGGCCGCGGCTGCGCCTGGCCCATTCGAGCAGCACCACCGGGGCGCCGGCGAGGCGGGCGGCCACGTGGGCGCGGTTCCACGCGCCCGTCTCCGGCTCGAAAACGTGCAGCCCGCAGGCGATCGCCTCGCCGGCGGCCAGCCGCTCGAGCCCGTCGAGGCTGCCGTCGAAGAACGAGGCGAGCCCGCTGCCCGACTCCCTGAGCGCCCAGTCGAGCAGCGGGTCGTGGCTGCCCGCCACCACGTCGGGCGCCTGGCGGGTGGCCGGCGCCGCGCCGGCGAGCCAGGCCTCGACGCCGGCGCGCGGGAACAGCAGCTTGCCGGTCAGGCGGCGGCAGGGAATGGCGCCCCGGGCGGCGAGCTCGTAGACCTTGCGCTCGCGCACGCGCAGGAGCGCGGCGACCTCGCGGGTGGTCAGGTACTCGGGCTCGGGCGTCTCGCGGGCCATGCGGGCGAGGCTAGAGCCGTTTCGAGCAAAGTGGAATCACTTTCCAGCTCGGAAATCGCGGTGACTCAACGTGCTAGAGCCGGTTCGTCGATGCAGGAACCTTGGAGACGGCCCTGGCGCGGGCGGCGCCGGCCGGGAAGCCGGGGCGCGGCGCTCAGGCGGCGAGGCGGGCCTCGATGTGGCGGGTCAGCGCCGCGAAGTCGTGGAACACGAAGCACTCGGCGAAGCCGTCGAGGGGGCGCTTGCGGTAGCCGCCCGAGTAGAGCGCGAAGGCGATCCCGGCCGCCGCCGCGGTGTCGGCGTCGGTGCCGCTGTCGCCGATGAAGAGGGCCTCCGCCGGGCCGGCGCCGAGCAGGCGCACGGTGTGGCGCAGCGGCGCGGCGTCGGGCTTCATGGTGGCGAGCGTGTCGCCGCCCACCACGGCGCGCAGGTGGCGGTCGAGGCCGAGCGCGGCGAGGATGTCGCGGCTCACCGCCTCGGGCTTGTTGGTGCACACGCCGAGCAGCAGGCCGCGCGCCGAGAGCGCGCCGAGCGCCGCCTCGACCCCGTCATAGGCGCGCGTCAGGCGCACCGGGTCGGCACCGTAGATGGCGCGGAAGCGGGTCACGGCGGCGGCGAGCTCGCGCCCGGTCGCCGGGGCGCCGGCGGCCGCGAGGCAGCGCGCCACCAGCTTCGGCACGCCCTCGCCGATGAAGCCGCGCACCTCCGAGAGCGAGACCGGCCCGAGATCCCGCTCGGCCAGAAGCGCGTTGGCTGCGGCGTGCAGGTCGGGCGCGCTGTCGATCAGCGTGCCGTCGAGATCGAAGATCGCCGCCCGGATCATCGCAAGTGCCCTCGCTCGCCGCTTCCCGGAGCGTCTTTTCCCCCGGCGCGCCGGGGCGCGCAAGCCCGATCAGCGGGCGCGGCGGCCGGCGCACCCCCCGGTATCGTAAGCGTGTCGTGGGCGTGGCGGCGCAGGCGCCCGCGCCCGGTCTCGGCGTAGCGGCGCATGAGGCCGGCCAGCAGGGCCAGCGCACGGCGGCGGCGGGGGGCCCGGTGGCGGCCTGGCCGAGGCGCGGAGCGGCAAGGGTCTCCGGCAGCGGAACAGATCGGCGCCGTGCGGCGTCTATGCTCATTGCCGGCGCGGCCTCCCTTTGCGCACTGCCCCCCCGAGGGTCGCGCCCGGCAAACTGGCAGGCCGGCCATCCAGTGCAACCGGCCTGCCTCTTTTTGGCTATCGAGCGGATCAACTGGGCGCTGGACAAACATGCATAAAGAAGCCCCCGACCTGGGATGACAAGGAAAGCCGGGAGCAAGAGTCGCCAGGAGGGACGTTCAGAAAACTCGACCAGGCATTCTCTCTCACGGCCGAACGCGAAAAGCCCCCGCCCGGAGAGAGCCAGGGCGGGGGCTCGCCGTCTTGGTGGAGACGGGCAGAGGGCATCCACAAACAGGCCAGCCGCCCGCTGCGAATAGAGAACACCCCAGCCGGCGAAATCATGCGGCGTAAAAAAGGCCCCGCCGGAAGGCGAGGGCCAGTTTCACGGCGCGGGGCCAACGGCAGACGCCATGCGCCAGGCGCTCGAGGCGGAGGGCGTGGAGTTCACCAACGGGAAGCGGCTGGGGGTGCGGCTGCGAGCCAATCCCTATGCCGTTGCCTACATGGTGCCGACACAACCGGCTGCGCCGGGAGCCATCACCCGAGGGCACCTCAGTTTATTCTTTATTTTCGGGAGGTTGCTGGCGCACCCGACAGGATTCGAACCTGTGGCCTCTGCCTTCGGAGGGCAGCGCTCTATCCGGCTGAGCTACGGGTGCCCGCGGGCCGGATATATACCGCCGCGCCGGGGCGCGCAACCACGCCGGGGGCCGTATATATCCGCGCCTCACAGCAGGGCCTGGGCGCGAAAACTGACGTCGCGTTCCTTGCCCACCACCACGTGGTCGTGCACGGTGACGCCGACGGCGCGGGCGGCCATCTCGATCTGGCGGGTCATGTCGATGTCGGCCTGGCTCGGGGTCGGGTCGCCCGAGGGGTGGTTGTGCACCAGGATGATCGCCGAGGCGTTGAGCTCGAGCGCCCGCTTGACCACTTCGCGCGGATACACCGGCACGTGGTCCACGGTGCCGCGGGCCTGCTCCTCGTCGGCCACCAGCACGTTCTTGCGGTCGAGGAACAGGATGCGGAACTGCTCGGTCTCGCGGTGCGCCATGGTGGCCTTGCAGTAGTCCATCAGCGCCGCCCAGCTCGAGATCGCCGGGCGGTTCATCACCCGGGCGCGCACCAGGCGGTGGGCGGCGGCCTCGACCACCTTGAGCTCGCAGATCGCCGCCTCGCCGATGCCCGCCACGTCGCGCAGCCGGGCGGGCGGCGCCGAGATCACCGCGTTGAAGTCGCCAAAGCGCGCCAGGAGCTGCTTGGCCAGCGGCTTCACGTCGCGCCGCGGGATGGCGCGGAACAGCACCAGCTCGAGCATCTCGTAGTCGGCGAGGCTCGCCGTGCCGGCCTCGAGGAAGCGTTGGCGCAGGCGCTCGCGGTGGTTGTGGAAGTGCGGCGCGTCTCCGGCGTCGGCCGGCGGCGCAGGCATCCCGGCGGCCGCGCGCGGCAGGGCGTCGGCGAAGAGGCCGGGCGCCGCCTGCTCGGCGAGGCTGCCGCCGGCTCCGCGACCGGTCCCCCGATTTCGCCCCCCGGCCTTGTCGTCGTGCACCACGCGGCCTCCAAGCGCCTTGGGACCGGGACCGCGCGCGGCCCCGCATCACGCGAGGTCTCGCCAAGTTTGGTTACCAACCGGTTAGCGAAGCCCCGGCGCTGGCTGGCGCGGTGCACGAATTGGCGCAAATTGGCTTGGCGCGCGCCGCCCGGCCTGGCTATACAGGGGCCCGGTGCGGGCGTGGCGGAACCGGTAGACGCGACGGACTTGGGCCACGCTTGAGTGCTCCGCGGGAAACCGCGGATGCAGAACTGCTCAAATTCGGGGGACCCTGTGGCATGGCAACCCCGAGCCAAGCCCGGGCGGGCGCCGCGCAACGGTCCCGGCCGGGAAGGTGTAGAGACTAGACGGGCAGCGCCTAAGTCCCGGCCTTCGCGCCGGGATAGGGCGAAGGGATAGTCCAGACCACGAACCCGCCCCGGACCCGTGCCGGCGGCGCGGGCGGCGAAAGCCGTAGCTGGTACGAAAATCCGTTGGGCTTTGCCCGTGGGGGTTCGAGACCCCCCGCCCGCACCAGCGCCGCGCGGTCGGGCGGCGGCGCGCGGCCGGCCCACCGCGCGCTTGCGAAGCGGGCGGTTTGCGCTTAGGGTCGCGGCCGTCCCCAGCCGCCCGGATTGGACCCGAGATCCATGTTCACAGGCTCGCTCGTCGCCCTGGTCACCCCCTTTCGCAACGGCTCGATCGACGAGGCCGCGCTGGTCGGCCTGGTCGAGTGGCACATCGGCGAGGGCACGCACGGCCTGGTGCCCGTCGGCACCACCGGCGAGAGCCCGACCCTGAGCCACGAGGAGCACGAGCGGGTGATCGAGATCGTCGTCGAGGCGGCCGCCAAGCGCGTGCCCGTCATCGCCGGCACCGGCTCGAACAACACCACCGAGGCGATGCGCTTCCTGCGCCACGCCGAGCGGGTCGGCGCCGACGCCGGGCTGGTGGTCACGCCCTACTACAACAAGCCGACCCAGGCCGGGCTGATCGCGCATTACCGGGCGCTGCACGAGTGCTGCGCGCTGCCCATCATCATCTACAACATCCCCGGCCGCTCGGTGGTCGACATGGCGCCCGCGACCATGGGCGAGCTGGCCAGACTGCCGCGCATCATCGGGGTGAAGGACGCCACCGGCGACGTCACCCGCGTCTCGCAGCAGCGCGAGGCCTGCGGGCGCGCGTTCATCCAGGTCTCGGGCGAGGACGCCTCGGCGCTCGGCTTCAACGCGCATGGCGGGGTGGGCTGCATCTCGGTCACGGCGAACGTGGCGCCCAGGCTGTGCGCCGAGTTCCAGGCGGCGACGCTGAAGGGCGACTACGCCACGGCGCTCGACTACCAGGACCGGCTGATGCCGCTGCACACCGCGGTGTTCCTCGAGCCCGGCGTCGCCGGCGCCAAGTACGGCCTCTCGGTGCTGGGACGCTGCTCGGACGAGGTGCGCCTGCCGCTGGTGCCCGCCACCGAGCCGGTGCGCGGCCGGATCCGCGAGGCGATGGTGCACGCCGGGCTGATCAACGCCTAGACCATGGCGCCCAAGGACAAGGACGCAGGCATCCGCATCGTCGCGGAGAACCGCAAGGCCCGCTACAACTACTTCATCGAGGACACGCTCGAGGTCGGCCTGGTGCTCGAGGGCTCCGAGGTCAAGTCCCTGCGCGAGGGCCAGGCCAACATCGCCGAGAGCTACGCCTCGGTCGAGGACGGCGAGCTGTGGCTGATCAACAGCTACGTCGCCCCGTTCAGCCAGGCCAAGTCCGCCGCCTTCGGCCACGACGAGCGGCGGCGGCGCAAGCTGCTCGCCAGGGAGCGCGAGATCGCGGAGCTGGCCGCGGCGGTGGGCCGGCAAGGCATGACGCTGGTGCCGCTCAAGCTCTACTTCAACGAGCGCGGCATCGCCAAGCTGCTGATCGGGCTGGCCAAGGGCAAGAAGCAGGAGGACAAGCGCGAGACCGAGAAGCAGCGCGACTGGCAGCGCGAGAAGCAGCGCCTGCTCAAGGAGCTCGGCTGATGCCGCCCGCGGCGCCCGAGCCGCCCGCCGCGCCCGGCGCGCCCGGCACGCCGCGCCTGATGGAGGCGATCGACGCCACCTGGCCGCCCGCCGAGTTCGCCGCGCTGGGCGCGTGGACCCTGCGCCGCGGCGCCGGCGGCGGCCAGCGCGTCTCCGCCGCCTCGACCGGGGACGCGACGGCCGACCCCGGGGCCGCGGCCGAGGCGATGCGCGCCTGGGGGCAGGCGCCGCTTTTTCGCGTCGGCGAGGGCCAGGCGGCGCTCGACGACCGGCTCGCCGGGGCGGGCTACCGGCGCCACGACCCGGTGGTGCTCTACGCCGCGCCGGTCGCCGCGCTGGCCGACGGGCGCGACGAGACCGCCCGGGTGATCCGGGTGCGCGCGCCGCTGGCCATCGTCGACGAGATCTGGCTCGGGGGCGGCATCGGCCCCGGCCGCCGCGCCGTGATGGACCGGGCGCCCGACCCGAAGATGACCCTTCTTGCCCGCGCCAGCGACCGCCCCGCCGGGGTCGCCTTCGTCGGCATCGACCGCGACATTGCCATGATCCACGCGATCGAGGTGGTGCCGGCGCACCGCCGCCTCGGCGCCGGCGAGATTCTGCTGCGCGGCGCCGCCAGCTTCGCCGCCGAGCACGGCGCGGCCTGGCTGACGCTGGCCGTCACCGAGGCCAACGCCACGGCCCGCGCGCTCTACGCCAAGCTCGGCATGGGTCTGGCGGGGCGCTACCACTACCGCCTGGGCGCGGAGTGAGGGCGCGGCCGGTGGCGCGCGCCCGAGCGAGCTGGCGGACCGTGCCGATCGGCCTCGCCGGGCTCGCGCTGGCGGCTTTCGCGGCCGGCGCACCGGCCCAGCAAGGCGAGGATGCGGGCGAGGTCGCGCAGGCGGCGGAGGTGGCGGCGGCGGCTCCCGCGGTCCTCGATCCCGCGGCGCCCGCCGGCGCCGAGCTGACCCGGCGCATCGACCGCGCCTTCGACCGCTACCTGCTGCCGGTCGGCACCGACGCGCAGGGCGCGGCCAGGACCCGGGCGCTGGAGGGAAGGGTGATCCGCTCGGCCTGGCGGCTCGCCGATTCCGAGGCGACCACGGCCGCGGTGATGGCCGGCTACCGCGAGCGGATCGACCGGCTCGGCTACGCGCCGCTGTTCGCCTGCGTCACCGAGGCGTGCGGCGGCATCGATTTTCGCTTCGCCATCGAGCTGCTGCCGGCCCCGGACATGCTGGTCGACGCCGCCGACTTCGCCCAGCTCTCGGCGCGCCGCGAGGCGGCGGCGGGCGCGAGCTATGTCTCGGTGCTGGTCAGCCGCCTGCTCGGCGCCGTCTACGTGCAGACCGTCGCCGTGGCGGTCGCGGAGGACGGCCAAAGGGGCGGCCAAGGGGGCGGCCAAGGGGGCGGCCAAGAGGGCGGCCAAGAGGGCGATGACGCGGGCGGCACGCCCCGCGCCGCGGCGCCCGCGGCCGGCGCCGGCGCCGGTGCGACGTCGTCGCTGCTCGAGCGCCTGCTCGCGTTCGGCCACGTCCGCCTCGAGAGCATCGCCTTCGAGACCGGCAGCGTGGCGCTGACCGCCGATTCGGGCGAGGCGCTCGACCGCGCCGCGCAGGCTCTGGCGGCCCGGCCCGAGCTGGGCCTGCTGGTGGTCGGGCATTCCGACAACCGGGGCCCGCTCGCCGACAACGTCACCCTGTCGCGCCGCCGCGCCGAGGCGGTGCGCGAGGCGCTGATCGCGCGGGGCATCGACGCCGCCCGGCTGGAGGCACACGGCGTCGGGTTCCTCTCCCCCGTGGCCTCGAACGCCACGGCTGCGGGCCGGGCGCTGAACCGCCGCGTCGAGCTGGTGCTGCGCTAGGATCGTTGAGTCACCGCGATTTCCGAGCCGCAAAGTGATGCCACTTTGCTCGAAATCGCTCTGAAGCGATTCCGCGGGATCGGGCAAAACTCCCTGCTCCCGGTCGCCGCCCACATGCGACAGCCCTGCCCCGCAAGGGGAGGGAGGCGCCAGGCGGTGCGGCGGCGCGCCCCCCTCTCCCGCTGGGAGAGGGGTCGGGGGAGAGGCGCGGGGCTCGCCTCAGCCCAGCGCCCGGCGGTAGCCGACCGCCTCGGCGACATGCACCTTGCGCACCGCGTCCGAGCCCTCGAGGTCGGCCAGCGTGCGCGCCAGCCGCAGGATCCGGTGGTAGCCGCGCGCCGACATGCGCAGCTTTTCGGCCGCGGCGCGCAGCAGGGTCTGGCCCGGCGCGTCCGGGGTCGCGACGCGGTCGAGGATCTCGCCCTCGAGCTCGCCGTTGATCAGCTTCGCGCCGTTCATCCGCCCGGCCTGCACGCCGCGCGCCTCGGCGACGCGCCGGGCGATGCGCGCGGAGGTCTCGCCATGCGGCGGCAGCGCCAGCACGTCCGGAGTCACGGCCGGCACCTCGATGCGGATGTCGAAGCGGTCGATCAGCGGGCCCGAGATGCGCGCCGTGTAGTCCGCCCCGCATCGCGGCGCCTTCGAGCAGGCGCGCGAGGCGTCCCCGAGATAGCCGCAGCGGCACGGGTTCATCGCCGCCACCAGCAGAAACCGCGCCGGGTAGCGCACATGCGCGGTGGCGCGCGCGACCACCACCTCGCCGGTCTCGATCGGCTGGCGCAGGGTCTCGAGCACCGGCCGGGCGAACTCGGGCAGCTCGTCGAGGAACAGCACGCCGCGATGCGCCAGCGACACCTCGCCGGGCCGCGCGTCGCGCCCGCCGCCGATCATCGCGGCCGGCGAGGCCGAGTGGTGCGGCGCCCGGTAGGGCCGCTCGCGAAAGATCGTGCCGTCGCCGGGCTGCGCGGCGAGCGAGTAGATCACCGAGACCTCGAGCGCCTCCTCGGGGCTGAGCGGCGGCATGATCGAGGTCAGCCGCGAGGCGAGCATCGACTTGCCCGAGCCCGGCTCGCCGATGAGCAGCACGTGATGCCCCCCGGCGGCGGCGACCTCGAGCGCCCGGCGCGCGCCCTCCTGGCCCTTCACGTCGACCAGGTCGGCGCCCGAGCGGCGCCGCGCCACCGCGCCCGGCTCGGGCGGGGCCAGCACCTTGCGCCCGGCGAAGTGGTTGACCAGGTCGATCAGCCCGGCCGGCGCCAGCACCTCCGTGGCGCCGACCCAGGCGGCCTCGCTGCCGCAGGCCTCGGGGCAGATCAGGCCCTTGTTCTGGGCGGCGGCGGCCAGCGCCGCGGGCAGCGCCCCCTGCACCGCCCTGATCTCGCCGTCGAGGCTCAGCTCGCCCAGCGCCACGTGGCCGTCCACCTCCTCGGCCGGGATCAGCCCGAGCGCCGCCATCAGCGCCAGCGCGATCGGCAGGTCGTAGTGCGAGCCGGCCTTGGGCAGGTCGGCCGGCGACAGGTTCACCGTGATGCGCTGCGCCGGCATGGCGAGCCCGATGGCGCCCATCGAGGCGCGCACCCGCTCGCGCGATTCGGAGACCGCCTTGTCGGCCAGCCCGACCACATTGAAGGCAGGCAGGCCGGGCGCCAGCGCGCACTGCACCTCGACCGGCTTCGCCTCGACGCCAAGGAACGCGACCGTGTGGGCGCGCGTGACCATGCCGCTCTCCGAAAATTGACCGATACGCCGCGCATCAGGTGGGTGTCTGCGTTAAGGTCCGGTTAACCCCGATGCGCGCGATCTGAAACCGCCCCAAGGGAGGCGCCCGGAGGAGGCGCCCGGAGGAGGCGCCCGTGCACCGTCTCGCCCTCGCCATGCCGCGCGCGTGCTGGCGCTGCCGCGCTGAGCTCAGCCGCGGCGCAGCCAGATGCGGGTCAGCGCGAACACGGCGATCGCCAGCCAGATCGCCTCGATCAGGATCGCGCCGGGGTTCGGCCGGAAGGCGAGCGAGATCAGCAGCAGCGTCGAGCCGAGCGCGTTGGCGCCCTGGTAGCGCACCCCCTCGGGATCGACCCGCCGGATCGACACCAGCAGATAGGCGGCGCAGATGGTCAGCGCGCCAATGATGCCCACCAGGTCGAGCAAGCCGTAGTCCTGTCCCACCGACTCTTCTCCGACTGTCCCTAGGGCGCCAGCCGCCCGGTGGTCACGTAGTCGAGGATCGCCACCACCTGCTCGGGCGTCTCGGCCACTGCCGCGGCGGTGGCGTCCACCTCCTTGAGCGCGTGGCCGTGCTCGGGCGGGTGCAGCACGATCAGCGGCTTGCCCAGCGCCGCCGCATAGCCGGCGTCGAACGCGGCGTTCCACTGCCGGTACTGGGTGCCGAAGCGCACCACGACGATGTCGGCCCCGGCGATCAGCGTGCGGCTGCGCATGGCATTGAGCCCCGCGCCCTTGCGGTCGTGCCAGAAGGGGTTGTCCTCGCGGCCCAGGATCGCCGCGCCGCAGTCGTCCGAGGCGGCGTGGTCGGTCACCGGGGCGGTGAGGCGCAGCTCGAGGCCGCGCGCCTCGGCCCCGGCGCGGATGCGCTCGCGCCAGTCGGTATGGATCTCGCCGCTCAGATAGACCGTCCAGCGCATGGTCCTGCCTCTCGGGGCCGTTTCCCGGGGTTGTTAATCCCGGGGCCGTTGGTGCCACGACCGCGGCGCAGCGGCAAGGCCGGCGCCGGCCGATCCGGCGGCGCCGCGACTGCACGGGCCGCAAGCGCTTTGCGAAACGCGCGGATCAGCCGCAAAAGGGCCGTCTTTTCGCGACAATTTCAGGTCGATCGCCCGCAGGTTGATCGCCCGGGCCGGGAGTCCCGTCGGGCGCGGGTCGGGCGCGAGCATCCGGCGGCCCGAGCATCCGGCGGCCCGAGCCCTGCGCGCACCGGCGCGGCGCGGCGCGGTGGGAGGGCCCGCAGGCGGGGCGGAACAGAGGACGACTGGCCATGGGCTGGATGAAGCTCGAGGGTGGCCTCGCGCCCCGCAGCAAGACGGGGAGCATCGCCTGGCGCGAGGCCGGCCGCGGCCCGCCCTTGCTGCTGATCCATGCCGCCGGGCTGAACGCCGACGCCTGGGAGCCGCAGCTCGCCGCGCTCGCGACCCGGCGACGCACGATCGCCGCCGACCTGCCCGGCCACGGCCTGAGCGACCGCCTGCCCGAGGATGCCGGGCTCGACGCCTATGTGGCGGCGATGGCGGGGCTGATCGACGCGCTCGGGCTGTCGCCGGTACCGGTGGTCGGCCACTCCTTCGGCGCCACGATCGGCCTCGGCCTGGCTCTCGACCACCCCGGCAAGGTGGCGGCGCTGGTCGCGCTCAACGCGGTCTACTGCCGCGATCCGGCGGCCCGCGCCGCGGTCGAGGGCCGCGCGGCGCGGGCCCGCGCGGGCGCGGTCGACGTCATCGGCACGCTGCAGCGCTGGTTTCCCGACAACCCCAACAGCCCGCTGGCGCTGCGCGTCGCCACCTGGCTGCGCAGCGTCGACCCGAAGGGCTATGCCACCGCCTACCGGGTGTTCGCCACGTCGGACCGGGTGCACGAGGGCCGGCTCGGCGAGCTCGCGTGCCGGGCGCTGTTCATGACCGGGGTGGGCGACCCGAACTCGACGCAGGCGATATCCGAGCGCCTGGCGCGCGAGGCGCCGCACGGCCGCGCGCTGGCGCTGCCGGCGGCGCGGCACATGATGCACCTGACCCACCCGGCCGAGACCAGCAACGCCATCAACGGCTTCCTGAGCGCGGTGCCGCCGCCGCCCTGACCCTCGCTTGCCGGGCGCCGCGTGGCCGGGGGGCTGCGGGCTCAGCGAGCGGCGTCGGCCCGGCGCCGCGGCTCGTCGGGCATCGGCGTCAGCACCTCGGGCCCGTGGCAGGGCAGGGCCTGCGCGCCGCGCCGCAGCAGACGGTCGGCAAGGCCATAGCGCAACAGGACCCGCAACGGCCTGCCGCCGCCCGGATCGCCCATGAGCGCCAGCTCGGACAGCCTGCGCGGCGCGTCCAGCATCGGCCCGACGAGCGGCGCGAGCGCGGTCCTGATCGCGTGCGCGCGCTCGATCGGCAGCGCGTCGGTCAGCGGCACGTGGAAGCGCTCTGCCGCCGGCCGGAACGGCACCAGCGCCGGGTCGCCGGCGGCGGCGCGCGGCGGGTGCCCGGCAGAGCCGTTGGTCCCGGCCGGCGCCGCCAGCGGGGCGAGCGCGTCGCTCACCCGCGTGACCAGCGCGGCCAGCGACCCCGAGCTGCGGGCCGGCACCAGCGCCACGCGCGTCTCCAGCACCGCCAGCTCGAAGCGCGGCAGGGGAAATGCCACCATCGTCTCGGCCAGCGCGTCGAGCACGTGCTCGAGCGAGAAGCGGCTGCGCCCGGGGCCAAGGCGGAACGGCGCACGGATCGCGCCGTGCAGCCCGTGGCAGCGCAAGGCGCGGGTGATGGCGGCAACCTCGACGCCGAGCCCGGCGAGGTGCCCATCGAAGCTGCCGCGCGGACACGGCTCGCCCCGCTCGGCGCACCAGCCGGTCCAGGCGGCGCCGAACTGCGCCAGCGGATCGGGCCGGCGCGGCACCCAGTAGACGGCGTATCTCGCGAAATCGTCCAGCATGGCCGCGGTCCCCCTTTGTCGTCTCGTTCGCTGCGGCTCGCTCCCGCGGCACAAGATCGCCCGAACCGCGGCCGCATAATGTGATCGATGTCACATTTGCCGAGCGCGGCGGCGCCGACCGGGCTGGTCCGGTCGCTTGATCGGAACTGGAACCTGTATTCTACGCTCGGGGCGTGATGATTCTCTCCCGCCGCGGATCAGCCAGGCAGGTCGTCGATGGCGAAGGCAACCCAGCCGGAACTCGAGCTCAGCCCGCCCGTCTCGGACGAGGTGCGGCAGACCACCTGCTACATGTGCGCCTGCCGCTGCGGCATCGACGTGCATCTCCGGGACGGGCCCGACGGCAGCAAGCGCATACGCCACATCGAGGGCAACCGCGCCCACCCGGTGAACCGGGGCGTGCTGTGCGCCAAGGGCTCGGCCGGGATCATGCAGCACTATTCGCCGGCGCGGCTGCGGGCGCCGCTCAGGCGGGTCGGCCCGCGCGGCTCGGGCGAGTTCGAGGAGATCGGCTGGGAGGAGGCGCTGAGCCTCGCCACCGGCTGGCTCGGCGAGATCCGGCACGCGGACCCGCGCAGGCTCGCCTTCTTCACCGGGCGCGACCAGAGCCAGGCGCTGACCTCGTGGTGGGCGCAGCAATACGGCACGCCGAACTACGCCGCGCATGGCGGCTTCTGCTCGGTGAACATGGCGGCGGCCGGCATCTACACGCTGGGCGGCGCGTTCTGGGAGTTCGGCGGCACCGACTGGGAGCGCACGAAGCTGTTCATGCTGTTCGGGGTGGCCGAGGACCACGACTCGAACCCGCTCAAGATCGGCATGGGCCGGCTGAAGTCGCGCGGCGGGCGGATCATCGCGGTCAACCCGGTGCGCACCGGCTACAACGCCATCGCCGACGAGTGGGTCGGCATCACGCCGGGCACCGACGGGCTGTTCGTGCTGGCGCTGGTGCACGAGCTGCTGCGCGCGGGCCGGGTCGATGTCGGCTACCTGCGCCGCTGGACCAACGCGCCGTGGCTGATCGACCGCAATCCCGGGCCCACCTTCGGCCTTTTCGTGCGCGACGGCGCGGGCCGGCCGCTGGTCTGGGACCGCAAGACGGCCAGGCCGCAGCCCTTCGACGCGCCGGGGCTCGCGCCCGAGCTGAAGGGCGATTTCCCCCACCCCGGCGGCGGCCGTGCCAGCCCGGCCTTCGAGCTGATGGCGCGCAAGTATCTCGAGCCCGAGCACGCCCCCGAAAGCGTCGCCGCCCGCTGCGGCCTGAGCCCCGGGCGCATCCGCCGCATCGCCGCCGAGCTGGCCCGGACCGCCTTCGACCACGCGATCGTCCTCGAGCAGCCCTGGGTGGACTTCCGCGGCGAGCGCCACGACCGGGTCATCGGCCGCCCGGTCAGCTTCCACGCCATGCGCGGCGTCTCGGCGCACTCGAACGGCTTCCAGACGGCGCGCGCCATCCACCTGCTGCAGCTTTTGCTCGGCGCCGTCGAGGTGCCGGGCGGATTCCGCTTCGAGCCGCCCTACCCCAAGCCGCTCGAGGCGCACCCCACCCCGCACTGCCACACGCAGCCGGACTACCCGCTGCCCGGCCCGCATCTGGGCTTCCCGCGCGGGCCCGAGGACCTGGCGCTCGAGGCGGACGGCGCGCCCGCGCGCATCGACAAGGCGTTCACCTGGGAGAACCCGCTCTCGGTGCACGGGCTGATGCACATGGTGATCTCGAACGCCCACGCGCGCGAGCCCTACGGCATCGAGGTGCTGTTCCTCTACATGGCCAACATGGCCTGGAACTCGTCGATGAACACGGGGGCCGTGATGGAGATGCTGACGGCGACCGAGGCGGACGGCAGCTACCGCATCCCCAGGATCATCTACTCCGACGCCTACTCCTCCGAGATGGTCGCCTATGCCGACCTGGTGCTGCCCGACACCACCTATCTGGAACGCCACGACTGCATCTCGCTGCTCGACCGCCCGATCGGCGAGCCGGATCTGGTCGCCGACGCCATCCGCTGGCCGGTGCTCGAGCCCGACCGCGAGGTGCGCGGCTTCCAGTCGGTGCTCATCGACCTCGGCGCCCGGCTCGGCCTGCCCGGCTTCGTCGACGACGATGGTCAGCCGGTCTACCGCGACTACGCCGATTACATGGTCAACCACGAGCGCCGCCCCGGCGTCGGCCCGCTGGCCGGCTGGCGCGGCGCCGACGGCAAGAGGACCGGCCGGGGCGCGCCCAACCCCGACCAGCTCGCGCGCTACATCGCCAATGGCGGCTTCTGGTCCGCGCCCATCCCCGAGGAGGCCCGCTTCATGCGGCCCTTCAACATGGCCTACCAGGAGTGGGCCGTGGGCATGGGCTTCTACGACGCGCCGAAGCCTTACGTGTTCCAGCTCTATGCCGAGCCGTTGCGCCGCTTCCAGCTCGCCGCCGAGGGGCACGGGCCACGCCAGCCCCCCGAGCACCTGCGCCGGCAGGTCAAGGCCGCCTTCGACCCGCTGCCGGTCTGGTGGCCGCCCTTCGAGGAAGCCGCCCTCGATCCCGGCGAATACCCGCTGCACGCCGTCACCCAGCGCCCGGCGGCGATGTATCACTCCTGGGGCGGGCAGAACGCCTGGCTCAGACAGATCCACGGCGAGAACCGGCTCTACGTGCACGGCTCGGTGATGGCCGGGCTGGGGCTCGGGGACGACGACTGGGCCTGGGTGATCTCGCCCCACGGCCGCATCCGCGTGCAGGTGCGGCGCATGGACGCGCAGAACCCGGGCACGGTCTGGACCTGGAACGCCATCGGCAAGCGCGAGGGCGCCTGGGCGCTCTCGCCCGACGCCCCCGAGGCGCAGCGCGGTTTCCTCATGAATCACCTGATCCACGAGCTGCTGCCGCCCAAAGGCGACGGACTGCGCTGGTCGAACTCGGACCCGGTCACCGGGCAGGCCGCCTGGTACGATTTGCGCGTGCGCCTCGAGAAGGCCGCGCCGGCCGCGGCCGCCGAGCCCCGCCCCGGCCGGCAGAAATCGCCGGTGGGCCAAGGGCCCGACACCGTCGAATACGGCAAGGAGTGGACATGACCGGCCTGCCGAACTCCACCGAGCGCAAGATGGGCCTGGTCATCGACCTGGATACCTGCGTCGGCTGCCATGCCTGCGCCGTGGCCTGCAAGGAGTGGAATACGGGAGGCTACGGCGCGCCGCTCGCCGACACCGACGCCTACGGCGCCGAGCCCTCGGGCACCTGGCTCAACCGCATCCACACCTTCGAGGTGGCGCCGCAAGCGGGCCCCGCCCAGGTCGTGCACTTCCCCAAGTCCTGCCTGCACTGCGAGGACGCGCCCTGCGTCACCGTCTGCCCCACCGGCGCCAGCTACAAGCGGGTCGAGGACGGCATCGTGCTGGTCAACGAGGACACCTGCATGGGCTGCGGGTTGTGCGCCTGGGCCTGCCCCTACGGCGCGCGCGAGCTCGACGCGCTGGCCGGCGTGATGAAGAAGTGCACGCTGTGCATCGACCGCATCTACAACGAGAACATCCCCCAGATCGACCGCATCCCCGCCTGCGTGCGCGCCTGCCCCACCGGCGCCCGGCATTTCGGCGATATCGGCGACCCCGCGAGCGCGGTCTCGCGACTGGTGGCCGAGCGCGGCGGCATGGACCTGATGCCCGAGCAGGGCACGAAGCCCGTCAACAAGTACCTGCCCCCGCGCGGGCGCGACGGCTGGAGGGACGGAGGCGACGCCGGCGAGGTGAACCTCGCCGCGCTGGCCGATCCCGAGCCGGGCGGCTTTCTCGGCTGGCTCGACCGGGCGCTGGAGCGGCTCGGCTGATGCACCCCGCCCCGTCGATCGTCGTCTTCACCGTGCTCTCGGGGCTCGGGCTGGGCATGATGGCCTGGCTCGGGCTGGGGCTCGGCCCCGACGGCGGCGCCTACAGGTGGCTCGCCTCGGCGCTGGCGCTGGGGCTGACGGGCCTGGGCGGCATCGCCTCGACCGGCCATCTGGGCCGGCGCGAGAACGCCTGGCGGGCCTTCAGCCAGTGGCGCTCGTCCTGGCTGTCGCGCGAGGCCTGCCTGATGCTGGCGGCGATGGCGGTGTTCGGCCTGCACGCCGCGCTGTGGTGCCTCGGCGGTCTGCGCCTGTGGCCGCTCGGCCTCGCCGCCGCGGGGCTGGCGCTGGCGACGATTCACGCCACGGCGATGATCTACGCCCAGCTCCGCGCCGTGCCGCGCTGGAGCGCCACGCCCACCCCGGCGCTCTTTGTGGTCAGCGCGCTCACCGGCGGCCTGCTCGGCGCGGCCGCCGCCGCCGGCCTGACCGGCGCCTCCGCCCCGGCGGGCTGGACGGCCCTGGCGCTGCTGCTCGACGGGGCCGTGTGGGTGTGGTGGCAGACGGCGGCCGCCGGGGCGACGCGCGGCGCCAAGGGCTCGAGCATGGAGACCGCCACGGGGCTAGGGTTCATGGGCCGGGTGCGCCTGCTCGAGGCGCCGCACACCGGCGCCAACTACCTGCTCGACGAGATGGCTTTCCGCGTCGCCCGCAACCGCGCGTTTGAGCTGCGCCGCCTCGGCGCCGTGCTCGGCTACCTGGTGCCGCTGGCGCTGGCGCTGCTCGCCCCGGTGCTCGGCGGCTGGCTGCTCGCCCCGGCGCTCGTCGCCCACCTGGCGGGCATGCTGGCGCTGCGCTGGCTGTTCTTCGCCGAGGCCGAGCACGTCCAGGCGCTCTATTACGGCCGCCGCTGACGCCCCCTCAGACGCCGACCTTGCGGGTGCGCGGCTTCTGCCCGCGCAATTCCTCGTGCCGGCGGCGCAGTGCCGAGACCTGCTCGCGCGAGCGCACCCGGTGCGCGTCGCGCAGCGCCTCGGCGATGAAGCTCAGATGCGCCTCGGCCGCCGCCCGCGCCGCGCAGGGGTCGCGCGCCAGCACCGCGTCGCGGATCGCCCGGTGCTGGTCCAGGAGCCGCGAGCGCTGCTCGGGCAGCGCATAGACCACGGCGCGGTTGTAGAACACGCCCCGGACCAGCAGCTCGTAGAGCGAGCGCATCATGTGCAGCATGATGACGTTGTGCGCCGCCTCGACCACCGCCATGTGGAACTCGGCGTCGAGCGCCGCCTCCTCGGCCGGATCGCGTTTTTGCGCCGCCTCCTCCATGCGCCGGAACACCGAGTCGATGGTCGCGAGGTCCGCCTCGTTGGCGTTCACCGCGGCGCGCTCGGCGGCCAGCCCCTCCAGGTCGCGGCGGAACTCGACATAGTCGAACAGCGCCGTGTCGTGGCTGGCGAACAGCTCGATCAGCGGCGGCGCGAAGGCCGAGCCGAGCACCTCGGCGATGAAGGTGCCGCCGCCCGGGCGCGTCACCACCAGCCCGCGCGCCTCCAGATCGGCCAGCGCCTCGCGCAGGGTGGGGCGCGAGACGTCGACGGTCTCGGCCAGCTCGCGCTCGGCCGGCAGCCGGTCGCCGGGGCGCAGCACGCCCTGCAGGATCAGTTCCTCGACCTGGCGGGCGACGGCGCTGGAGATCTTCCCGGCGACGATCTTTTGAAACGGCATGGGCGCTTTCCCGGCTTTCCCCGATCATACAAGCTGGGCGACGCCGATCAAACAGCCATCTCGCGCCCGACGCTCCCGGCCTTGCGACCGGAGTCCGGCCGCCAGCGACACCCCTCGGCGGTGCCGGCAAGGGGGCCGGCAAGGGGGCCGGCCGAAGCGAATCCCCTTGTCTGGCAGGAAAATTTCACTTAATGAGAAGGTAGAAACCAGACTGCCTTCATACAGGATTACGCGGACATGAAGAGGGGAGCAAGCCGCGCCCCCGCGCGAGGGTTGCTTGCCGAATGGCCGAGGGAGTGGCCGAGGGAGTGGCCCACCTGGCTCGCGCTGGCGGGGTGCTACGGCGCCTGGGCCGGCGCGATGGCGGGCTATCACGTCATCGGGCTCCTGGCCTTCGTGCCGCTGGCGCTCGCGGTGGCGTTCCACTCGTCGCTGCAGCACGAGGTGCTGCACGGCCACCCGACCCGCAACGCCCTGCTCAACGAGGCGCTGGTCTGGCTGCCGCTCGGCCTCTTCATCCCCTACCGGCGGTTTCGCGACCTGCATCTCAGGCACCACAACGACGCGCGCCTGACCGACCCCTACGACGATCCCGAGAGCTTCTACGTGGACGAGGGCGACTACGCCCGGCTCGGCCCGGTGATGCGCGCGCTGCTCACCTTCAACGGCACCTTCGCCGGACGGATGCTGATCGGCCCGGCCCTGTCGCTGTGGGGCTTCTGGCGCTCGGAGCTGGGCCGCGCGCGCGCCGGCGACCGCCAGGTGCGCACCGCCTGGGCGCATCACTTCGCCGGGCTGGCGCTGGTGCTGCCGCTGATCTGGTGGACGGGCGTGCCGCTGTGGCTCTACGCGCTCTTCGCCGCCTATCCCGGCGTCTCGCTGATCATGATGCGCAGCTACATCGAGCACCGCGCCCATGACGACCCGAAGCAGCGCACCGGCGTCATCGAGAGCGGGCCGTTCTTCAGCCTGCTGTTCCTCAACAACAACCTGCACCGGGTGCACCACGCCACGCCGGCGACACCGTGGTACCGCCTGCCCACGCTCTACCGGGCCGAGCGCGCGCGCTACCTCGCCGAGAACGGCGGCTACCTGATCCGCGGCTACTCGGAGGTGCTGCGCCGCTGGCTGCTGCGCCCGCGCGAGCCGGTGGTGCATCCCCTGAACCGCCACGACGGCGCGCCCGTCCGCGACCCCGGCGGCGAATGATCGCGGCGCTGCCGATGTACGACTGGCCGGCGCTGCGGCCGGCGACCGACGCCTTCTGGGCCGCGGTCGCCGGGTGGCTGGCGGCGCACGGCATCGCCGCGCCCGCCGCCCTCAGCCGCCCGCGCGACGCGGCCGAGGCCTGGCGCCATCCCGACCTGCTGATCGGCCAGACCTGCGGCATGCCCTGGGTCAGCGGCCTGTGCGGCGCGGCGCGGCTCGTGGCGCGGCCGGACTACGGCCTCGCCGACGCGGGCGGCGGCGCCTACCGCTCGGTGATCGTCGGCCGGGCCGGGGACGCCGGGGGCGCCGGGGGGGGCGCGCGGGAGGACCCCGAGGCGCTGCTCGCCCGCCAGGGAGGGCGCGTCGCCGTGAACGAGTGGGGCTCGTTCTCCGGCCACATCGCGCTGCGCGCCCACCTCGCCGGGCTTCGCGACGGTGCCGCCGGCCCGTTCTTCGGCGCCGCCGTGCCCAGCGGCAGCCACCGCGCCTCGGCGCGCCTGGTGGCGCGGGGCGACGCCGACGTGGCGGCGCTCGACGCGGTGGCCTGGGCGCTGCTCGAGGCGCACGAGCCGGAGACGGCCCGCCGGCTCGCCATCCTCGACCGCACGGCCCCGGCGCCGGCGCTGCCCTACATTACCGCGCCGCGCTTCGCCGCGCTCGGCCCCCTTCTCGCCGAAGCGCTCGACGCGGCGGCGCGGGCCGC
>DATKCQ010000034.1:0-34514 GCA_035513135.1 Thermohalobaculum sp.
TTCAGCGTGCCCTGGATCTGCCGCGCCCCGGCCTCGACCCCGGCGAAGGTGTTGGCGACGGCCTGCTCGGTATCGTTGTGGCTGTGGATGCCCACATGGCTGCCGGGGATGCGCTGACACACCGCGCCGACGGTCTCGGCCACCTCGCCCGGCAGCGCGCCGCCGTTGGTGTCGCAGAGCACGACCCAGCGGGCGCCGCCCTCCATCGCCGCGTCGAGGCAGGCGAGCGCGTAGGCCGGGTTGGCCTTGTAGCCGTCGAAAAAATGCTCGGCGTCGAAGATGGCCTCGCGGCCGAGATCGCCCAGGTGCCGGACCGAGGCGCGGATGTTCTCGAGGTTCTCGTCGAGCGTGATGCCGAGCGCCGTCTCGACGTGGAAGTCGTGCGCCTTGCCGACGAGGCAGACCGCCGGCGTGCCGGCGTTCACCACCTCGGCCAGCACCTCGTCATTGGCCGCCGCGCGCCCGGCCCGCTTGGTCATGCCGAAGGCGGTGAAGGTGGCGCGCTTGAGCCTGGGCGGCGCGCGGAAGAACTCCGAGTCGGTCGGGTTGGCGCCCGGCCAGCCGCCCTCGACATAGTCGATGCCGAGCTCGTCGAGCGCCCGCGCGATCCGCGTCTTGGCCGCGGCGGTGAAGTCCACCCCCTGCGTCTGCTGCCCGTCGCGCAGCGTGGTGTCGAAGAGGTAGAGGCGTTCCTTGGTCATCGAGCCGCCTCCCGTTCAGCTAAATGGATGAGTTCCACATCAATTGGACCTCTCCAAGTGCCAGATTTCTCGGCAGTCCATCCTTTGCCATCGCGGACGAGAGACACACCACGTGACTCTGCAAGCGAGAGGACTTCATCGAGGGAGATCGCTAGAGCGTCGTTTTCTGCCGGTTTGACAACGCCGAGCCAACCAAGCTCAATCTTGTCGCCTCCTACCTTCCAAGTCGTCTCTTCGGCATCTTCGACTATGACGCCAGCCGCTTCGAGAAACCCCCGAATTGCATCGGCCTTGGCAAAATCCCTTGTTGCACGCGCTCTCGACCGAATTTCAAGTAAACTCTCGATGCGGTCCGCCGTCTTGTTATCCGCCAACAGTACGGAGTTCGCATCAAGCCATTCGCCGGTGAACCCGAGGACATTCAAAGTAGATGCTAATATCTCGAACTTGCGGTCGTGGCGGAGCGCGTGAAGCCGGCTCATGGCGGCAGGAAAATTGAGATCGTCAGCAAGGGCGGCGACAACTTCGCCATCCATCTTTGACCCTTTCCCGGCCAGACGCATCGGAAAATCGAGAAGCCCTATCAACTCCTGCTCCGCGGCTATCAGCGCATCCTCAGTCCAATTTAGCGGCTTTCGGTAGTGTGCCTTTAAAAGCAGCCAACGGATCACCTCGCCCGGCACCCCCTTGTCCAGCAGGTCCTTCACCGTGAAGAAATTGCCGAGGCTCTTGGCCATCTTCTCCCCCTCGACCTGCAGGAAGCCGTTGTGCAGCCAGAAGTTGGCCATCACCTCGGTGTGGTTGGCGCAGCAGCTCTGGGCGACCTCGTTCTCGTGGTGGGGGAAGAGGAGGTCGATGCCGCCGGCGTGGATGTCGAAGGTCTCGTCGAGCAGCGTCTGCGCCATCGCCGAGCACTCGATGTGCCAGCCGGGGCGGCCCCTCCCCCACGGGCTCGGCCACCCCGGCTGCTCGGGCGTCGAGGGCTTCCAGAGCACGAAGTCCATCGGGTTCTTCTTGTAGGGCGCCACCTCGACGCGGGCGCCGGCCTGCATGTCCTCGAGCGAGCGGCGCGAGAGGCGGCCGTAGTCGGGATACTTCGTCACGTCGAAGAGCACGTGGCCCTCGGCCGGGTAGGCGCAGCCCTCGGCGATCAGGCGCCCGATCATGGCGACCATCTCGGGGATGTACTCGGTGCAGCGCGGCTCGTGGGTGGGCGGGAGCGCGCCGAGCGCCGCCATGTCCTCGCGGTACCAGCTGATCGTCTCCCCGGTGATGCGGTGGCAGGCGGCCTCGAGCGTCTCGCCCTCGGCCAGCGTCTCCTGCGCGCGGGCGATGATCTTGTCGTCCACGTCCGTAAAGTTCCGGACGTAAGTGACGGCATCCTCGCCATAAACATGGTGCAGCAGGCGGTAGAGCACGTCGAACACCACCACCGGGCGGGCGTTGCCGATATGGGCGCGGTCGTAGACCGTGGGGCCGCAGACATACATGCGGACCCTGCCCGGAATCAGGGGCCTGAACGGCTCCTTGCGGCGGGTCCGGGTGTTGTGCAGCTGGATCTCGGTCATGTCCTCGGCTCGCGCGTTTCCCCCGCGGCGGGCCAGGTTCATGTTCGGAGTCTGGGAACAGGGAACACCGCCGCGGACGTCATGTCAGCGGGTAATGCAAATCCGGCAGATGCAGCTCGCGGTGTTCATGGCGCCTCCAATGACCCCATTCGCGCGCCCTGTCAAGGGTGGCGCAGAAGCGGCATCAGCGCCGCCATCTCCGGCCCGTGCTCGCGGCCGGTGAGCGCCAGGCGCAGCGGCCGGTAAAGCGCCCGGCCCTTGCGCCCGGTGCGCGCCTTCACCGCCCCGGTCCACGCGGCCCAGGTCTCCGGACCCCACGGCCGCGGCGGCAGCAGCGCCAGCGCCTCGGCGACGAACGCCTGATCTTGAGGGGCGATCACCGGCGCGGCGCCGTCGCGGCAGATCGCCCACCAGGCGGCGGCATCGTCGAAGCGGTCGAGGTTCGGCCCCGCTGCCTGCCAAAACGCAGGCGCTATTTGTCGCGATACGCCAATGGCTTCCAGCCGATTCTTCACAGATTCATAGGGCAGCGCCCGCAGCGTCCGGGCGCTGTGCAGCCACAATTCCTCGGCGTCGAGGCGCGTCGGCGCCCGGCCGAAGCTGGCGATGTCGAAGCCGGCCACCACCTCGTCGAGCGACCCCGCCACCTCCACCGGCCGCGCCGAGCCGAGCCGGGCGAGGAAGCTCACCAGCGCCAGCGGCTCGACGCCGGCCTCGCGCAGCGCCGCGACCGAAAGCGAGCCGAGCCGCTTCGACAGCGCCTCGCCCCCCGGCCTGGTCAGCAGCGCGTGGTGCGCGAACGACGGCACCGCCGCGCCCAGCGCCTCGAAGATCTGGATCTGCACCCCGGTGTTGGTGACGTGGTCGGCCCCGCGCACCACGTGGCTGACCCGCATCTCGGCGTCGTCCACCACCGAGGCCAGCGTGTAGAGCACCTGCCCGTCGCCCCGGAGCAGCACGGGGTCGGAGACGCTGGCCGCGTCCACCCGCTCGGGCCCGCGGATCAAATCGTCCCACGCCACCTCGCGGTGCTCGAGCAGGAACCGCCAGTGCGCCGCCCGGCCCTCGGCGCGCAGCCGCGCCTTGTCGGCCTCGGTCAGGTCCAGCGCCGCCCGGTCGTAGACCGGCGGCCGCCTCGCCGCGCGCTGCCGGCGCCGCCGCGCCTCGAGCTCGCCCGCCGTCTCGAAGCACGCGTAGAGGCGCCCCGCCGCGCGCAACGCCTCCGCCGCCTGCGTGTAGCGCTCGAGGCGGCGCGACTGGCGCTCCTCGCGGTCCCAGGTCAGCCCCAGCCAGTCGAGATCGCGCCGGATTGCCTCGACGAACCGCTCCTGCGAGCGCTCCGGGTCGGTGTCGTCGATGCGCAGAATGAAGGTGCCGCCCGCGGCCCGCGCCAGCGCCCAGTTCAGCACCGCGGTGCGCACATTGCCCACGTGCAGCAGCCCGGTCGGCGAGGGGGCGAAGCGGGTGACGGTCATCGCCGCGCCCTGCCCTTGTGCCGCGCCGCGCGCCCGGGGTTCTGCCGGATCGCCTCCAGCGCCCCGGCCGCCGTCTCCGGCGCGACGCCGAGCTGGTAGTAGCGCAAGGCGAAGTTCGGCACGCCCTCGCCATGTGACTTGACCAGCATCAGCCGCGCCAGCAGCCCCAGCCGCCCCAGCGCGGCCCGCGGTGCGCGCAGATAGATCGCCAGCCAGAACTTGCGCCCCATCTCGACGGGCGCGACCAGCGCGATCTCGTCCCAGCCGAGCGCGGCCCGCGCCCCGAAGCCCGCACGCAGCACCAGCCCGTCGGCGGTCGCCGCCAGCGTCGGCGTGCCGCGCACGAGCCGCAGCGCGAGATCCGCGGCCCAGACCGGGCAGATGAGCGCCACGCCCCACAGCGCCACGCGGACCACAAGGCTGCCCTGCTCCTGCCACGCCTCCGCCGGGGTGATCCACAGGACCCATACGGCGAGGCCGGCGAAGACCGCGAGCCCCACGGCCATCACCGCCAGCTTGCCCGGCGCCGGCGCGAAGCGGGCGAGCGCGGCGTCCGCCCCCGGGCTCACGAGCGGTCCCGCCAGCGGTTCACCACCGGGTAGCGCCGGTCGAGCCAGAAGGCCTTCTTCGTCAGCTTCACCCCCGGCGGCGCCTGGAAGCGCTTGTACTCGGAGACGTAGAGCAGCCCCTGCACCTTCATCACCGTGTCGCGGTCGAAGCCCTCGGCGACGATCTCCTCGGTCGAGGCCTCGTCCTCGACGAGGCGCTCGAGGATGGCGTCGAGCACCGGGTAGGGCGGCAGCGAGTCCTCGTCGCGCTGGTCCGCGCGCAGCTCGGCGGTGGGCGCCTTCTCGATCACGCGGGTCGGGATGACGTGGCCCGCCGGCCCCTTCATCCATGCCCGGTGGTTGCCGTTGCGCCAGCGGCAGGCCTCGTAGACGCGGGTCTTGTAGAGGTCCTTGAGCGGGTTGTAGGCGCCGCACATGTCGCCGTAGAGGGTGGCATAGCCCACCGCCATCTCCGACTTGTTGCCGGTGGTCAGCAGCAATTCGCCGAACTTGTTCGACAGCGCCATCAGGTAGACCGCGCGCAGCCGCGACTGGATGTTCTCCTCGGTGATGTCGGGGGCCACCCCGTCGAACGCGGGCGCCAGCCCCGCCGTGACCGCGTCCACGGCGCCACTGATGCCGATCTCGTCGCGCCGCGCGCCCAGCGCCGAGGCCACCGCCTCGGCGTCCGCGAGGCTGATGGCGGAGGTAAAGCGCGACGGCAGCACCACGCAGCGCACGTTCGCGGGGCCGAGCGCGTCCGCCGCCACCGTCGCCACCAGCGCGGAATCGACGCCCCCCGAGAGCCCCAGCAGCACGGCGGAGAACCCCGACTTCACCACATAGTCGCGCGTCGCCCGGACCATGGCGTGATAATCGAGCTCCACCGGGTCGGGCACCGGCGCCAGCCCGGCCTGCGCGATGCGCCAGCCGCCGGCCGCGCGGCGCACGTCCACCGTCGCCGCCGCCTCCTCGAAGAACGGCATCTGCAGCGCCAGCCGCCCGCCGGGGTTCATGGCGAACGAGCCGCCGTCGAACACCTGGTCGTCCTGCCCGCCGGCCATGTTGAGATAGACCAGCGGCAGCCCGGTCTCGACCGTGCGCGCCACCATGTGCTGGATGCGCAGGTCGTACTTGCCCCGGTCGTAGGGCGAGCCGTTGGGGATGACGAACAGCTCGGCCCCGGCCTCCTCCATGCCCTCGGCCACGTCGGCGAACCACATGTCCTCGCAGATCGGGAAGGCCACCCGGCAGCCGGCGATCTCGACCGGGCCGGCGATCTCGCCCTCGACATAGAGCCGCTTCTCGTCGAACACCCCGTAGTTCGGCCGGTGGTGCTTGGCGAACGAGGCGCGCACCGCCCCGTCCTGCAGCAGGTGATAGGCGTTGAAGGCGCCCGGGTGGTCCTGCTCGGGGTCGCGCCGCCCCGCCGCCATCGGCCCGCCCAGCGCCAGCGCCGGGCCGCCCGGCCGGGTGTCCGCGGCCAGCGCCTCCAGCGCCGCCCGCACGTCGCGCAGGAAGGCGGGGCGCACCGACAGGTCGAGCACCTGGTAGCCCGAGAGGAACATCTCCGGCAGCACCACGAGGTCGGCCGCCGCCGCCCCGCCGGCCGCCAGCGCCTCGCGCGCCCGCGCCGTGTTGCCGGCGATGTCCCCGGCGACGGGATTGGCCTGGACCAGCGTGATACGCAGACGATCGGGCGAGGGCATCGGCGGCTCCATCCGGGGGCGCGCCCCCGATTAGCCCCGCGCGGCGGCAAAGCGCAAGTGGCGCCTGCGGCCCGCGGCCCGGGCGGGCCACAGAGGCGTTGTCAGGGACAGATTGGGAACATAGACTGCGCCCCGCGGCCCGGCCCGGATCGGCGGATCCGGGCGCAGGGGCCGGCGCTCGCCCAGGGAACACAGGGACGATGCAGGGATCAGGCCTCATGCGGATGGTCGTCGCCAGCACTCTTCTGGCGCTGCTCGCCCCGCTGCTCACCCCCTTGCCAGCCGCGGCCCAGACCGGCGCCGTCGCCACCAAGGAGTACGACTCGGGCGCCGCCTACAGCGGTGAGTTCCACGACGGCAAGCAGCACGGCCAGGGCACCTACACCTCCCCCGACGGCTACGAGTACACCGGCGAGTGGGTCGACGGTACGATCGAGGGCGAGGGCCGGGCGAAGTTTCCCGACGGCTCGGTCTACGAGGGCGCGTTCGCCCAGGGCGTGCCGCACGGGCGCGGGCGGATCGTCTATGCCGACGGCGGCTCCTACGAGGGCGCGTGGCGCGAGGGCGTGATCCACGGCGAGGGCGTCGCGGTCTACGCCAACGGCATGCGCTACGAGGGCGAATTCAAGGACTCCGCCCACCACGGCCACGGCGTGATGACCCGCGAGAACGGCTACCGCTACGAGGGCGAATGGGTCGAGGGCCGCCAGCACGGCAAGGGCACGGTCAGCTACCCCGACGGCAGCGTCTACGAGGGCGACTTCGTCGACGGCCTGCGCCACGGCCACGGCAAGATCACGCTGGCGGACGGCTTTGCCTACGAGGGCGCGTGGCGCGAGGGCCAGATCACCGGCCGGGGCGTGGCGACATACCCCAACGGCGACAGCTACGAGGGCGACTTCGTCGACGGGCTGCGCCACGGCCAGGGCACGGCCAGCTACGCCAACGGCGACGTCTACGAGGGCGCCTTCGTCGAGGGCGAGCGCCACGGCCAGGGCAGCTTCACCGGCGCCGGCGGCTACCGCTACGAGGGCGCGTGGGTCGCCGGCCGCATCGAGGGCGAGGGCAAGGCCAGCTACGCCAACGGCTCGGTCTACGAGGGCGGGTTCCTCGACGGCAAGCCGCACGGCTCGGGCCGCATCACCTACGCCGACGGCTCGAGCTACCAGGGCGAGTGGGTCGAAGGCGAGATCACCGGCCAGGGCAAGGCGGAATACGCCAACGGCTCGGTCTACGAGGGTGCGTTCCGCGCCGCCCGCCACCACGGCGAGGGCCGCATCGCCTACAAGGACGGCACGGTCTACGAAGGCGCGTGGGAGAACGGCGTGCGCTCCGGCCGGGGCCGGGTCGAGTACCCCGACGGCTCGGTCTACGAGGGCGAATTCGCCGACGACAAGCGCCACGGCGAGGGCAGGCTGACGCTGGCCGACGGCTTCACCTACGCGGGCGGCTGGCGCGACGGCGAGATCCACGGCGAGGGCACCGCCACCTACGCCAACGGCGACGTCTACAAGGGCAAGTTCGTCGACGGCCGCCAGCACGGCTACGGCGAGATGGTCTATGCCAGCGGCGCCGTGTTCCGCGGCTGCTGGGCCGAGGGCCTGCGCGGCGCGCACGGCGAGAGCGCCGAGTGCCCCTCCCCGCAGTGACGCGCAGCGCCGGGCGGCCCGGCGGCGCATCCGTCCGCGCCGCCGCGCGGCGGCGGCTTGCACCGCCGGTTGCCACGCCCCATCTCGAGGTTGCGAGGCAACCGGGGAGCCGCCGATGACCCGCGAGACACCGCCGAGCTGCAAGGTATTCCGCCCCGCGCAGGGCTACGAGGGCAAGCAGGGCTTCTCCTACCTCGCCGGGATCTCGGCGGAGTCCGCGGGCGCCAGGGGCATTTGCATGCATCTGCTGACGATTCCGCCCGGCCAGCGCGGCCGCGCCCACATGCACGAGAACCACGAAACCGCGATCTACGTGATCGGCGGCGAGAGCGAAATGTGGTACGGCCAGCGGCTCGAGCACCACATGACCGTCGGGGCCGGCGAGATGCTCTACATCCCGGCCGGAATGCCGCATCTTCCGGCAAACCCCTCGCGCCAGCCGGTTACGGCGGTGATCGCCCGCACCGACCCGCACGAGCAGGAGAGCGTCGTGCTGCTCCCCGAGCTCGATGCGCTGGTGCCGCGCTGAGGGCGGGGGTCTCGCCTCCCCCGCATCTCCCCCCTTCCCATGCGCGAAGTTTTGCGTATATTGCCCTCCATGCCGACCGCGCCGCACATCATCGTGCCCACCTTGGCCGCGCCCACCCTGCCTGCCGCTCGCGGCGGGCTTCTCCTGCTTAGCCGCCCCTGAGCGTGCCGTGATCCCGCGGCGCGCGCGCTCAGGGGAGTGACGGACGCGCCGCCCGGATCGCGAACGGCAACCAGGAGACGGAGCCCACAAGATGACCAGCGAGACAAAACCCGCGGTATCCGACCGCGTGAAGATCTTCGACACCACCCTGCGCGACGGCGAGCAGTCGCCCGGCGCCTCGATGACGCTCGACGAGAAGCTGCAGATCGCCCAGCTCCTCGACGAGATGGGCGTCGACATCATCGAGGCCGGCTTCCCGATCGCCAGCGTCGGCGACTTCGAGGCGGTGCGCGAGATCGCGCGCGTGATCGAGCGCGCCACGGTCTGCGGCCTCTCGCGCTCGGGCAAGGCCGACATCGACCGGGCCTTCGAGGCGCTGCAGCACGCGCCGCACAGGCGCATCCACACCTTCATCGCCACCTCGGACATTCACATGGAGCACAAGCTCCAGATGACCCGCGACCAGGTGCTCAGGCAGATCGAGCAGTCGGTCAGCCACGCGCGCAGCCTCGTCGACGACGTGCAGTGGTCGCCCGAGGACGCCACGCGCACCGAGCGCGACTTCCTGTGCCTCGCGGTGCAGACCGCCATCGAGAACGGCGCCAGCACCATCAACATCCCCGACACGGTGGGCTACACCATGCCGGGCGAGTCGGCCTCGATCATCCGCATGCTCAAGGACCGCGTGCCGGGCATCGGCAAGGTGACCCTCTCGACCCACTGCCACAACGACCTGGGCATGGCGGTGGCCAACTCGCTGGCCGCCGTGCAGGCGGGCGCGCGGCAGATCGAGTGCACCATCAACGGGCTGGGCGAGCGGGCCGGCAACACCGCGCTCGAGGAGGTGGTGATGGCCATGCGCGTGCGCCAGGACCTGATGCCCTACGCCACCGGCATCGACACGCGGCGCATCATGCAGGCCTCGCGGCTGGTCTCGGCGATCACCGGCTTCCCGGTGCAGTATAACAAGGCCGTGGTCGGCAAGAACGCCTTCGCCCACGAGGCGGGCATCCACCAGGACGGCATGCTCAAGCACCACGGCACCTACGAGATCATGCGCCCCGAGGATGTCGGCCTGTCGAGCTCCAGCCTGGTCATGGGCAAGCACTCGGGCCGCCACGCCTTCAGGGAGAAGCTGCGCGAGCTGGGCATCGAGCTCGGCGACAACGCGCTGCAGGACGCCTTCGTGCGCTTCAAGGCGCTGGCCGACCGCAAGAAGGAGGTGTGGGACGACGACATCGTCGCCCTGGTCGAGGAGGCCACGGCCGACGCCGGCGCCGAGCGCATCAAGCTCAAGTTCCTGCGCGTCATCTGCGGCACCGAGGCGCCCCAGTCGGCCGACATCGTCCTCGAGATCGACGGCGAGGAGCACCGCCAGACCGCGACCGGCGACGGCCCGGTGGACGCCGCCTTCAACGCCGTGAAGGCGCTGGTGCCGCACGAGGCCACGCTCGAGCTCTACCAGGTGCACGCGGTGACCGAGGGCACCGACGCCCAGGCCACCGTGAGCGTGCGCATGCGCGAGGCGGGCAAGATCGTCACCGCCCAGTCGTCCGACACCGACACGGTGGTCGCCTCCTGCCGCGCCTACGTCCACGCGCTCAACAAGCTCCTGGTGCGGCGCGAGAAGTCGAAGCCCGCGGTCGCCGTCTGAGAGGCGCTTGCACCGGGCCTGACCGCACGCGGACCCCCTCCCGACCTGCCGCAGGAGGGGGCGCCCGGCGGCGGCGGGATCGCGCCGACGCGGCCGGGCCTACTCGAACTCGCCCAGCCGCTCGTGCAGCCGCTCGACCTGCTGGAGCCGCTCGCGGCCGGAGCGACCGAGCTTGTACATGGTCTCGACCGCCAGCAGCCGCAGCACGCCGATCACCCCGGCATAGCTGTCGAGGACGTGCGGGTTCTCCACCGGGCAGGTGATCGTCCAACGCGCGTAGGCCGCGGTGCCGCGCGCCGTCGGGTCGGTGACCAGCAGGATGTCGGCGCCCGCGTCGCGCGCCGCCTCGGCATAGCGGGCGAGCCGTCTGACCAGCCGGCGCAGCCCGACCAGCACCACGAGGTCCCCCGGGCCGAGGTCGGCGATGCGCTCGGCCAGCGTCTCGCCGCCACCGGTCAGCATGTGCACGTCGCCGCGGAACTGGATGAACTGCCAGCGCCCGTAGCCGGCGATGTAGCCGCTGTTGCGGAACCCCAGGAAGAACAGGCGCCGCGCGCCGGCCAGCGCGTCCGTCGCCTCGCCCAGCACCGCCGGGTCGAGCGCCGCGAAGGTGGCGGCGACGATGCCCGTCTCCTCGTCGGCGAAGCGCTTGACCAGGTCGCTGCCGATCGCCTCGCGCTCGCTCGCCTTGCTGGCGAGAAACAGCGGCGAGCCCCACTCGCGCGCCCGCCGGGCGCTGCGCCGCGCCTCCTCGAAGCTGTCGTAGCCGAGCCGCCGGAAGAACCGGGTCACCGTGGCGTTCGACACCTCGGCCAGCTCCGCCAGCTCGGAAGCCGTGTAGGCCGCCAGCTCGCCGGGGAAGTCGATAACCAGGTCGGCGACCTTGCGTTCGCTCGCCGGCAGGCCCGCATACTCCGCATGCACGCGATGCATCAGCGAAAGCCCGTCCCCGTGGTCCGCCATTATCGCGCCGCTCCCCTTGCCGACTTGCGCCGGGGTTGCCCTGGCTTCCGCCATTCGAAAATTATTTTTCTTTATTATTGACATTGTGAAAAACCGGTTTCAAGCTTTTTCCTGCAACCATAACAGGCGGCACCAAGCCGCGCCGGGAGGACGCCATGACCGGAATGGCCAATCGCGCCAAGGCGCTAAGTCACCGAATCAACTGGGTGGTCGAGCGGGCCTGCGTCCTGCTGCTGGTCCTGCTGGTGCTCGACGTGTGGCTCGGCGTGCTGGTGCGCTACGTGATCCCGCTGCCGCTGACCTTCACCGAGGAGCTGGCCCGCTACCTGATGATCTGGATGGCGCTGCTCGCGGTCTCGAGCGGCATCGTCTACCGCGAGCACATCGGGGTGGAGTTCGTGTTCCAGCGCTTTCCCCCGGAGATGCGGCGCTGGCTGGCGGTGGCCTTCGACGTGATCGGCTTCGTCTTCTTCGCCGCGCTCTTCTGGTACGGGCTCGAGTTCGTCGAGCGCGGCTTCAGGCGCATGACGATGATCTACGAGATCCCGAAGGGCTACGCGTTCATCGGCGTGCCGCTGGCGGCCGCCATGGCCTGCATCCAGCTCCTGCTCACCGGCATCCACGACTTCTTCGCCGAGGAGCCGCCCGAGACCGCCGGCGCCGCCATCGCCGGGCTCGATGCCGAGACCCTCGAGGGCAGGGAGGACTAGCATGTTCCTGGTGCTCGGCCTGTTCTTCGGCCTGCTCGCCATCGGCCTGCCCGTCGGCTTCGTGATCGGCGTCGCCGGCATGATCGGCATCCTGCAGATGGGCCCGCGCTTCATGACCATGGCGCCCGACCGGCTGTTCGCCGGGCTCGATCTCTTCCCCTTCCTCGCCATGCCCTTCTTCATCCTGGCGGGCGAGATCATGAACCGCTCGGGCATCACCATGGGGCTGGTGAAGCTGGCGGACGCGCTGGTCGGCTGGCTGAGGGGCGGCATGGCGCACTCCAACATGGTCGCCTCGGTGCTGTTCGCCGGGATCACCGGCTCGGCCACGGCGGACGCGGCGGCCTTCGGCAACACGCTGGTGCCGGCGATGGAGAAGGCGGGCTACACGCGCCGCTTCGCCTGCGCGGTCACGGCCGCCGGCTCGATCATCGGGCCGACCATCCCGCCCTCGACGCTCGCCATCATCTACGGCTCGATCATGGGCGTCTCGATCGCCGGGCTGTTCGCCGCGGGGATCCTGCCCGGGCTGCTGATCTGCATCATCTGCATGGCCGTGATCGCGCTGCTGGGCCGGCGGCTCAACCTGCCCAAGGGCGAGCACGGCTTCGACCTCTGCGAGGTCTGGCTGGCGCTCAAGGAGGGCATCCTCGCCGCCATCCTGCCGGTGTTCATCCTCGGCTCGATCCTCGGCGGCATCGCCACGCCGACCGAGGCGGCGGCCATCGCGGTGGCCTACGCGCTGGTGGTCGGCGGCCTCGTCTACCGGGCGCTGAGCTGGCGCGACCTCTACGACATGTGCGTGCGCACCACGCGGATCACCGGGGTGATCTTCCTGATCATCGCCTCGGCGACCATCCTCGGCTGGTGGATGACCTTCAACCAGATCCCGCAGATGATCGCCGCGGCGTTCCTCGCGCTTTCGTCCGACCCGAACGTGATCATCGGCATGATCCTCGTGCTGCTGCTGCTGATCGGCCTGTTCATGGACATCAACGCCACCCTGATCATCCTCGCGCCCGTGCTGGCCCCGCTGACGCTCACCATCGGCATGGACCCGGTGCATGCGGGGATCATGATCATCCTGGCGCTCAACATCTCGCTGATGACGCCGCCGGTGGGCGCCTGCCTGTTCGTGCTCGCCTCGGTGTGCAAGGAGTCGGTCGAGTCGATCACCGTGGCGCTGTGGCCGTTCATCCTCGCCGAGTTCATGATCCTGCTGCTGGTCGCCTTCTGGTCCGACCTGACGCTCTTCATCCCGCGCCTGCTGGGACTTGCCGGCTAGGGACGCCCGTTCCCGACCGTTCAACATCAGAGGAGATCCAAGATGACGTTCTTCAGAAAGCTCGGCCTCGGCGCCCTGGTCGCCGCCGGCCTCGCCGTCCCGGCCTCCGCCGCTGACGTGACCATCCGCCTCGGGCATCTCAACCCCGAGGACCCGTTCCAGAGCCATTCCGGCGCCATGGCGGCGGTGTTCAAGACCCTGGTCGAGAGCGCCTCGAACAATGCGATCGAGGTGCAGCTCTTCGCCAACGGCCAGCTCGGCAAGGACAACGAGGTGATCGACCAGGTCTCGGCCGGCATCGTCGAGTCCTGCATCTCCTCGGCCGGCGGCGTGGCGCAGGTCTATCCGCTGGTCGGCGTTTTCGACATCCCGTTCGCGTTTCCCAACATCGGCGTGGCCTCGCGCGTGATCCACAAGGACTCGGCCTTCGGCCGGAAGTTCGTCGACGACATCGAGAACAAGACCGGGCTCAAGGTGCTGGGCCTGATCGACTCGGGCGGCTTCTTCGCCTTCACCAACTCCGAGCGCCCGATCGAGAGCGTCGAGGACATGAAGGGCCTGCGCATCCGCACCATGACGATCCCGACGCACGAGAAGATGATCTCGTCGCTCGGCGGCCAGCCGACGCCCCTGCCCTGGGCCGAGGTCTATACCGCGCTGCAGACCGGGGTGGCCGACGGGCAGATGAACCCGATCCCGATCATCGCCTTCGCCAAGTTCCAGGAGGTGCAGAAGTACCTCTCCATCACCAACCACATCATCACACCCTACATCTGGTTCATCAACCAGGAGTTCCTCGCCGGCCTCAGCCCCGAGCACCAGGAGATCATCAACTGGGCCTCCGAGGTTGCCACCGAGGCCGGGCGCGGCATGTCGCGGGTGATCGAGGCCTCGCAGAACGGCCTGCCGCTGCTCGCCGAGAAGATGGAGGTGAACGTCGTCACCCCCGAGCAGCAGCAGAAGTTCGCCGAAACCGCCCAGCCGGCCGTGCGCGCGCTGATCGAGGAGCGCTACGGCGCCGAAGGCAAGGCGATGCTCGAGGCCCTGCTCGCCTCGATCGAGGAGGAGCGCGCGCGCTTCTGAGCACTGCCCGTCCATTCCCCGGGCGGCGTGTCCGCCCGGGGGTCATTCGTTGGGCAATTTTCACGCGAACACGGGAGCAACACACGTGCCCGAGACCATCCGTCAAGGACCGGCGGACGGCGCCTTCGCCTTCGAGCTGGCGTCGAACCCGCTGGCCGACCGTGCCGCGCCCTTTGGCGAGGTCGAGTCCGCCGTCCTGAACGACGCCGCCTTTGCCGAGGCCCGTGCCGCCATCACCGCCTGGCCCGGCTACGCGCCCACGCCGCTGCACGCCCTGCCCGGCCTGGCCGCCGAGGCGGGGGTCGCCGCGGTCCACATGAAGGACGAGGGCGGCCGCTTCGGCCTCGGCAGCTTCAAGGCGCTGGGCGGGGCCTACGCCGTGGCGCGGCTCCTGCGCCGCGAGGTCACGGCCGCCAGGGGCGCCGAGCCGCCCATGCGGGAGATCCTCGAGGGCGCCCATGCGGACGTGGTCTCGCGCATCACCGTGTGCTGCGCCACCGACGGCAACCACGGCCGCTCGGTCGCCTGGGGCGCGCGCACCTTCGGCTGCAACTGCGTGATCTTCATCCACGCCACCGTCAGCGAGGGCCGCAAGCGCGCGATCGAGCGCTTCGGCGCCCGCGTCGTGCGCACCGCCGGCAACTACGACGACTCCGTGCGCGAGGCCGGGGAGACCGCGCGGCGCGAAGGCTGGTTCGTCGTCTCCGACACCTCCTATCCCGGCTACATGGAGGTGCCCAAGGACGTGATGCAGGGCTACGAGCTGATGGCCGCCGAGGCGATCGAGCAGCTCGGCGAGCCCCCCACCCACGTCTTCGTGCAGACCGGCGTCGGCGGCATGGCGGCGGCCGTCGCGGCGCAGTTCAAGCGGCGCATGGGCGCCGGGCGCCCCTGGATCGTCCTCGCCGACCCGGCCCGCGCCGCCTGCTGGGTCGCGAGCATCCGCGCCGGCCGCCCCACGCCCGTGCACGGCGATCTCGACACGCTGATGGCGGGCCTCGCCTGCGGCGAGGTCTCGCTGCTCGCGTGGCAGGTGCTGAGGCGCCACGCCGACGCGGTGGTGGCGGTCGAGGATGGCGACGCCGTCGCGATGATGCGCCGCCTCGCCCGGCCCGCGGCCGGCGACCCCGCCATCGTCGCGGGCGAATCCGCGGTCGCAGGGCTGGTGGCGCTCCTCGCCGTCATGCGCGACGACGCGGCCCGCGCCGCGCTCGGCCTCGGCCCCGACTCGCGTGTGCTGGTCTTCGGCACCGAGGGCGACACCGACCCGGAGCTCTACGAGGAGCTGGTCGGCATCGGCGGCGACACCGTGCGCAGGCGGGCGGCATGAGCGGAAATCTCGGGATAAATCTCGACCGGCTCATGGGCCGCATCTTCCGCCTGGGCCAGATCGGCGCATTGCCCGGCGGCGGCGTCAAGCGCCTCGCGCTGACCGACGAGGACCGCGAGGCCCGCGACCTGGTGGTGACCTGGATGCGCGAGCTCGGGCTTTCCGTCTCGATCGACCGCATCGGCAACATCTGGGGCACCCGCCCGGGCGCCGAGGATCTGCCCCCCGTCATGCTCGGCTCGCACGTCGACTCGGTCGCCACCGGCGGCCTCTATGACGGGGCGCTCGGCGTGCTCGCCGGGCTGGAGATCGTCGAGACGCTGAACGAGGCCGGCATCCGCACCCGCCACCCCGTCGCCGTCGGTGCCTTCACCAACGAGGAGGGCGCGCGCTTCCCGCCCGACATGATGGGCTCGGGGGTCAGTCAGGGCGCGCTCGACCTCGCCGAGATGCTGGCCGCCACCGGCATCGACGGCCGGACGGTCGGCGACGAGCTGAACCGCATCGGCTATGCCGGGGATGTCGCGCCCGGCGCGCTGCGCCCCGCCTGCTTTCTGGAGATCCACGTCGAGCAGGGCCCGGTGCTGGAGGAGCAGGGCGTCGAGCTCGGCGCCGTCACCGGCGTGCAGGGCATCTCCTGGACCGAGTTCACCGTCTCGGGCGTCTCGAACCACGCCGGCACCACGCCCATGCGGCTGCGCCACGACGCCGGCGCCGCCGCCGCGCGCATCGCCGTGGAGGCCCGCGCCATCGCCGACGATCTCGGGCCGCCGCAGGTCGCGACCGTCGGCGTCATCGAGTTCTCGCCCGGCCTCGTCAACGTGGTGCCCGAGCGCGCCCGCCTCACGGTCGATCTGCGCAACACCGACGACGCCACCCTGCGCGCCGCCGAGGACCGCCTCGGGGCCGCCGCCCGCCGCTTCGCCGAGGCTCAGCGCTGCACGCTCGAGAGCCGCCGCCTCGCGCGCTTCGCCCCCGTCGAGTTCGACGCGGAGCTCGTCGACCAGATCGAGGCGACCGCCCGGGCGCTCGGCCACAGCGTCAGGCGCCTGCCCTCGGGCGCCGGCCACGACGCGCAGATGTTCGCGCCGACCTGCCCGACCGCGATGGTCTTCGCGCCCTCGAGGGACGGGCTCAGCCACAACATCCACGAATACACCGCCCCCGAGGAGATCCGCGCCGGGGTGGACGTGCTGCTCCGGGTCACGCTGGCCCGCGCCGGCACGATCGAGAACGGAGACAGGTGATGCCCAGACCCCTGATCGTCGCCGCCGCCCAGCTCGGGCCCATCGCCCGTGACGAGCCGCGCGAGTCCGCCGTCGGGCGCATGATCGCGCTGATGCGCGCGGCGCAGCGCCGCGGCGCCGGCCTCGTGGTGTTCCCCGAGCTGGCGCTCACCACCTTCTTCCCGCGCTGGCACATCGAGGACGAGGCCGAACTCGATGCCTTCTACGAAACCGAGATGCCCAACCCGGCCGTCCAGCCGCTGTTCGCCGCGGCCGCCGAGCTCGGGGTCGGTTTCTACCTCGGCTATGCCGAGCTCCTGCACGACGAGGCCGGCGCCAGGCGCCGCTTCAACACCTCGATCATCGTCGAGGACGGCCGGATCGTCGGCAAGTACCGCAAGATCCACCTCCCCGGCCACCGCGAGCCCGAGCCGTGGCGCCCGTTCCAGCATCTGGAGAAGCGCTATTTCGAGCACGGCGACCTGGGCTTTCCGGTGTTCGACGCCTATGGCGGCACGATCGGCATGTGTATCTGCAACGACCGGCGCTGGCCCGAGACCTTCCGCGTGCTGGGGCTCAGGGGCGCCGAGATCGTGCTGCTCGGCTACAACACGCCCCAGCACTACCCGCCCGCCCCGGCGCACGACCACCTGCAGGACTTCCACAACCACCTCGCCATGCAGGCCGGCGCCTACGCGAACGGCTGCTGGGTGGTCGGCACCGCCAAGGCCGGCCGCGAGGAGGGCTGCGAGCTGATCGGCGGCACCTGCATCATCGCCCCCACCGGCGAGATCATCGCCCAGGCCCAGACCCGCGCCGACGAGCTGGTCATGGCCGCCATCGACCTCGACCGCTGCCGCGAGATCCGCGACAACATCTTCAACTTCGCGCTGCACCGCGAGCCCGAGGACTACGCTCCGATCTGCGCCCCGAAGGCCTGAGACCGGCGGGCCCGTGAACGGCGCGCGCAGGGCCCCGCCCGGGCGCGACCGGACCATGCGGCCGGCGAGGCTCGCGCGACCGCTCCCGCCGCCGGATGGCGCGGTGCGCCGGTCAGCGCGCGCCGGGCTTCTCGATCAGCCGCATCACCTCGGTGTGGTCCGCCGCCCCGCCCAGCGCCTCCAGCGCCTCGGCGTAGAGCGCGGCGCAGGCCGCCAGACCCGGCGCCTCCACCCGCAGGTCGCGCGCCAGCGCCGCCGCCATCTTCAGGTCCTTCGCCATCAGCTCCATGGCGAAGCCGGAGGCATAGCGCCCGCTGTTCACCTGCTGCTTGAGCTTCACCTCGGTCGCGTTGTTGCGCCCGGTCGAGACGTTGAACACTTCGGCCATGAGGTCCGGGTCGAGCCCGAAGCGCCGGCCGATCAGCACCGCCTCGCACGCCGCCGCGAGGCCCGAGGCCGAGAGATAGTTGTTCAGCACCTTCATGGCGTGCCCCGAGCCCAGCGGCCCCGTGCGATAGACCTTGCCCATCGCGGATAGCGCCGGCTCGATGCGATCGAGCACATCCGCCTCGCCACCCGCCATGATGGTGAGCTGGCCCAGCTCGGCGCGCCACACGCCGCCCGAGACCGGCGCGTCCGCCAGCGCGATGCCGCTGCCGGCAAGGTCCTCGGCCAGCTGCGTGGTCTCCAGCGGGTAGGAGGTGCTCATGTCCGCCAGCACCGCGCCCTCGCCCATCGCCGCGGCCAGCCCGCCCTCGCCCAGCACGGCGGCGCGGACCGCCTTGCCGTCGGGCAGCATGGTGATGACGAGCCCCGCGCCCTCGGCAGCTTCCGCGAGGCTGCCGGCCACGGTCACGCCGTCGCGGCCCTCGAAGGGCGCCAGCACCTCCGGGCGCAGGTCGAAGGCCCGCACCGGCCAGCCCGCCTTGACCAGGCATTCCGTCATCGGCGCGCCCATGCGCCCGATGCCGACGAAGCCGATGCCGAACCGCCCGCTCATGGCAACCTCCCTGGCCTTTCCCCCTCCCTACCGGGCTCTGGCGCGCCGCGCCAGAGCCGTGCTAACCCTGCCCCCAGATCCGGCCGCGAGGAGCCATGCCCGACATCGACCTGACCCGGCGCGAGACCTTCCGCCACTGGACGCCCGTCACCATCCGCTTTTCCGATCAGGATTCCATGGCCCACGTGAACAACGTGGCGCTCGCGGCCTATGTCGAGGCGGCGCGCACCGCCTATATCTACGAGCTGATCGCCAAGGGCGGCATGGAGGGGCTCGAGTTCATCCTCGCCCGCGTGGTGATCGACTACCACCGCGAGCTGCACTACCCCGGCGCCGTCGAGGTCGGCGCCCGGCTCGTGCGCCTCGGCAACAAGTCGCTGACCACCGGCTACGGCGTCTTCCGCGGTGACGACTGCGTCGCCACGTCCGAGTGCGTCAACGTGTTCTACGACATGCAGACGCGCAAGACTGTGATGCCGCCCGCGGGCGTGCGCGCCGCGCTGGAGGCCGAGCTGGCGGGCTGAAGCGCGCTACTGCGCCGCCAGCGCGGTGTGGCGCACCTGCGCCGCGTCGACGCCGAAGGCCTTGCGGAACTGGAAGAATTCCTTCTCGGTCATCTCCACGTCGACGTCGATCCCGGCCTCGCCGTCCTCGCGCCCGCGCACCTCGCCGTGGTCGTAGAGCCACGACACCGCGCGGCCCTCGCGATGCCCCAGGCGCAGCGAGAACACCATGCGGCGCGGGAACAGCCGCGCCTCGATCTCGGCGAGCAGCGCACCGCAGCCCTCGCCGGTCACGGCGGAGGCGGCGATCGTGCCGACCCCGCGCGCCGCGGCATTGCGCACGGCCTCGCGCTGATCGGGACCGAGAAGGTCGATCTTGTTGCGCAGCTCGATCATCTGGTCGAGCCGCGTCTCGTCGACGCCCAGCTCGCGCAGCACGCCCAGCACGTCGCGGGCCTGCGCCTCCGCCTGCGGGTGGGCGATGTTGCGCACGTGCACGATCAGGTCCGCCTCCAGCACCTCCTCGAGCGTCGCCCGGAAGGCCGCGACCAGCTCGTGCGGCAGGTCGGAGATGAAGCCGACCGTGTCCGACAGGATCGCCGCGCGCCCCGACGGCAGCGCGATGCGGCGCATGGTCGGGTCGAGCGTGGCGAACAGCATGTCGTCGGCCTTCACGCTGGCCGCGGTCAGCCGGTTGAACAGCGTCGACTTGCCGGCGTTGGTGTAGCCGACCAGCGCCACCACCGGCTGCGGCACCTTTTGCCGCGCCGCGCGCTGCAGGTTTCGCGTGCGCGCCACCTTGTCGAGCCGGCGCTTCAGCCGGGTGATGCGCTCGTCGAGCATGCGCCGGTCGGCCTCGATCTGCGTCTCGCCGGGGCCGCCGATGAAACCGGTGGCGCCGCGCTGGCGCTCGAGGTGGGTCCAGCTCCGCACCAGCCGGCTTTTCTGGTAGGTGAGATGGGCGAGCTCGACCTGCAGCGCGCCCTCGCGCGTCTGCGCCCGCTCGCCGAAGATCTCGAGAATCAGCCCGGTGCGGTCCAGCACCTTGACACCCCAGGCCCGCTCGAGGTTGCGCTGCTGGATCGGGCTGAGCTCGCAGTTCATCACCACGAGCTCGATCCCGTCCGCCTCCAGCGCCGGCGCCAGCGCCTCGACCCTTCCCTTGCCGAGATAGGTCGCCGGGTTCACCCGCGAGACCGGCGCGACCTGGTCGCCCGCCAGCTCCACGTCGATCGCCCGGACCAGCGCGCGCGCCTCGTCCAGCGCCTGCGCCGGGTCGGGCGCGCCCGGCGCCTTCAGCGCGGGTTGGATCAGGTGGACACGGGTCGTCACCGCACGCCTTCCAGGGCCGGCGTCAACCCTCCTCGCCCTTCTCGTCGAGGCTGATCGCCTGCGCCGGCATCACCGTCGAGATCGCGTGCTTGTAGACCAGCTGCGACTGACCGTCCCGGCGCAGCAGCACGCAAAAGTTGTCGAACCAGGTGATAACCCCCTGAAGTTTCACGCCATTCACCAGAAACACCGTAACCGGGACCTTGTTCTTCCTGATGTGGTTGAGGAAAGTATCCTGAAGGTTCTGCTTGTTTTCTGCGGCCATTTTGATTGCCTGCTCTTTTTATCTTCATGTGCGCCTTCATCTGCGCGCTGGCCGGGTTTCCCCGGACTCACCTATGGGGACTCTGCGGCTTCGGCAGCCGCTTTTCCAGCATTTTCTGCCGCGGCAGCTCCCTCGAGCGAGGCCGCGGCCACGTCACAGCACCGAATAAGGAAATCACCGCGAGAGTTTCAAGAC
Source organism: Thermohalobaculum sp. (assembly GCA_035513135.1). Taxonomy (GTDB): domain Bacteria; phylum Pseudomonadota; class Alphaproteobacteria; order Rhodobacterales; family Rhodobacteraceae; genus Thermohalobaculum. Next base: position 20,829 of record DATKCQ010000034.1, read on the forward strand.
GTCCGAGAATCATCGTCACCCCCAGCACCGCCCGCTCGGGGCCACCGAGCCGGCTGAAGTCGATGTCGCCGGGCGCCACCATGGCAAAGGCCGGGCCGGTGTTCGAGATCGCCGCGATGGCGCCGACCAGCGCGACCTGGAAGGTCTGCCCGGTCACGGTGAGGCCGACCACCGCGGCGAAGATCGCCATGGTGAACAGCATGATCGAGGCCCAGGCGAGGAAGGCGACCTCGTGCAGGATGCCGCTCAGCCGCCGGCCCGTGGCGACCACGCTGTAGGGCTGGGCGAGGCGCTCCAGCTCGCGGCGGCCGTGCTGCAGCAGGGCGCAGGCCCGGATCAGCTTGATGCCGCCCGCCGTGGTCGCGGCGCCGCCGCCGATGGCGCACAGGCCGAGCAGGATCAGCCCCGGATTCTCCAGCCCGCTCCAGTCTTGGGCGGTACGCCACGAGGCGCTCTCGAACCCGGTGGTGGTGAGGAACGAGAGGCTGGTGAAGAACGCCCCCCAGAGCGCCGGGAACCCCCCCGCCGCCTCGCCGCCGCGCGCCACCTCCAGCGCCCCGAACCAGTGGCGCAGGAACAGCGCCAGCGTGGCCGCCGCCACCAGCAGCGCCATCAGCCGCAGCTCCGGGTCGCGGTGCCAGTGCCCGATCTCGGCGGCGCGCCGCGTCTCGGCGAAGGTCAGCCGCGTCGCCGCGAGCACCATGAACAGCGCCGCGGTGAGCTCGACCACGAAGCTCGGCTGCGCCGCGATGCCCGCTGCATGCGGCGAGACGCCGCTGGTCGAGATGATCGCCATCGCGTGCACGGCAGCGGCGAGATTGCCCTGGCCAAGCGCCGCGAACAGGAAACCCAGCACCGCCGTCAGGGTCAGGTAGACCGGCAGGACGGTGTGCAGCGCGCGGGCGAGGCGCTCGTTGAGCGGCGCCATCGCCTCCTCGTGCAACACGCTCCCGCCCACCGCGCTGCGGTCCACGGGCAGGGCGCCCCGGCCGCCGCCGGCGACCTCGAAGCCGCCCAGGTTGCGTGGCGCCAGGATCGCGAAGGCGGCCGCCAGCGTGACCAGCCCGCCCAGCCAGGCGACCAGCCCGCGCCACAGATGCACGGCGCCCGGCACCGTCTCCGGTTCGGAATACACCGTGCCGCCGGTGGTGGTGAAGGCGCTCACCATCTCGAACCAGGCGCCGCCGAAGCCGGTATAGGGGGTGATCAGCCACACCGGCGCCGCAGCGAACAGCGGCACCAGCGCCCAGCAGACGATGAGCTGGAACAGCTCGCTCCGCGCCGCCCGGCCCGGCGGCCGCCCGCCCAGCGCCACGCCCAGCGTCGCCGCGGCGAATCCGGTGAACACCGCCGCGTAGAGGAAGCTGCCCATCGAGCCCCAGTCGCCCTCGAGCAGCGCGTAGGCCGCCGGCGCCAGCATGCCCAGCGCGATCAGCGCCAGGCAGAGCGGGAAGATGGGCAGCCGGTAGAGGCTCATGCCCCCTCGCGTCAGAAGAATTCCGGGCTGACCCGGAACAGCTGCTCCACCTGGTGCACGGCCGAGCGCACGGCGAACATCACCAGCGCATCGCCGACCCCGATCACCGTGTCGCCGGTCGGCATGGTGAGCTCGCCCTCGCTCATCACCGCGCCGATGATCGAGCCGGGCGGGAAGGCGATGTCGCGCACGCGCTTGCCGGCGATCGGCGAGGTCGCCATGATCTGCGCCTCGATCACCTCGCCCTCGCCGCGCCCCACCGAGTAGACCGCGCGCACCCGGCCGCGCCGCACGTGGCGCAGGATGCTGGAGACCGTGGTGGCGCGCGGGTTGATCAGCGCGTCGACGCCCAGCGGCCCGGCGATGCGCTCGAAGGTCGGGTCGTTCGACAGCGCGATGGAGATCGGGCAGCCGGCCTGGTGCGCCAGGGCGCAGGACAGCAGATTGGTCCGGTCGTCGTTGGTCAGCGCGACGATGGCGTCGGCCTCGGCGATGCCCGCCTCCGACAGGATGTCGAGGCTCAGCGCGTCGCCGTTCAGCACCATGGTGCGCTCGAGCCGGTCGGCGGCGTACTCGGCCCGCGCCCGGTCGCGCTCGATCATCTTGCAGCGCATGTTCGAGGTGTCCTCGATCTGGCGGGCGACGCGCAGGCCGATATTGCCGGCGCCCACCACCACGATCCGCTCGGCCGCCATGTTCTCGCGGCCGAAGATGCCGATGGTGCGGTTGCGGTCCTCGCGCGCGGCGACGAAGTAGATCTCGTCGCCGGCGAAAAGCTGGTCCTCGGCGCGGGCGACCCAGGTCTTTCCGTCGCGCCGCACCGCCACGACGAGGGCGCGCAGCGTCGAGAACAGCTCGGTGAGCTGGCGCAGGGGCGTGTCGAGCACCGGGCACTCCTCGTCGAGCTTCAGCCCGACGAACTCGACCGCGCCGCCGAAGAAGGGCTCGATGTCGAAGGCGGCGGTGGCCTCGAGCCGGCGCAGGGTGACGCGCGCCACCTCGGCCTCGGGCGAGATGATCACGTCGATCGGCATGTGGTCGCGCTGGAACAGGTCGCTCCACTCCGCCTCGAGATAGCTGTCGGTGCGGATGCGCGCGATCTTGCTCGGCACCTCGAAGACCGAGTGCGCCACCTGGCAGGCGACCATGTTGACCTCGTCCATCGAGGTCGCGGCGATGATCATGTCGGTGTCGCGCGCGCCCGCCCGGTTCAGCACGTCCGGGTGCGAGGCGAAGCCCACGACGCCGCTCACGTCGAAGGCGTCGGTGACGTTGCGCACGAGCCGCGGGTTGTTGTCGACCACGGTGACGGCGTTGCCCTCGTCGGAGAGGTGCCGGGCGATCTGCGAGCCGACCTGGCCGGCGCCGCACACGATGACCTTCATGGACCACTCCCTCGCCGGCCGGCAGCCATCACGGCGACCGTCACGGCCGCCTCAGCCTATGGCCGGCGCCGGCGCGGGGTCAATTCAGATTGTCGGCGAGCTCGCGTTCCTCCTCGTGCGGGTCGATCACGGCGATCCGCGCGCCGCCGCGCGAGGTGGTCATCACGCTCAGCATCTTCAGCTTGCGGTGCAGCGCCGAGCGCTCCATGCCGACGAAGCTCGCGGTGCGCGAGATGTTGCCGCCGAACCGGTTGATCTGGGCGATCAGGTACTCGCGCTCGAACAGCTCGCGCGCATCGCGCAGCGGCAGGCTCGCCACCATGCCCATGACCCCGGCCAGCCCGTGGTTGGCGCCGTTTCCGCCCGCCAGGCCGGGCAGTTCCTCGGCCTCGATCACCGGCCCGTCGCCGCCCAGGATCAGCACCTGCTCCATCAGGTTCCTGAGCTGGCGGACGTTGCCCGGCCACTCGCGGGTCTGCAGCGCGGCGATGGCGCCCTCGCTCAGCGAGCGCCGCGGCAGCCCCTGCTCGCAGGCGAACATCTCGAGGAACAGGTGGGCGAGCTCGGGGATGTCCTCGCGCCGCCGCCCGAGCGGGGGCAACTCGATCGGCACCACGTTGAGCCGGTGGTAGAGGTCCTCGCGGAACCGCCCCTCGCGGATCTCGCGCTGCAGGTCGCGGTTCGAGGCGGAGATCACGCGCACGTCCACGCGCACCGTGGCCGTGCCGTTCAGCCGGTTGAACGCCTGGTCGACCAGCACGCGCAGGATCTTCGACTGGGTGCCGTAGGGCATGTCGCCCACCTCGTCGATGAACAGCGTGCCGCCATGCGCCCGCTCGAACACGCCGGGCTGCACCGGGCGGTCGGCGTGCTCGCGGCCGAACAGGGTCTCCTCCATGCGGTCGGCCTCGATCGAGGCGGCGTTGACCACCACGAACGGCTTGTCGCGCCGGTCCGAGTGCTGGTGGATATAGCGCGCCGCCACCTCCTTGCCGGTGCCGGGCCCGCCGGTGAGCAGCACCCGGCTGCCGCCGCGCGCCACCCGCTGCAGCTTGGTCCTGAGCGCATTCATCGCCGGCGACGAGCCGACCGGGTTGCAGGCCTGCGCCTCGGCGGCCTTGAAGCGGGCGTTCTCGCGCCTGAGCCGGCTGGCCTCCAGCGCCCGCTCCACCACGACCAGCAGCTGGTCCATGTTGAACGGCTTCTCGATGAAGTCGTAGGCGCCCTGCTGCACGGCGGCGACCGCCACCTCGATGTTGCCGTGGCCCGAGATGATCACCACCGGGATGCCGGGGTTGTCGCGCTTGACGCTCTTGAGGATCTCGATGCCGTCCATCCGGCTGCCCTGCAGCCAGATGTCGAGGATGATCAGGTCCGGCGGCGCCGCCTCGATCGCCGCGAAGGCGCTGTCCGCGTCGTGGGCGACGCGCGGGCTGTGGCCCTCGTCCTTCAGGACATCGGCGATCAGCTCGCGGATATCGGCCTCGTCATCGACTATCAGTACGTCTGCCATCAGTGCTCACCCCTCATTCATGCGTGCTGCGCATGCTTTCCCGGTTTCTTCTCTGCCTTCTTCTGGTTCCTGCCCGCTGCCGGCCGCGGCAGCCGCAGCGTCACCTCGGCCCCGTCCAGCCCGGAGACGCGCGGCGCATCGCCCAGCGCCAGCTCGCCGCCGTGCTGCTCGACGATCTTCTTGACGATGGCGAGGCCGAGCCCGGTGCCCTTCCTGCGCTTGGTCACGTAGGGTTCGGTCAGCCGGTCCCGGTCATCGGCGGGCAGCCCGGTGCCGTTGTCGGCCACGCTGATCTGCCAGAAGCGCCGGCCGCCCGTCAGGGCGACGCGAATGCAGCCCTCCGGCGCCGTGTCGGCCGCGGCCTCGCGGCGCCCGTCGATCGCGTCCGCCGCGTTCTGCAAGAGATTGGTCAGGCACTGCACGATCAGCCCGCGGTCGCACTCCACGCTCACCGGGCCGTCCGGCAGCTCGGTCCGGTAGGCGATGTCGCCGCGGCCCTCCTGCTGCAGCAGCACGGCGTCGCGCACCAGCCCGGCCAGGTCCTCGGCCTCCATCACCGGCTCGGGCATCCTGGCGAAGCGCGAGAAGGCGTCGACCATGCGGCGGATCTCGGCCGCCTGCCGGGTGATGACGTCGAGATACTGCTCGAAGCCGGCGCCGTCCTCGCCCATGCGCGCCACGAACTTGCGGCGCAGCCGGTCGGCGGAGAGCTGGATCGGCGTGAGCGGGTTCTTGATCTCGTGGGCGATGCGCCGCGCCACGTCGCCCCACGCCGCCATGCGCTGCGCCGAGGCGAGCGCGGTGATGTCGTCGAAGGTCAGCACGTGGCCCTGCTCGGGCGCGTCGGGCGCCTTGGGCGCGACGCGGCCCAGGAACTCGCGCCGCTCGCCCGCCAGCGTCGCGTGCACCGCGCCCCGGGCGACGCCCGAGGGCGCCTGCCGCGCCGCGCGGAGCAACGTGCCGAAGTCCGCCGCCACCTGCTCGATCGGCTGGCCCAGCGCGCTGCGCGCATCGACGCCGAGCATCTCGGCCGCCGCCTCGTTCACCAGGTCGACGCGGCCCTCGCCGTCGAAGCCGACCACCCCGGCGGAGACCCCGGCGAGCACCGCCTCGATGAAGTGGCGGCGGATCTCGGAGTCCTCCTTGGCCGCCACCAGCGCGTCGCGCTGGTGCCCGAGCTGCCCGGCCATGCGGTTGAAGATCTGGCTCAGCCGGGTGATCTCGTCGTTTCCCCTGGGCTCCTTCACCCGCACCTCGAGGTCGCCCGCACCGATGCTCTCGGCCGCCGCGGTGAGCCGGCCCACGGGCCGCGCGATGCGCTCGGCCAGCCACAGCCCCAGCAGGATCGCGGCGAGGATCACCAGCATGGCGAAGCCCAGATAGATCACCGCGAAGCTGAACACGATGCCGTCGCGCTCGCGCTCGAGCCGCTCGTAGAGCTGCACGGTGGCCTGGGTCTCGTCGAGCAGCTTGAGCACGTCGCCCTGCAGGTCGCGGCTGACATAGAGGAAGGCGTCGAAGAAGTTGGTGAGGTAGAGCATCGCCCGGATCTCGTTGTTGAGCTCGTCGGGCACCACCACCACCTCGCCGGCGCGGGCGCGCGCCATCTGCTCGTCGGTCGGCGGTTCGAAGTTGAAGAGATAGCTGAACTCGCCGCGCGCCAGGATCTCCTTTTGCGAGGAGAACACGAAGGCCTCGGGCAGCTCGCGCAGGAGCGCCTGCTGCTTGACCAGCTCCTGGAGCTGGTCGCCGCTGATGCCGCCCTGCGCCGCGCGGTTGAGATCGTTGGCCATGGCGAGGATATCGCCCATGATGTTGCGACGGTGCTCGCGCTCGTAGGCCTGGGCGGTGGCCAGCGAGTTGCGCACCACCGAGCCGACCTGCTCGGAGAACCAGCTCTCGATGCCGAAGTTCACGGTCACCGTGGCGAACACGGCGACCAGCACGGTCGGCACCAGCGCCACCGCGGCGAACACCCCGGTCAGCCTGAGATGCAGCTTCGATCCGGCCGACTTGCGCCGGCGGGCGACCACCAGCTCGCCGATCTTCAGCCCGATCAGCGCGGTGAGGACGAGGAAATAGACGAGGTCGACCAGCAGGACGATCTTGAGATAGGGCGACGACCGCTCGCCCTCCTCGCCGAACCCGAGCACCGCCATGTTGGCCGCCGCCAGCAGCGGCCCGAGCAGCACGAGCCCGAAGATCAGCTCGCGTCCCAGCCAGCGAGACCGCGGGCCGCCGGCATCCTGCCCGGCATCCCGGCCATCCTGCCCAGGGTTTCTCCCGGGGTCCTGCCGATGGACCTGCCCGGGGTCCGGCCCGGGGTCCTGCCCGGGGTCCGGCCCGGGGTCCGGCCCTGTGTCCGGCCCTGTGTCCCGCGCCGCGTCCCGCGCGGTCGCCGGGGCGGAGATCGCGCCCAGATCAGTCACACTGCCTCGTGCTTGTCCCTCGCCGACGGACGGCGGTTCTTTCTTGTGTTGCCGAACTACATCAGTTTCTTGCCACGTGTGACAGGAATGTCAAGCTCCCTGATGCGTTTTCGCAGCGTATTGCGGTTGATCCCCAGAAGTTCCGCCGCCTTCACCTGGTTTCCGCGCACCGCCGAGAGGGTCAGCGCGATCAGGGGCAGCTCGACCTCGCGCAGCACTCTCTCGTGCAGGCCGGGCGGTGGCAGGCTGTCGCCGTGCATGCGGAAATAGCGCTTGAGGTGCAGCTCCACCGCGGCACCCAGCGTGCGCCCGGCCTCCGCCGCCTGGCCGCGCGCCGCCTCGCCGCGCCCCGCCTCGCCGCTGCTGGCCTGCAGCTCGCGGTCGACCGCCTCGGCGGTGATCTGGTCGTCGGGGCACAGCACCGCCAGCCGGCGCATCAGGTTCTCCAGCTCGCGCACGTTGCCCGGCCAGGCGTGCGCCCTCAGCCGGGCGATGCAATCGGCCGACAGCGACTTGCGCGGCAGCCCCTCCTGCTCGGCCAGCCTGAGGAAGTGCCGCGCGAGATCGGGAATGTCGTCGAGCCGCTCGCGCAGCGGCGGCAGGCGCACCGGCACCACGTTGATCCGGTAGTAGAGATCCTCGCGGAACCGGCCGACATTGATCAGCTGGCGCAGGTCCTGATGGGTCGCGGCGACGATGCGCACGTCGGCGCGGCGCGTGGTGCGCCCGCCCACGGTGGTGAACTCGCCCTCCTGCAACACGCGCAAAAGCCGGGTCTGCGCCTCGGGCGGCATGTCGCCGATCTCGTCGAGAAAGAGCGTGCCCCCCTGCGCCTGCTCGAAGCGGCCCACGCCGCGCTCGGTGGCGCCGGTGAAGGCGCCCTTCTCGTGGCCGAAAAGCTCGGACTCGATCAGCTCGCGCGGGATCGCCGCCATGTTGATGGCGACGAACGGCCCGCGCGCCCGCTTGCCGAAATTGTGCAGCGCGCGCGCGACCAGCTCCTTGCCGGTGCCGCTCTCGCCGGCGATCATCACCGTGAGGTCGGTGTGCATCAGCCGGGCCAGCACCCGGTAGACCTCCTGCATCGCCGGCGAGCGCCCGATCAGCGGCAGGTTCTCGTCGCGCGGCTCGGGCGCGGCGGGCGCTTCCCCGCCGTTCGCCTGGCGCTTCAGCGCCTTGTGCACGAAGTCCAGCAGCTCCTCGAGGTCAAAGGGCTTGGGCAGGTATTCATAGGCCCCGACCTCGGCCGCCCGGATCGCCGTCAGCACCGTGTTCTGAGCGCTCATCACGATCACCGGCAGGTCCGGGCGGCGCTTCCTGATCGCCGGCAGCAGATCGAGCGCGTCGCCGTCGGGCATGTGCACGTCGGTGAGCACGAGGTCGCCCTCGCCCGCCTCGACCATGCGCCACAGCTCGGACGCCGAGCCGGTCGCGCGCACCCGGCAGCCCGCCCGCCCCAGCGCCTGGCTCAGCACCGTGCGGATCGAGCGGTCGTCGTCGGCCAGCAGCACCGTGGCACCCGAGATCGAGGCATCCGGGGGCGCCGCGCTCATGCCGCGTCCTCCGCGCCCTCGGCCCGGGCCCCGGCGGCCATCGGCAGCAAGAGCCGGAACCGCGTCGCCCCCGGCTGCGAGTCGCAGCTGATCACCCCGCCGTGGTCCGAGACGATCTTCGAGACCAGCGCCAGCCCCAGCCCCCCGCCATTGCCCTTGGTGGTGACGAAGGGCTCGAAGATGTGCGGCAGCACGTCCTCGGGCACGCCGCGCCCGTTGTCGGCGATGGTCACCTGCAAGGGCAGGCTCTCGCGCCGGCCCGCGGGCGTCGCCACCTTCATCCCGGCGTGGTAGGCGGTCCTGACCGAGATGATGCCGCCCACCCGCGGCACCGCCTCCGCCGCGTTCTTGAGCAGGTTCAGCATCACCTGGATGAGCTGGTCCGCGTCGCCCAGCGTCGGTGGCAGCGAGGGGTCGTAGTCCTGGGCGAACCGCGCATGGGCGGCGAACCCCGCCTTGGCCGAGCGGCAGGCCCGGTCCAGCACGTCGTGAATGTTCACCGCCTGGAAGCGCCCCGGCCCGAACTCGCCGAACTGCTCGACGCGGCCGACCAGCGCGCCGATCCGCTCGACCTCGTCGCGGATCAGCCCGGTCAGCTCGCGCTCCTCCCCGGACGCGCCCATCTGCAGGAGCTGCGCCGCGCCGGAGATCCCGGCCAGCGGGTTCTTGATCTCGTGCGCCAGCATCTGCGCCATGCCCGCCACCGAGCGCGCCGCGCTGCGATGCGTGAGCGAGCGGTCCATGGTCTCGACGATGGCGCGCGGGTGGATCACCACCACCGCCCCCGCGACCACGCCCCCCTCGCCCTCGCCCATCGGCGCCGCCTGCAGGTCCACGAGCCGCGTCGGCAGTCCCGGCCAGGCCAGCTCGACGCCGTACTCGGCCATGATCGTCGCCTCGCGCCGCGCCTGGCGCACCAGGTCGGCGAGCCGGCTGTCCTCGCCCGCCAGCGCCGCCAGCGCCTGCCCGAGCAACTGCCGCTCGGAGGCGGCGAGGAAGTTCTCCGCGGCGCCGTTCACCGCGGCGATGGCGCCCGCGCCGTCCACCGCCAGCGCCGGATTCGGCAGGCTGTTCCAGATCAGCTCGAAGTCCCGACCGGCACTCATGCCGCGCGCCCCGCACAAATTTGCACCACTTGTCTGAGCGCCAAATCGCCAGACTGCATGGGAGTGCCCAATCCGTGAGCAGATATCCGTGCATAGCGCCGGCCCTTGTGCCGTGCAAGGCCCGGCTCTAGAACCCGGCCGAACAGGGAGGGGCGCGTGAGGACAGCCACGGTCATCGTCGCCGCCGGACGGGGTGCGCGCCTCGGCGGCCCGGTGCCCAAGCAATACCGGCGCATCGGCGGCGAGATGGTGCTGACCCGCACCCTGCGCGCCGCGCTCGCCGCCCCCGGCATCGACGCCGTGCTCGCCGCCATCGCCCCCGGCGCCGAACCCCTCTACGCCGAGGCCGCCGCCCCGCTCGGGGATCCGCGCCTGCTGCCGCCCGTGCCCGGCGGGGCGCAGCGCGCCGACACCGTGCGCCTGGCGCTCGAGGCGCTCGAGCGCGACCCCCCCGAAATCGTCCTGGTGCACGACGCCGCCCGCCCCTTCGCCTCCCCCGCCCTGTTCGCCGCGCTGGCCGGGCAGGCCCGCGCCGGCACGGGCGCCATCGCCGCCGAGCCGGTCGCCGACGCCCTGTGGCGCGAATCGCAGGGCCATGCCGACACCCCGGTCCCGCGCACCGGCCTGTGGCGCGCCCAGACGCCCCAGGCGTTCCCCTATGCCGCCCTGCTCGCCGCCCACCGCGCCCCCGTTCCCGAGACCGCCCCCCCTGCCCTCGACGACGCGGAGGTGTTCCGCCGCGCCGGCCATGCGGTGCGCCTCGTCCCCGGCGAGCCGGAGAACTTCAAGATCACCACCGCCGCCGACCTCGCCCGCGCCGAGCGGCACCTGGAGGCAAGCATGTCCGAGACCCGCACCGGCCAGGGCTTCGACGTGCATCGTTTCACGCCGGGCGACCACGTGACGCTGGGCGGCGTGCGCATCCCGCACGACCGGGCGCTCGAGGGCCACTCCGACGCCGACGTGGCGCTGCACGCGCTCGCCGACGCGCTCTACGGCGCGATCGGCGCAGGCGACATCGGCACCCACTTCCCGCCCTCCGATCCGCAATGGAAGGGCGCCGCGAGCCACATCTTCCTCGGCCACGCGGGCGGGCGCGTCGCCGCGCTGGGCGGGCGCATCGTCAACCTCGACCTGACCGTGCTGTGCGAGCGCCCCAGGATCGGCCCGCACGCGGCGGCCATGCGCGCGCGCATCGGCGAGATCCTTGCCCTCGACCCGGCCCGCGTCTCGATCAAGGCGACCACCATGGAGCGGCTGGGCTTCATCGGCCGCGAGGAGGGCATGGCCGCGCTCGCCACGGCCACCGTCACCCTGCCGCGCGCAACGGCCTGATGCCCGAGAAGCTCGCCACCCTCTTCGGCATCGGCTACCTGCCCGGCGCGCCGGGCACCTGGGCCTCGCTCGCCGCGATCCCGCTCGCCTGGGCGCTGCAGGCGCTGGGCGGCTTCTGGCTGGTCGCCCCGGCCACGGTGGCGCTCGGCGCCGTCGGCTACTGGGCCACCGCGCAGGTGCTCGCCGAGCGCGCCGCCGCCCCCGGCGACGCCCTCGACCTCGAATGGGACGACGCGGACGCCGCTTTCGCCGCCCCGGACACGCAGGACCCCTCCGAGATCGTCATCGACGAGCTGGTCGGCATGCTGATCGCGCTGTGGCCGCTCTCGGCCGGCCTCACGCTGATCGGCGCCGAATGGCACGTCTGGCCCTGGCCCGGCTGGGTGCTCGGCTTTTTGCTGTTTCGCTTCTTCGACATCGTCAAGCCGCCCCCGGTGAGCTGGGCCGAGCGCGCGCCGGGCGCGCTGGGGGTGATGCTCGACGACATTGTGGCCGGGGCGCTCACCGCGCTGATCGCCCTTCTCGCCGCAGGTATCGCGCATGGCCGGTTCTGAGGAGATCGGCGTCCGCGCCGCCGCCCTGCTCGCCCTGTGCGCGGCGAGGCGCCTGACCATCGCCACCGCCGAGAGCTGCACCGGCGGCATGGTCATCGCCGCGCTGACCGACGTGCCCGGCGCGTCGGCCGTGGTCGAGCGCGGCTTCGTCACCTACTCGAATGCCGCGAAGACCGAGCTCCTCGGCGTCCCCGCCGCCCTCGTCGCCGCCCACGGCGCCGTGTCCGAGGCGGTCGCCCGGGCCATGGCCGAGGGCGCGCTGACGGCGAGCCCCGCCGACCTCGCCGTCGCCATCACCGGCATCGCCGGCCCCGGCGGCGGCAGCCCCGGCAAACCCGAGGGCCTCGTGCATTTCGCCTGCGCCCGGCGCGGCCGGGCCACGCGCCACGCACGCATCGCCTTCGGCCCGCTCGGCCGCGCCGCGGTGCGCGAGGCCTCGGTGCGCGAGGCCCTCGCGATGCTCCATGCGGCGGCCTCCGATCCGGAGGTGCCGTGAGCGGGCCTCTCCCCCGGCCCCTCTCCCAGCGGGAGAGGGGGGCGCGCCGCCGCACCGCCGGGCCACGCCCTCCTGCCTTGCGGACCGGGCGGCGCCCGGGGCGGCGCATGGTCATCCCGCCGGGGCCGCGCACGCTGGCCAGCGCCGCGATCTGTGCTATGGTCCGGCCGGCGGTCCGCGCGACCTCGCGCGCGCGGGTCCATGGCGCGGGCGACGCGGCGGAGCGCCTCGACCGGGCGGGCGGTCGCGTGCCGGGCAAGGCATCGCACCCGGATCACGCACGGATCACGCACGGATCACGCACGAATCAAGAACGGAGACCCTGAAGCCCCATGTGCGGCATCTGCGGAGAGATCACCTTCGACGGGCGCCCGGCCTCGGCCGCCCGCATCGACCGGATGGCCGAGACGATGGCCCGGCGCGGCCCCGACGATTCCGGCATCGTCACGCGCGGCCGGGTCGGCTTCGGGCACCGGCGCCTGAAGATCATCGACCTCAGCGAGCGGGCGGCGCAGCCCTTCATCGACACCGGGCTCGGCCTGACCATCGCCTTTAACGGCTGCATCTACAACTACCCCGAGCTGCGCCGCGAGCTGATCGACAAGGGCCACGTCTTCGCCTCGCACGGCGACACCGAGGTGATCCTCAAGGCCTGGGCCGAGTGGGGCCCCGCCTGCGTCGAGCTCTTCCACGGCATGTTCGCCTTCGCGCTGCACGAGCGCGAGACCGGCCGCGTCGCCCTGGTGCGCGACCGCTTCGGCATCAAGCCGCTCTACTACGCCGAGAGCCCGGGCACCCTGCGCTTCGCCTCGGCCCTGCCGGCGCTGCTGGCGGCGGGCGGCGTGGACACGGAGATCGACCGCGTGGCGCTCAACCACTACATGAGCTTCCACGCCGTGGTGCCGGCCCCGCGCACCATCCTCAAGGGCGTGCGCAAGCTGCCCCCCGCCACCGTGCGCACCATCGAGCCCGACGGCACGCACCGCGACCGGCAGTACTGGAGCCTGAGCTACGCGCGCAGCCCAGAGGACGCCGAGCGCTCCTTCGGGGAGTGGTGCGAGATGACCCTCGACGCCCTGCGCACCGCGGTGCGCCGGCGCATGGTGGCCGACGTGCCGGTGGGCGTGCTGCTCTCGGGCGGGGTGGACTCCTCGGTCATCGTCGGCCTGCTCGCCGAGGAGGGGCAGGAGGGCCTCGCCACCTTCTCGATCGGCTTCGAGGCGGCGAACGAGGAGAAGGGCGACGAGTTCCAGTACTCGGATCTCATCGCCAGCCACTTCCGCACCAATCACCACAAGATCTTCATCCCCGGCGAGGAGATGCGCGAGAACCTGCCCGGCGCCATCGCCGCCATGTCCGAGCCGATGGTCAGCTACGACAATATCGGCTTCTACCTGCTCAGCCGCGAGGTCTCCAGGCAGATCAAGGTGGTGCAGTCGGGGCAGGGCGCCGACGAAGTGTTCGCCGGCTATCACTGGTATCCCAAGCTGAGGAACTCGAACGACCCGGTCGGCGACTACGCCGCGGCGTTCCTCGACCGCAGCCACGAGCGGCTGAAGGCCCACCTCGGCCCGGATTACATGGCCGAGCGCGACGAGGCCCGCGCCTTCGTCGAGGCGCACTTCGCCATGCCGGGCGCCGACGACGCGGTGGACAAGGCCCTGCGCATCGACACCAACGTGATGCTGGTCGAGGACCCGGTGAAGCGGGTCGACAACCACACCATGGCCTGGGGGCTGGAGGCCCGCGTGCCCTTCCTCGACCACGAGCTGGTCGAGCTCGCCGCCCGCATGCCCCCCGAGCACAAGCTCGCGCACGGCGGCAAGGGCGTGCTGCGG
>DATKCQ010000035.1:0-7323 GCA_035513135.1 Thermohalobaculum sp.
GGCGCTGGCGCGCACGGTGCGCCAGGGCTTCGCCGCGCGGCGGCGCCGCGCCCTGGCGCGGGTGGCGCTGCGCTGGGCCGGGCCGGTGGCCGCGGCGATCGCCATCCTGGTCGGCGGCAACCAGTGGATCGAGCACCGCATCGAGCGGGCGCTGGTGGAGCGCGAGGCGCGCATCGCCGAGCTGACCGACGCGGCGGTGCAGCAGGCGCTGGAGAGCGCCATGAGCGGCGAGATGGTGGCGGTGGCCGACGAGGATGTGGGCGGCACCGTCGCGATCACCCCGATCCGCACCTACCGCAGCGAGAGCCGGCACTGGTGCCGCGAGTTCGTGGAGCGGGTGATGATCAACGGCGAGCAGGTGACGCGCTACGGCCTCGCCTGCCGCGAGCAGGACGGCGCCTGGCACCGGGTGCAGACCCGCCTGCACGGCGACGCGCCGCCGCCCATCGGGCGGGCGCTCTGACGGCTCCGCTTCGGCCCCGCCTGCACATCTCCACGACAGCAAGATGGCAATTCGACGCCGGTTGACTCGGCGGCGCAAACGACCCACGATCCGCGCCGCGGGGCGCCGGCGAGACCGCCGGGCGGCGCCGTTGATCCGAGGACACCCGAGGACACCCGAGGACACCCGTGACCACGGTATCCGCGAGCCGGTTGCGGCGGCGACGATCCGGCTTGCCGGCGCCGGCGCCGCACAACAATTCGGCCAACAATTCGGCCAACAATTCGGCCAACAATTCGGGGCGGCCGGCCTGCCAGCCGCACCGGCCCGCCGGGCAGATCAGGCCCGGCGGCTTTTTGACGGAGGAAACGAATCCATGAGTCTCCCAAGAAACCTTGCCGCAAACCTTGCCGCGGCCGCGCTCGCGGCGGTGCTTGCCGCGCCGCTCGGCCTGTCGGCGCCCATGGCGGCCGCCGAGACGCCGGCCGACATCCTGGTGATCGCCACCCGGATCGACGACATCACCTCGCTCGACCCGCAGGAGAGCTTCGAGTTCTCGGGCTCGGACATCGCCAACAACCTCTACGGCTCGCTGGTCAGCTTCGACCCCAGCGACCTGTCCAAGGGCTATGTCCCCGAGATCGCCGAGAGCTGGGAGATCTCCGAGGACGGGCGCACCTTCACCTTCCACATCCGCGCGGGGCTGACCTTCACCTCGGGCAACCCGGTGACGGCGCACGACGTCGAGTACTCGCTGCGCCGCGCCGTGGCGATGGAGAAGACGCCCTCGTTCATCCTCACGCAGTTCGGGCTGAACAAGGACAACATGGCCGAGACGCTGAAGGCCGTGGACGACACGACCTTCCAGCTCACGACCGACCGCAAGTACGCCTCGTCCTTCGTGCTGAACTGCCTCACCGCGACGATCTCCTACATCGTCGACGCGCAGGTGGTGAAGGCCAACGAGGCCGACGGCGACTGGGGCAACGCCTGGCTGAAGACCAACTCGGCCGGCTCGGGCGCCTACCGCCTGGTGAACTGGAAGCCCAACGAGAGCTACACCCTCGAGGCCAACCCCGACTTCTGGCGCGGCGCGCCGGCGATGAAGCGCGTGGTGGTGCGCCACATCGACGAGTCGACCACCCAGCGCCTGCTGCTCGAGCGCGGCGACGTGGACATCGCGCGCAACCTCAGCCCCGAGGACATCGAGGCGGTCTCCAGCATGGAGGGCATCGCGGTCGACGATGACCTGCGCGGGCGGATCATGTATTTCGGGATGAGCCAGAAGAACCCGATCCTCGCCAAGCCCGAAGTGCGCGAGGCGCTGAAGTGGCTGGTTGACTACGAGGGCATGGCGGGCTCGTTCCTCAAGGGCCAGTTCACGGTGCACCAGTCCTTCCTGCCGCTGACCTATCTGGGCGCGCTGGAGGAGAAGCCCTATACGCTGGACGTGGAGAGGGCCAAGGCGCTGCTCGCCGAGGCGGGGCACGCGGACGGCTTCGAGCTCGAGATCATCACCAGCACGGAGCAGGAATACGTCAGCGTCTCCCAGAGCCTGCAGAACACCTTCGCACAGGCGGGCGTGCGGGCCGAGATCACGCAGGGCACCGGCAAGCAGATTCTCGGCCAGTACCGCTCGCGCGATTTCGACATCTATGTCGGCGCCTGGGGGCCGGACTACCCCGACCCGCACACCAACGCCGACACCTTCGCGCACAACCCCGACAACGCGGACGCGGCGCAGCTCACAGGCAAGCTGGCCTGGCGGGTGGCCTGGGACATCCCGGAACTGACCGAGCGCACCGCGGCGGCGGTCGCCGAGTCGGACGTCGACACGCGCCGGCAGATGTATCTCGACATCCAGCGCGACTGGCAGAAGGTGGCGCCCTTCGCGCCGATGTTCCAGAAGATCGAGCAGATCGCCCGGCGCGACAATGTCGAGGGCTTCGTCACCGGCGCGGCGATCACCGCGGCCTACTACTGGACGGTGACCAAGTAGCCGCATGGCCGAGGCGGTCGCAGCGACCGGGCGGCGCGGGCGAACCGCGCCGCTCCTGCGTCGGCTGAAGGGGCTGGCGGTGGTCATCGTCTCGATGGCCATCACCATGCTGGGCCTGCTGCTGGTGACCTTCGTGATCGGCCGGGTGATGCCGATCGACCCGGTGCTGGCGGTGGTCGGCGAGCGCGCGAGCCCCGAGTACTACCGGCAGGTCTACGAGGAGATGGGGCTCGACCGGCCGGTCATCGTGCAGTTCCTGTACTACCTGGGCGATGTGCTGCGCGGCGACTTCGGCATCTCGCGGCTGACCGCGCGGCCGGTCTCCGACGACATCTTCCGCGTCGTGCCGGCGACGCTGGAGCTGGCGACGCTGGGCACCATCATCGGCGTGGTCTTCGGCATCCCGATGGGCGTGATCGCCGCGGTCAACCAGGGGCGCTGGCCGGACCACCTGATGCGGCTGATCGGGCTTTTCGGCTACTCGATGCCGGTGTTCTGGCTGGGGCTGGTCGGGCTGCTGGTGTTCTACGGCATCCTCGGCTGGGTGGCCGGGCCGGGGCGGCTCGACGTGTTCTACCAGGACATGATCCCGCTGGTGACCGGCATGATCCTGATCGACAGCCTGATCGCCGGCGAGACGGCGATCTTCTGGAACGCGGTCAGCCACATCGTGCTGCCGGCCTCGATTCTCGGCTACTACTCGCTGGCCTATATCGGCCGCATGACGCGCAGCTTCATGCTCGAGGAGCTGGGCAAGGAGTACGTCACCACGGCGCGGGTGAAGGGGCTGGGAGAGGGCGCGGTGATCTGGCGCCACGCGCTCGGCAACGTGGCAATCCCGCTGATCACGGTGGTGGCGCTCTCCTACGCCAACCTGCTCGAGGGCTCGGTGCTGACCGAGACCATCTTCGCCTGGCCGGGGCTGGGGCAGTACATCACCGTGGCGCTGCTCTCGGCCGACATGAACGCGGTGCTGGGCGGCACGGTGGTGGTGGGGCTCGCCTTCGTCGGGCTCAACATGTTCTCGGACGTGCTCTACCGGCTGGTCGATCCGAGGGCGCGATGAGCCTCGCCTGGAAGGAATGGCTGACCTCGGAGACGCCCGCCTCGCGGCGCCAGGCGCGGCTGGCGCAGCTCTATCTCAACTGGCTGAACTTCAGCGCGAACCCGCTGGCGGTGCTGGGGCTGGCGATCATCCTGGGGCTGGCGCTGATGGCCGTGGCGGCGCCGCTGATGGCCACCCACGACCCGCTGGCGCAGAACCTCGGCGCGCGGCTGCTGGCGCCGGGGCAGGGCGGCTACCTGCTCGGCTCCGACGAGCTCGGCCGCGACATCTGGAGCCGCATCGTGTACGGCTCGCGCATCACCCTGATGATCGTCGGGCTGGTGGCGCTGACGGCGCCGGTGGCGGGGCTGCTGGTCGGCACCGCCGCGGGCTATCTCGGCGGCTGGGTCGACGTGGTGCTGATGCGGCTCACGGACGTGTTCCTCGCCTTCCCCAAGCTGGTGCTGGCGCTCGCCTTCGTGGCGGCGCTGGGCGCGGGCATCGAGAACGCCATCCTCGCCATCGCGCTGACCGCCTGGCCGCCCTATGCGCGCATCGCCCGGGCCGAGACGCTGACCATCCGGCAGGCCGATTTCATCGCCGCGATCCGCCTGCAGGGCGCGGGGCCGGGGCGGATCATCGTCGGGCACATCTGGCCGCTGTGCATCTCGTCGATCATCATCCGCACCACGCTCGACATGGCGGGCATCATCCTGACCGCGGCGGGGCTGGGGTTCCTCGGGCTCGGCGCCCAGCCGCCGCTGCCCGAGTGGGGCGCGATGATCTCGTCGGGGCGCAGGTTCATCCTCGACCAGTGGTGGGTGGCGACCATCCCCGGCCTCGCCATCTTCATCGTCTCGCTCGGGTTCAACCTGCTGGGCGACGGGCTGCGCGACGTGCTCGACCCGAAGAGGGCGGGGCGGTGAGCGACCTGCTGCGCGTCGAGGACCTGTGGGTGCGCTTCTTCAAGCGCGGCGGCGGGGTGGTCGAGGCGGTGCGCGGCGTCTCGTTCGCGGTCGGGCGCGAGCGGGTCGGCATCGTCGGCGAGTCCGGCTCGGGCAAGACCATGACGGGGCGCGCCATCCTGCGCCTGATCCGGCCGCCGGGCGAGATCCGGGCGAAGCGCATCGGCTTCGACGGCACCGACCTGATGGGGCTGAGCGAGCGCGCCATGCGGCGCATCCGGGGCGAGCGCATCTCCATGGTCATGCAGGACCCGAAATTCTCGCTCAACCCGGTGATGACCGCGGGCGAGCAGATCATGGAGGCCTATCGCCTGCACACCGGCGCGCCCAGGGGCGAGGCGCGGGCGCGCATGATCGAGATGCTCGAGGCCGTGCAGATCCGCGACGCCGAACGGGTGGCCGGGCTCTACCCGCACGAGGTCTCGGGCGGCATGGGCCAGCGCATCATGATCGCCATGATGCTGGCGCCGGACCCGGACCTGCTGATCGCCGACGAGCCGACCTCGGCGCTCGACGTCACCGTGCAGATGAGCGTGCTGCAGATCATGGACCGGCTGGTGCGCGAGCGCGGCATGGGGCTGATCTTCGTCAGCCACGACCTGAACCTGGTGGCGAGCTTCTGCGACCGGGTTCTGATCATGTATGGCGGGCGCATCGTCGAGACCTGCCGGGCCGGGGCGCTCAACGAGGCGCGCCATCCCTACACGCGGGCCCTGCTCGAGTCGCTGCCGCGGCTGGATCGGCCGAAGCCGCGGCTCAGCGTGATGCGCCGCGACCCGGCCTGGCTGGAGGAGCCGAGCGTCGATGCCTTCGCCTGACGCCATCAGCGCCGAGGGGCTGTCCGTCGCCTTCGGCGAGGGCACGGCACGGTCCATCGCCGCCGACCGCGTGACTTTTCGCGTGGCCGAGGGCGGCTCGTTCGGGCTGGT
This sequence comes from Thermohalobaculum sp., assembly GCA_035513135.1. Lineage (GTDB taxonomy): Bacteria > Pseudomonadota > Alphaproteobacteria > Rhodobacterales > Rhodobacteraceae > Thermohalobaculum. The sequence goes on from DATKCQ010000035.1 coordinate 5,381, forward strand.
GGGCGAGTCCGGCTCGGGCAAGACCACCGTGCTGCGCGCCATCGCCGGGCTGATCGGCGACTGGACCGGGGGGCTGACGGTGCGGGGCGAGACGCTGGGCCCGCGGCGCCAGCGCGGCTTCTACCGCACGGTGCAGATGGTGTTCCAGGACCCCTACGCCTCGCTGCATCCGCGTCACACGGTCGACCGGACGCTCTCCGAGCCGCTGCGCCTGCACCGCTTCGACCGGGTCGAGGCGCGCATCGAGGAGGGGCTGCGCGCGGTCGGCCTCGGGCCCGAGTTCCGCTTCCGCTACCCACACCAGCTCTCGGGCGGCCAGCGCCAGCGGGTGGCGATCGCCCGCGCCCTGATGCTCGAGCCGAGGATCCTGCTGCTCGACGAGCCGACCTCGGCGCTCGACGTCTCGGTGCAGGCCGAGGTGCTGAACCTGCTGGCCGACCTGCGCAGCCGGCGCGGGCTGACCTTCCTGCTGGTCAGCCACGATCTGGCGGTGGTCGCCCACATGTGCGAGGAGATCGCGGTGATGCAGGGCGGGCGCATCGTCGAGACGCTCGACGTGGACGCCATGCGGCGCATGGAGCCGCGCGAGGACTACACGCGGCACCTTCTGCGCGCCAGCATGGGCTACGTGCCCGAGGAAACGGGGTGAGGGATGAACGACCGCACGGTGCCGGTGTTCGACGGCCACAACGACACGATCCTGAAGCTCGAGCGCGCCGCGCGCCGCGGCGAGGCGCTGGACTTCGCGAGCGGCGCGGAGGATCTGGATATCGACCTGCCGCGGGCGCGCGCGGCGGGCTTCGCGGGGGGGTTCTTCGCCATGTTCACGCCGGCGCTGGACGGCGGCGAGATCGTCAGCTTCGACCGCGGCGACCCGCGTCGCTATGCGCCGGTGGAGCGGCCGGCGGCGCTCGACTTCACGCTGGCGATGTTCGCCCGCCTGCGCCGGCTCGCGGCCGAGCTGCCCGACGACGTGGCGCTGTGCAGCTCGGCCGCCGAGATCGGCAACGCCATGGACGAGGGGCGGATCGCCATCCTGCCGCATGTGGAGGGGGCCGAGTGCATCGACACGGACCTCAACGCGCTCGAGGTGCTGCACGCGGCGGGGCTGCGCTCGCTCGGCCTCGTGTGGTCGCGGCCCAACGCCTTCGCCATCGGCGCGCCGATCTACGCCGACGAGAGCCACGAGGCCGAGGCGGGGCTCACCGATGCCGGCCGCGCGCTGGTGCGCGAGTGCGCGGCGCTCGGGGTGATGATCGACCTGTCGCATCTGAACGCGGGCGGGTTCTGGGAGGTGGCGCGGATGGAAGCGGCGCCGCTGGTCGCCACGCACTCGAACGCCCATGCGCTGTCGCCCTGCCCGCGCAACCTGACCGACGACCAGCTGCGCGCCGTGGCCGGGTCGGGCGGGGTCGTCGGGCTGAACTTCAACGCCGCGTTCCTGCGCGCCGACTGCGCCGACAACCCCGACGTGCCGCTCGCGACCCTGCTGCGCCACATCGACCACCTGCTCGGCATCCTGGGCGAGGAGGGGGTGGCGCTCGGCTCGGATTTCGACGGCTGCACCCTGCCCGCCGAGATCGCCGACGTGGGCGGCCTGCCGCGCCTCGTCGCCGCCATGCGCCAGGCCGGCTATGGCGAGGAGCTGATCGGCAAGATCTGCCGGCGGAACTGGCTGGAGCTGCTGGCGCGAATTGTCTAGGCGACCCGCCGGACAGCGTGCGCCCAGGCCCGCTTGACGGCGCCCGGGGCCGTGCTTAGAAGGCGCAACCGTGGCTGGGTAGCTCAGCTGGTTAGAGCGCAGGACTCATAATCCTGAGGTCGAGGGTTCGAGTCCCTCCCCCGCCACCACTGTTTTCCGTGGTCCGGCCCGGAGACATGGGTGACAGAACGTACCTAAGACATGGGTGACGACCTCGAGCCGAACTCCCGACCAAACAGCA
>DATKCQ010000036.1:0-9558 GCA_035513135.1 Thermohalobaculum sp.
CATGGTCACTGGAGCAGCCAGCGCGGGCCCGATCCGCTGGTGACTCTGTTCCTGCGCGGCTGACAGGATGCTGCGCCGGCCCCGGCCCGGCCGGCCGGCCCCGGGCCGGACGCGCCGCCCCTCGTGCTCGGCGCCCCGCCCTCGCGGGCCAGGCGCCGGCACTGGCTGGTCACCGCCTCCTTCGTGCTGCTCGTGGTGCTGCCGACCGTGCTTGCCGCCGCCTATCTCGCGATCACCGCGGCCGACCGCTACGGCTCGCGCGTCGCCTTCTCGATCCGCTCGAGCGAGAGCTCGGCGCCGCTCGAGATCCTCGGCGCCGTCACCCAGCTCGGCGGCTCGAGCATGCTCACCGACGGCCAGGTGCTCTACGACTTCATCCGCAGCCAGCAGATCGTCGAGACCGTGCGCGCCAGCCTGCCGCTCGAGGCCTACTGGAACCGCGAGCCGCAGGACTGGGTGTACTCGCTGGGCCGCGACCAGCCGGTCGAGGAGCTGCTCGAGCACTGGAACCGCATGGTCGACGTCTCGCTCGACCCCGGCACCGGCATCGTCACCATCGAGGCGCGCGCCTTCCGCGCCGGCGAGGCGCAGGCGATCGCCGCGGCGATCCTCGCGGCCAGCTCCGAGCTGGTGAACCGCCTTGCCGACATCGCCCGCGAGGATGCGGTGCGCCACGCCGCGCACGAGCTGGCGCAGGCCGAGGAGCACCTGCGCACCATCCGCCTGAGACTGCGCGAGTTCCGCGACTTCGAGCAGGAGGTCGACCCCTCGCAGAACGCCCGCGTCGCCATCGAGCTGGTGGCCCAGCTCGAGGAGGAGCTCTCCCGGGCCCGCGTCCAGCTGCAGATCCTGCGCAGCGCGCTCGCCGAGTCGGCCCCGCGCATCGGGCTGCTGAAGCGCCAGATCGATTCGCTCGAGGGACGCATCGCCGCCGAGCGCACCCGCCTCGGCTCGGGCAGCGTGCCCGGCACCGGCCGGGCGCGCGCGCTGGGCGACGTGGTCGGCGACTTCGAGGAGCTGGTGGTCGACCGCGAGTTCGCCGAGCAGGCCTACACCATGACGCTCGCCACCTACCAGCAGGCCCAGGCCGAGGCGCGCCGGCGCCACCGCTACCTGGCCCCGCACATCGAGCCGACGCTCTCCGAGGAGGCCGAGTATCCCGACCGCCCGCTGCTCACCGCGGTCGTGTTCCTGCTCGCCCTCGCGACCTGGAGCATCCTGGTGCTCGGCGCCTACGGAATCCGCGACCGCAGCTGACCCCGGCGCCATCGCGGGCCGCGGATGACCGGGACGGCGCGGGCGAGAAAATTCGCGTTGCGCGCCCCATGGTTAACCGTTTGGTCAGCCCCTTGGCCTCCAATGGCCGCATCGGCCGGCGGCCCGGCCGGCCGCGGCACGTCAACCCACGGCAGTTCGATCCACCAGCGAGGAAGCGGATGAGAAAGCGCAAGGGCATCGTGCTCGCCGGCGGGTCGGGGACCCGCCTGCACCCGATCACGCTGGGCGTCTCCAAACAGCTTCTCCCGGTCTACGACAAGCCGATGGTCTACTACCCGCTCGCGGTCCTGATGATGGCGGGAATCGAGGAGATCGCGGTGATCACCACGCCGCCGGACCAGCCCGCCTTCCGCCGGCTGCTCGGCGACGGCAGCCAGCTCCGCATGCGCTTCGAGTACATCGCCCAGCCCTCGCCCGACGGCCTCGCCCAGGCCTTCATCCTGGCCGAGGCGTTCCTCGACGGCGCCCCCTCGGCGCTGGTGCTCGGCGACAACATCTTCCACGGCACCGGGCTCGAGCGCCTGCTGGCCAAGGCCGACCGCCAGCTTCTCGGCGCGCGCGTCTTCGGCCACCCGGTCGCCGACCCGGCGCGCTACGGCGTGATCGAGGCCGACGCCAGGGGCCGCGCGCTGAGCCTCGAGGAGAAGCCGGCGCGGCCCAGGTCGAACCTCGCCGCCACCGGCCTCTACTTCTTCGACCACCAGGCCAGCGCGCGTGCGCGCACGCTCACCCCCTCGGCCCGCGGCGAGCTGGAGATCACGGCACTGCTCGACACCTACCTCGCCGAGGGCGCGCTCGAGGTCAGCTGGCTCGGCGCGGGCTATGCCTGGTTCGACACCGGCACGCATGACAGCTTGCTCGAGGCGGCCGCCTTCGTGCGCACGGTCGAGCACGTGCAGGGGCTCAAGCTCGGCTGCCTCGAGGAGATCGCCTTCCGCCGCGGGCTGATCGACGCCGGGCAGCTCATGCGCCTCGCCCGGCCGCTCGAGCGCACCGGCTACGGCCGCCACCTGCTGGCGCTGGCCGACGCGAGCGGGTCCGCCCGGCCCGCGGCCGAGCTGCGCCAGATCGCCTGAACGCAGCCCCGCGAGGATCGCCGATGCTCGTCTCGTTCCGTATCGACGCGCCCGGCCTCGAAGGCGCCGCCTTCCTGGTCGAGCGCACCGCGCTCGACGCATCGGGCGATCTCGAGAGCGGCTTCTTCGCCGGCGCCGGGCGGATCGAGCGCCACCGCGGCAACGCCGCCGGAGCCCTCGCGGCACGCCTCGCCGCGGCGCCGGGGATTGAGGCCGTCGTGCTCATCCGCAACCCCGGCCTGGTGCTCGACGAGGGGCTGCCCGCCCGCATCGCCGCGGCCCGCGCCCGCCTGGCGCCGCTGGCCGGGCGCTGGTCGCTCGCCGCAGCGGCGGGGCTCACCGTCGCCGGCGGCCGGGTCTCGGCCCTCTACGCCTCGGCCACCCCGCACCTGCCGCTCGACCCGCACCCGAACCCGCTGCACGACGCGCTGCCCGACCTGACCCTGGTCGATGCCGCCTGGCTCAGCGGGCTCGCCGGGGGCGGCCGGACCCTGCCCGACACGGCGCTCGAGCCCCTGCTGATCGCCGAGGGCTACCGGCACGGCCGGGTCGCGCTTTATCTGCCCGAGCTGGTCGCCAGCGTGCATGGCGGGCTGCGCGCCCGCGACCCGGCGCGGCTCGGACACGAGCTCGGGCAATGGTTCGGCGACAGCCTGCCGGGCGAGGTGTTCGCCACGCTTTCCGGCCCGGTCGCCATCGCGCCCGCCGCGGGCGGCCCGGGCAGCCCGAACGGGGCCGGCGAGCAACCCCGCGAAGCGCTGCAGGAGGCGGCCGAGCGCGCCATCGACGCGCTGTGCGACCCGCTCTCGCTCAGCATCGTCACGCGCACCCGCTTCACCCGCCCGCACCTGCTCGAGCGCCTGCTCGCCTCGATCACCCGGGCCCGACGCGCGGCTGCCGATATCGAGGTGGTGCTGTCCTCGGACACCCCGCGCGCGACCTGCGAGGCGGCGCTCGAGGACCTGCGCGGCAAGTTCGCCAACCTCCGGCTGCGCCTGCAACGCAACCCGCCCGAGGGCCACAGCCGCGTGACCAACCTGCTCGCCGGGATCCGCGCCGCCACGGGCGACTACGTCGCCGTCGTGGACGATGACGACCATGTGGACCTGTTCGCCTTCGGCGAGATGCGCCGGGCCCTCTTCCTCGGCGCCCGGCCGCTGATGGTGACCGCCTCGGCCGCGCACGACGAGGAATGGACCGAGACCCCGTCGGGCCGCCACGTGCTGGCCCGGCGCACGCAGCGCGCCACCTACCCGGCCTGCGGCTGGCGGCGCATGTTCGGCGGCGTCAACCGGCTGCCGGTCTGCGCGCTGATCGTGCCGCGCGAGCGCCTGGTCGCCCGGCTCGACGCCTTCGCCTTCCGCCACGACCTCAGCGAGGACTACACGCTCAACCTGCTGGTGCTCAGCGACCCGGCCCTGCCGGAGGTGGTCGAGCTGCCCGGCATCTTCGGCCATATCTCCATTCGCCCCGGCGAGGGCCACTCGATGACGTTCGAGGACCGCCGGCCCTGGGCGCGTGACATCGCCCTCTACCTCGCCGACCTGACGCGCTGCGCCGCGGTCGCCGGGCCCGGCAAATGGGCGCTGCTCGCCGGGCGCGAGACGGCCCAGACCGTGCTCGAAGCCAAAAACATCGCCGAGCTGCAGGCCGCGCTGGCCGATCGCGACCGCGAGCTGCGCCTGATGCGGCGCGAGATCGAGCAGCTGCGCGCCGCCCGCCCGGCCCCCGGCGCGGCGCCGGCGGACGCCGCCGCATGAGCATCTCGGTCTACACGAGCTGCGCGCTCAACTACCTGCCGAAAGCGCGCGTGCTGGCCGAGAGCCTGGCCGCCGCCGAGCCCGGAGCCACGCTCACCCTGTGCCTCAACGACGTGCCGCCGCCCTGGCTCGACCTGGCCGCCGAGCCGTTCGAGCGCATCTGGCTGCCTGCCGATCTGGGCTACGACCGCGGCTGGATCTTCCAGCACAACGTGATGGAGCTGTGCACCGCGGTGAAGGGCCGCGCGCTCCTGCGCCTGATCGAGGAGGACGCCCCCGACCTCGCCATCTATCTCGACCCCGACGTGATGGTGTTCAACCCGCTCTCGGCCATCGACGGCTATCTGGGCGACGCCTCGATCGGCCTCGTGCCCCACATCCTGGCGCCCGAGGAGAGCGAGACCGGCGTCGAGCTGACCGAGCTCTCCGTCGCCGCCCACGGCGTCTACAACCTCGGCCACCTGGTGGTGCGCCCGGACGCGCGGGGCATGGCCTTCGCCCGCTGGTGGGCGGCCCGGCTCGACCGCCACTGCTTCGACGACCGGGCCCGCGGCCTGTTCACCGACCAGCGCTGGGTCGACCTGGCGCCGGCCATGTTCGAGGGCGTGAAGATCCTCAAGGTGCCCAACCTCGACGTGGCCAGCTGGAACCTGTCGCAGCGCACCCTGCGCCAGAACCAGCCGGACGACCCGGCCTCGTTCACGGTCGATGGCTGGCCGCTCGTCACCTACCACTTCTCCGGCACCGGCCCGGCCGGCACGCACCGGCGCATCCGCGAGATCTTCGCGTCCGGCGCCGGCGCCGTGGCCGAGATCGAGCGGCTCTACGAGGCCGCCATCGCCCGCCACGGCCAGGCGCAGCTCGAGCAGCGTCGGCCGGCGTTCGACGCGTTCGACGACGGCACGCCCGTCACCCCGGCGGCGCGCCGCCTCTACCGCGGCCACGCCCAGCTGCGCCAAACGTTCCCCGACCCCTACGCCTGCCCGCCGGGCGCGCGGAGCCTGCGCGACTGGCTGCGCGAGGCACGCCCCGGCGCCATCGCCGGCCTGATCGTCCCGGCGCACCGGCTCGCGACGGCCTATGCCGACCTGTTCGACGCGCGTTTCTATCTCGCCGCCTACCCGGACGCCGCCGAGGCCGTCGCCGCCGGCGACTACCGCGACGCCCTCGACCACTACGAACGCCTGGGCTCGCGCCGGCTTTACGACCCAAACGAGTTCTTCGTCTCCTCGGACTATCTCGACCGCGCCCTCGGCAGCGACCCCTGGCCGCTCGCGGCCCGGGCCGGCCGGCGCGAGGGCACGCTGCTGTGGCACTACCTGACGACCGGCCTGCCCGCCGGCATCGAGCCGGTGGAGTTCTTCGACAGCCGCTGGTATCTCGCCGAGCACGGCGACCTCGCGGCCGCCTTCCGCCTCGGGCAAATCAGCACGCCGCTCGCCCACTTCCTGCACGACGGCAGCGGCGAGGGCCGCGACCCCGGCCCGCACTTCCGCGGCACGACCTATCTCGAGAGCAGCCCCCCGGCGCGCGCGCTGGCCAGCGCCGGCGGCACGCGCGGCGCCTTCGGCGCGCTGGTCCGCCTCGGCGGGGTCGCCGGCCGCGTCGCCGTCTGACGCCCGCGCGACACGGGCACACGCCATCCGGAACACCTCGCGCAGGGAGCGATACATGCACTACCTGTTCGTCGGCGGCCCCGGCCGCAGCGGCACCAGCTTCGTCGCCGACCGGCTCGGCCTGCATCCCGGGGTCCGCGCCCTGAAAGACATCGAGCTCAAGATATTTTGCGAAAAGAACGGCTTGCTCGATCTTTATCATGCACTGGTCGAGACCTATTCGCCGAACCGCGCGGCGATCGCGCTCGACCAGTTCCGCCACATGAGCGAGGCGCTCATCGAAGGCCGCTACGGCCAGGCGCCGCTGACCTCGGCCGCCCCGGTTCAAGGCTGGCGCGGCGCCTTCGATGGCTTCACCGCCGCACTGATCGAGGACGGCCACCCCGTCCCGCAGACCGCCGAGAGCTACCTCGCCGCGGCGCGGGGGCTCCTCGCCCGCATCGCGGCGCTGGCCGGCCGGGCGCCCGGCCACGGCAGGCCGGAAAGGGATGCACCGGACGGCAATGCGCCGAATCACGACGCACCCGCGGACGACGCCCCGCGCGACCTGCTCTTCGTCGAGAAGACCCCGCACAACCTGCTGGCCATCGGCTTTCTCGCCCGCCTCGCCCCGGGCGCGCGCTTCCTGCACGTGATGCGCGACCCGCGCGCGATCGCTTGGTCGCTGCTCGCCATGAGCTGGGGTCCCGGCGAGCTGACCACCGCCGCCCGCTGGGTCGACAGCTACTGCCGCGCCTGGACCGCCGCCGAGGCGGAGGCCGCGAGCCTCGGCCTGCCCCTGCTGCGCCTGCATATCGAGGACGCCGTCGCCGCGCCCGGCGCGGCCGCCGCCTGGCTCACCGCCCGGCTCGGCCTGGCGCCGCGCCCCGACCTGTTCGGCGGCGCCAATCCGCAGGTGCTCAGCCGCGGGGTGGCGAAGGCCGGGGACGAGGAGCGCGCCCTGCTCGACCGCCGCCTCGGCGGCTGGGCGGCGCATTTCGGCTACGAGGCCGGGCAGATCGGCCAGCGCGCCGCCCCCGCCTTCGCTCGCCCCGAGCCGACGCAACCCGACCCGACGCAACCCGACCCGACGCAACCCGAGGCGCCGGGCAGGGTCGCGCCGGCAGGCGCCTGATCCCGCCGGCCCGCCACCGCGCCGCACGTCGCACCCCCGGCGTGCCAACCCGCCGCAGGCTGGTGCCGCGCCCCGGACCCTTCCCTCCGTGCCGGCGCGCGCATAGAAAGGCGGGGCCCCCTCAGCCGCGCGAGCGCCATGCATTTTCGCGAGTATCCGCTCCTCAACACGCCCCACCTGATGCTGCTGATCCTGCGCGAGGCGGCCGGCGGCGAGACCTCGCTGGCGGCCTGCGCCGGGCGGCTGCGCCAGCTGCTCGCCCGCGCCCGCGAGCGCCCGCCCTACGGCGACGACGAGATCGGCGCGCGCCTCGACGCGCTGCGCCGCTACCTGGCGGAGGCCCGGCTGATCGCCCCCGCCGGCGGCGAGCGCTTCGCCATCACCGCGCGCGGCCGCGAGGCGCTGGCCGAGCACGCGTCGGGCTTCGACCTCGCCGACCTCATGGTCTATCCCGAGTTCGCCGACTTCGTGCGCGGCCTCGCGCGCGCCCGCGCCGAGGGCCGCATGGACGCGCGCATCCCGGCCTATGACGAGGGCTACGCCGCCTACCGGGCCGGCGCCATCCTGGCCGACAATCCGCACCCCGAGGACAGCGCCGACCACCTCTCCTGGGCGAACGGCTGGGTCGAGGCGCTCGACGAGGACGCGGGCTGAGCCACGGCCGACCGCCTATCCCGGGGCGTGTGCCTGCCCTTCGCGGCGAAGGCGTGCACGGGACGCACGCACAAGGCGTCCCCAAGCCGTCGGGAAAGGAGCCGGGCGCAGCATGTCCGATTCGCCTGCCGACGAAAATCGCTGCGCGCGCCTGGACCACCCTCCACGCAATCCCCCTTGCCAATCGCTCCCGGCCCGGCGAGCATCGTGCCGGCAATGAGGGAGACCCGCATGAGCCTCGCCAGCCCGCCCGACACAAATACCGACCCCCGCAACGACCCCCGCAACCACGCCGGCCACAACCTCGATCACCGGGCGGAGCGCGCCGAGCTCGCCGCCGCGTTCCGCTGGACCGCCCGGCTCGGCATGCACGAGGGGGTGGCGAACCATTTCTCGCTCGCGGTCGACGCCCAGGGCCGGCGCTTCCTGATGAACCCCAACCAGATGCATTTCAGCCGCGTCCGCGCCTCGGACCTGCTGCTGATCGACGCCGACGACCCGGCCACCATGCAGCGCCCGGACGCGCCCGACCCCACCGCCTGGGGCCTGCACGGCACGCTGCACCGGCGCTGCCCGCACGCGCGCTGCGCCATGCACGTGCACGCGGTCCACGCCACGGTGCTGGCCAGCCTCGCCGATTCGCGCCTGCCGCCGGTCGACCAGAACGCCGCCATGTTCTTCGACCGCGTCGCCATCGACGAGCACTATGGCGGGCTGGCCTTCGAGGCGGAGGCCGAGCGCGCCTGCGCCCATCTCGCCGACCCGGCGAAGAAGGTCCTCGTCATGGCGAACCACGGCATCATGGTCACCGGCGCGACGGTGGCCGACACCTTCAACCGCCTCTACTATTTCGAGCGCGCGGCCGAGACCTACATCAAGGCGCTGTGGACCGGCCGCCCCCTGCGCGTGCTGCCCGACGAGATCGCCGAGAAGACCGCGGCCGAGGTCGAGTCATATCCCGGCCAGGCCGAGCGCCACCTCGCCGAGCTGCGCGCCATCCTCGACGCCGAGGGCTCGGACTACGCGAGCTGAACGAGGCCCGTCATGCTCAGCGAACGCCCGCTCACCGCCAGCATCGGCGCCGAGATCGAGGGCATCGACCTCAGGCAGCCGGTCTCCGCCGACCTCGCCGGGCGCCTGCGCGCGGCGCTGGCCCGCCACCAGGTGCTGTTCCTTCGCGACCAGCACCTCTCGCTCGACCAGCTCAAGGCGCTCACCCGCGCCTTCGGCGAGCCGATGCAACTGCCTTACGTGGCGCCGCTCGAGGGCGAGCCCGAGGTGATCCGCGTGCTCAAGGAGGCCGACGAGCGCGGCGGCGTGTTCGGCGGCGACTGGCACACCGATTTCAGCTTCCTCGAGACGCCGCCAGCCGGCTCGATCCTCGCCGGCGAAGTGATCCCGCCCGTCGGCGGCGACACGCTGTGGGCCGGCTCGGCCGCCGCCTGGGAGGCGCTGCCCGGCCCCCTGCAGGCGCTGCTCGCCGGGCGCGACGCCATCCATGTGGGCAAGCCCTACGGGGTAAAGTGGGCGCCCCCGCCCGAGGAGCGCTCCGGCGGCTCCATCACCATGGCGCGCGGCGACCCGACGGCGGACGCGGAGCGCCGCCACCCCGCCGTGCTGCGCAACCCGGTCACGGGCCGCGCCGCGCTGTTCCTCAACCCGACCTACGTGGCCCGCCTCGACGGCCTCTCCGAGGCCGAGAGCCGCCCGCTGCTCGCGCAGATCCAGCAGCACGCCACCCGCCCCGAGTTCGTCTGCCGCTTCCGCTGGACGCCGGGCGCCGTGGCGATCTGGGACAACCTGTTCACCCAGCACTACGCGGTGAACGACTACCACGGCCACCGCCGGCTGATGCACCGAACCACGTTCAGCGGCCCGCGCCCGCGCAACCTCGCCGCCTTCCCGCCGCCGCGCGCGGCCTAGGCTCGGGACCCATAAAAGGGATTCCCATTGTTGCGGAGATCTGATTCAAATTCCGAAAAGGAGTTTGGGATGGGATCTGCGGAATTCTGGCTCTCTGAGGAGCAGTACGCGCGGCTCGCGCCGCTGTTGCCGAATGA